>NZ_JBEXQG010000045.1:0-74308 GCF_040612485.1 Streptomyces sp. NPDC006385
GGGCCCGGGCGCCGCTGGGCACCGCCGGAGCGGGCGGGCTTCGCGGGTCCGGGTACGCGGCGGCGCGGCGGTTCCCTGTCGGACACTTCCGTCACCTGCCGGGGGTCGGGTACGGGGAGAGCTGGGCGGACGGGATGGACTGGGCGTACGGGGTCGGCTGCTGGGCGGAGGGAGCGTAGCCGGGGTCGGCGGTGGCCTGCGGCGACGGGTACCGAGGCGCGGTGGAGGCGGCCGCGGAGTCCGGCGCGGTGGGCGTCGGACTGGGGGCCGGGGGCGCCAAGGGCTCGCTGACGAGGGCTTCGGGGGGCAGGACGAGGGGACGGTACGCGGAGTTCTCGTCGGCGGCCGCGGGGCTGGGTACGCCCTTGACCTTGCCGTCGGGGCTGAGGAAGGCGGGGTCGCCCCCGGGGACCATGCCGAGTTCGCGGGCGCGGTGCTGAAGGGCGTCGGGGGCGGAGTAGGCGTCGATGTCCCGCTGCAGGGACTGCTCCTCGTCGGTGAGGCCCTTCGTCTCCCGCCGCAGGTCCTCAAGGCGGAACGCGCCTTCGCTGAGAGCGGAGTTCAGCACCAGGAGCCCGATGAGGCCGCCGCCGAGCAGGAGGACCACGAGGAGGACGAAGGGGGTACGGGCGGCCCGTGCGCGTCCTGCGGGGATGAGCCGTGCGAGCCGGGCGGCACGCCCCCTCAGTTCGGGTTTCCTACTCACTCGCCCTCCCGCGTCCGGTTCTCCGACTCATGGGTGTGAATCCTGGACCCGGACGCCCGCCCCTGCCTCACGCCCTTCATTCGATGGACTCCCTGATGCGCTCGGCCCCACGCAGGCGCGCCGGTGCCGCGCGCCGGTTCTCGGCGATCTCTTCCTCGGTGGGAAGTTCGGCACCGCGCGTCAGCAGCTTGAGCCGAGGCTGGTACCGCTCGGGGACGACGGGCAGTCCGGGCGGGGCGGTGTTGGCGGCGCCGGCCGCGAACACCTGCTTGACCAGCCGGTCCTCCAGCGAGTGGTACGACAGGACGGCGATCCGCCCGCCGACGGCGAGGGCCTCCACGGCGGCCGGGATCGCCCGCTCCAGGACGGAGAGCTCGCCGTTGACCTCGATACGCAGCGCCTGGAAGGTGCGCTTGGCCGGGTTGCCGCCGGTGCGCTTGGCGGCCTGCGGGAGCGCGTCGCGGATCAGCTCCACGAGCCGCGCGCTGTTGCTGAACGGCTCCTTCTCGCGCTCGCGCACGATCGCGGCCACGATCCGCTTGGCCTGCTTCTCCTCGCCGTACGCGCGCAGGATCCGGACGAGTTCGCCGGCCGGGTAGGTGTTGAGGACCTCGGCGGCGCTGATGCCGGTGGTCTGGTCCATGCGCATGTCGAGGGGGGCGTCCTGGGCGTAGGCGAAGCCCCGGTCGGCCTCGTCGAGCTGCATGGAGGAGACGCCCAGGTCGAACAGGACGCCCTGCACGCGCGCGATGCCGAGCCTCGCCAGGACGTCCGGGAGCTCGTCGTAGACGGCGTGCACGAGGGTGGCGCGCTCGGCGTGCGGTGCGAGCCGCTCGCCGGACAGGCGCAGGGCCTCCTTGTCACGGTCGAGGGCGACGAGGCGGGCCTCGGGGAACCGCTGAAGCAGGGCCTCGCTGTGGCCGCCGAGGCCGAGTGTGCAGTCGACGACCACCGCTCCCGGCCGCTGAAGGGCGGGGGCCAACAGGTCCAGGCACCGCTGGAGCATCACCGGGACATGTCGACTCTGACTCAAGGGGCCCTCTCAGATCCGGCGGGCGGTACGCACCGCCGGGTCCCCGCCCGCTCGTGAAGGGGAGGCCTGCCGGCGCCGGAAGCGTCAGCCGACCGGGAGCGGGAGGAGGCCGAGCCGTACGTACGCGCCGCGCACGCGGGGAGATCTCCGGAAAATCGCCGGGGTCTCCGGGGGAAAACAGTCCAGCAGGGAGAGTCGCCTCCCGCTTCGCGTCACTTTAGTCCACCCTGTCTCGCGGTCAATCAACCGGCCTGCGCGTCGCCGATTCGGGTTCGGACGCAGCCGTGCAGCGGGCGAAATCGCTCGTATGGGCGCACTCACGCCACCCCTGTGGGTTAGCTCACAACAAGGCTCGATGACACTCTTTGTCCCCTCTCACAACGGGAACGTTTCGGCCGTGACCAGTAACGTCATGGCTATGACGACTTCTGCATCGGTCCCCGCTGCTCCCGAGAGTGCGACAGGCCGCCGCGGCACGGTCACCGACCGGCTCGTCGAGGCGAACGCGCGCTACGCCGCCGCCTTCACCGACCCCGGTATGGACGCCCGCCCCGTGCTCCACGTCGCCGTGGTGGCCTGCATGGACGCCCGCCTCGACCTGCATGCCGCGCTCGGCCTGGAACTCGGCGACTGCCACACCATCCGCAACGCCGGCGGCGTCGTCACCGACGACGTGATCCGCTCGCTCACCATCAGCCAGCGCAAGCTCGGCACCCGCAGCATCGTGCTGATCCACCACACGGGCTGCGGCCTGGAGTCCCTCACCGAGGACTTCCGCACCGAGCTGGAGGCGGAGGTCGGACAGCGGCCCGCCTGGGCGGTGGAGTCCTTCCGGGACGTCGACCAGGACGTACGGCAGTCGATGCAGCGCGTGCGCACCTCGCCGTTCCTGCCGCACACCGACGACGTGCGGGGCTTCGTCTTCGACGTGAAGACGGGCCTGCTGCGCGAGGTCGACCCGGCGTGACCATCCGCCGCACCTGTCGTTTCGCTGTCAATTCGGGCTCAGGCGTGCCCAAAAGTCCGTAAGACCCGACATATCACAGGCAGTTGTCCACAGGCGAGTGACACGAATCGGTAACGGCAGCAAGAATGCGGGTGTGGCAACACGCGGAACCTTTCACGCGTGGTGTCCGTGTTCCAGGGGTGGGCCGGTCCGCGTCGTAGAGCGTCGGCCCGGAAAGAACGGGCCGAGGAGGGCCGGGTGACGACCTATGACGATCGAGCGAGCCTCACTGATCTGACCGCCACTGTGGAGCGTGTCCGCAGTTCGGTGGAGGGTGTGATCGAGGGCAAGCCCGAGGTCGTACGGCTTTCGCTGACCGTACTGCTCGCCGAGGGACATCTTCTGATCGAGGATGTCCCGGGCGTGGGCAAGACGATGCTGGCGAAGGCGCTGGCGCGGTCCATCGACTGCTCGGTGCGGCGTATCCAGTTCACACCGGACCTGCTGCCGTCCGACATCACCGGTGTGTCCATCTGGGACCAGCAGCGCAAGGACTTCGAGTTCAAGCCGGGTGCGATCTTCGCCCAGATCGTGATCGGCGACGAGATCAACCGCGCCTCGCCGAAGACGCAGTCCGCGCTCCTGGAGTCCATGGAGGAGCGCCAGGTCACGATCGACGGCCAGACCTACGAGCTGCCGAGCCCCTTCATGGTGGTGGCCACGCAGAACCCGGTCGAGATGGAGGGCACCTACCCGCTGCCCGAGGCCCAGCGCGACCGCTTCATGGCCCGTGTCTCCGTCGGCTACCCCAGTGTGGAGGCCGAGCTGCAGATGCTGGACGTGCACGGCGGCGTCTCGCCGCTGGAGGACCTCCAGCCGGTGGCGCACGCGCATGACATCGTGAAGCTGATCGACGCCGTCCGCGGTGTCCATGTCGCCGAGTCGGTCCGCCGGTACGCGGTGGACCTGGTCTCCGCCACGCGCACCCACCCCGACCTCAGACTCGGCGCCTCGCCGCGCGCGACGCTGCACCTGCTGCGCGCGGCGAAGGCGTCGGCGGCCCTGAGCGGCCGGGAGTACGCGCTGCCGGACGACGTGCAGGCCCTCGCCGTGGCCGTCCTGGCCCACCGCCTGCTGCCCACCGCGCAGGCCCAGCTCAACCGCCGTACGTCCGAGCAGGTCGTCCAGGAGATCCTCCAGCGCACCCCGGTGCCCGCCGCGCCCCAGCAGAGCGGCTTCGGCGGCCTGGGCCGCGGTACTCCGGCGTACGGCCAGCAGCCGCCGCGGAGGCTGTGATGACCTTCGGCGCGGCGGGCCAGGCCGAGGCGGACCGGGGCGAGCAGAGCGGGCTGCGCACGGCACTGGCCGGTCTGACCACGCGCGGCCGCTCCTTCCTGGCCGCCGGCATCGCGGCCGCCGTCTGCGCCTACGTCCTCGGCCAGAGCGACCTGCTGCGCGTCGGACTGCTGCTCGCCGTGCTGCCGCTGGTCTGCGCGACCGTGCTGTACCGCACCCGCTACCGGGTCGCGGGCAGTCGCCGGCTCTCCCCCGCGCGCGTGCCCGCGGGCAGCGAGGCCCGCGTCCACCTGCGGATCGACAACGTCTCCCGGCTGCCCACGGGCCTGCTTATGCTCCAGGACCGGGTGCCGTACGTCCTCGGCCCGCGCCCGCGCTTCGTACTGGACCGGGTGGAGGCGGGCGGCCGTCGCGAGGTGTCCTACCGGGTCCGCTCCGACCTGCGCGGCCGCTATCCGCTGGGCCCGTTGCAACTGCGCCTGAGTGATCCGTTCGGCATGTGCGAGCTGACCCGGTCCTTCTCGACGTACGACACCCTCACGGTCATCCCGCGCGTGGAGCCGCTGCCGCCGGTTCGCTTCGGCGGGGAGGCGAAGGGGTACGGCGACGGGCGGCAGCGCTCGCTCGCGCTGGCCGGCGAGGACGACGTACTCCCCCGCGGCTACCGCTACGGCGACGACCTGCGCCGTGTGCACTGGCGCTCCACCGCGCGCTACGGCGAGCTGATGGTGCGCCGCGAGGAGCAGCCGCAGCGCTCCCGCTGCACGGTGCTGCTGGACACCCGGGGCCTGGCCTTCCAGGGCGCGGGCCCCGACTCGGCCTTCGAGTGGGCCGTGTCAGGCGCGGCGTCCGTGCTGGTCCACATGCTGGAGCGGGGCTTCTCCGTGCGGCTGCTGACCGACACGGGCAGCTCGGTGCCCGGTGAGGGCGCCGACGGGTTCGCGGGCTCGAGCCAGGAGTCGGCGGACGCGGCGGGCCTGATGATGGACACCCTCGCGGTGATCGACCACTCCGACGGCACGGCTCTGTCACGGGCGTACGACGTGCTGCGCGGTGGCAACGAAGGACTGCTGGTCGCCTTCTTCGGTGACCTCGACGAGGAGCAGGCGGCGGTGGCCGCCAAGATGCGCCGGCGCAGCGGGGGCGCGGTGGCCTTCCTGCTGGACAGCGGGGCCTGGGTGCGGGAACCGACCGATGTGCCCGGCGCGTTGGACAGGAGCGAGGAGCGGCTGCGGCTGCTGCGGGAGGCGGGCTGGACGGCGCTGAGCGTGCCGCGGGGCGCTGCGGTGAACGAGCTGTGGCGCCAGGCGGACCGAGCGCGTACGGACGCCGCCGCGACCAGTGGCGCCCGGGGCGAGGGGGGACCGGCATGAGCGGGCGGACACGGATGACGCTGTGCGCCGCGGCGGCCACGCTGATGGCGTCCTGCGCCCTGCTGCCGCTGGTCGCCCCGGTCACCTGGTTCCTGCAGGCGATCTTCCTGCTGACGATCCAGACGGCCATGGGCATGGCGGCCCGGCGGGTGCCGCTGGCGCGTCCCCTGACGGTGGCGGCACAGGCGCTCGTCGCCCTGATGCTGCTGACCCTGACCTTCGCCCACCAGCAGGCGATCATCGGAGCGATCCCCGGCCCCGATGCCTTCCGTCACTTCGCCGATCTGCTTCAGACCGGCGCGGCCGACGTCAGCCGGTATTCGATCCCCGCACCGCTGTCGGACGGCATCCGGCTGATGCTCATCGGTGGCGTTCTGATCATCGGACTGGCGGTGGACACCCTCGCGGTGACGTACCGCAGTGCCGCCCCGGCCGGACTGCCGCTGCTGGCGTTGTACTCCGTGGCCGCGGGACTGTCCGACGGGGGCGCGGACTGGTTGTGGTTCCTGATCGCCGCCGCGGGTTATCTGATGCTGCTCCTGGCCGAGGGCCGCGACCGGCTCTCGCAGTGGGGCCGGGTCTTCGGCGGGGCACCGCGGACGCCGGGCGGGGAGCCGTCCGGCGCGGTGGCACCGGTCCGCACCGGGCGGCGCATCGGCGTGGTGGCGCTGGGCATCGCCCTGGTGGTGCCGCTCGCCCTGCCCGCGATGAACAGCGGTCTGCTGGACGCCGCGGGCACGGGCGTGGGCCTCGGCAGCGGGCGCGGGGGCATGGTCTCCACGGTCGACCCGGTGGTGTCGCTGCGCAACAATCTGAACGTGGACGAGGACCGCGAGGTCATGTCCCTGAAGACCAGCACGGACGACACCTCGAGCCTGTACCTGCGGATCGTGTCCCTGGACGACTTCGACGGCGAGACCTGGAAGCCGGCGCAGCGCGACATCCAGGCCGTGCCGGACCCGTTCCCCCAGCCCGCCGGCCTCGGCCCCGACGTACGGCGCGCGGAGATCGAGACGACCATCTCGGCCGCGGACTGGTACGGCCAGTCCTGGCTGCCGATGCCGTACCCGCCCAGCGACGTGGACATCGCGGGCAGGTGGCGGTACGAACCGCTCGGGATGACAGTCGTCGGTGACCGACGCCAGACCACACGCGGGGTGACGTACACCGTGCGCAGCCTCGATGTGCAGCCGACGGCCAAGCAGCTCGCCGACGCGCCGGAACCGCCCGCCGCCCTCAAGCGTGCGTTCACCGAGGTGCCCGACTCGCTGCCCGCGGTGGTCGCCCGGACCGCGCGCGAGGTCACCGACGGCGCGACCAGCCACTACGAACAGGCGGTCAGGCTGCAGGACTACTTCGCCCTCACCGGCGGGTTCCAGTACGACACCAGCGTCAAGACCGGCGAGGATCAACAGGCGATCGCCCGTTTCCTGCGGGACAAACAGGGCTTCTGTGTCCACTTCTCCTTCGCGATGGCGTCGATGGCCCGCTCGCTGGGCATACCGGCCCGGGTCGCGGTGGGCTTCGCACCCGGGACCCCGCAGGGAGACAACTCCGTCTCGGTGGGGTTGAGGGACGCGCACGCCTGGCCGGAGCTGTACTTCCAGGGCGTGGGCTGGACCCGCTTCGAGCCGACGCCGACCCGTGGCTCGGCTCCCTCGTACACCCAGCCGGACACGCCCGGCTCCACCCTTCCGGACGCGGCACGGCCCACGCAGTCCGCCAGCACCGGGCCCTCCGCCTCACCATCGGCGAGCGAGAGCTGCGCGGGGCGGAACCCGGAGCTGTGCGCGAGCGAGTCCCCCGGGGCAGCGCTGCCCCCGGGCGGCAACGGCCCCAGGTGGTACGTCGTCCTGGCGTGGGTGCTCGGCGGCCTGGCCGCCCTGCTGACTCCGTTGGCCCCGATGCTGTGGCGGCTGCGGACAAGAGCGGCACGGCTGGGCGCGCACGGCCGCACGGAAGCGGACGTGTCGCTCCACACCTTGGCGGTCTGGCAGGAACTGACCGACACCGCCTGGGACTTCGGCATACCCCCGGACGAGTCCCAGACCCCCCGCAGGGCCGCGGCACGCATCGTCCGCCTGGGCAACCTCGACCCACCGGCCGCGGCCTGCGTGCATCGGGTCGCCGACGCGGTGGAACAGGTCCTCTACGCACCCAGTCCGCGCCCCACGGCCGGCCTCGCAGAGGATGTCCGCGGCGTCCTGTCCGACCTTCGGTCCAGGGTCGGCTGGACGACGAACGTGCGCGCTCTGCTGGCCCCACGGTCCACCGTGCGCGTGGTCTGGGCCTTGTCGGACTGGTGGACCACCGTGAAACGCCGCGTGGCCGCCGCACGTCCGACGCTGCGCGGGCCGTCCACCTCGGGTCAGCGGGGGTGACGGCTCGCTGACGGCCCGCTGACGGCTCGCTTCGGGCGAGGTCGTGGGGACACTGAGGCGGGCTCGCGGGGAGGGCTCCTCAGCGACGCAGGCGCCCGGAGTGCCGACGCAGGGGCTCCGCGGGCTCCGGGCTCCGGGCGGGCATGGGCTGACGGGGCGGCCCCGGCATCGAGCGGGGTGGCGCCGACCGGGAGACCGGGTGGGGCCCGGTGCCCGAGGCGTCCCCGCCCGCTCGCCGAGCGGTGCGCGGCATGCGTCAGGGGGTGACCACCCGTCCGGTGGTCACCCCCTGCGTATGGCTAGGAGCTGCTCGTCGAGCTAATGGCCGCCCTGTTCGTCGCGGCGGCGCTGCCAGCGCTCTTCGATACGGTCCATCATCGAGCGCTTCTGGCGTGGCTGACGGCGGGCATGCGGGCCGCCGCCGCTGGGCTGTTCGCCCGGCTTGGGGGCCTTGCGCCAACCGGTCACCGCGAGTACCGCACAGCCCAGCATGACCAGGAAGCCCACCACGCTGAGCCAGACCTGCTTGGCGACCATTCCAGCCATGAGGAGCGCGATACCCACGAGGAAGCCCGCGACCGCCTGGTAGACCCGCCGCCGGGTGTACGTACGCAGCCCGCTTCCCTCAAGCGCCGACGCGAACTTGGGATCTTCGGCGTACAGCGCTCGCTCCATCTGCTCGAGCATTCGCTGCTCGTGCTCCGAGAGCGGCACGGAGTCCTCCTCATCGTGCAGTCGCCGGGGCGACCCGGGGGTCCCTTCAGGATAGGCAGGGAATCGCCCCCGTGAAACCCGCCCCTCTACGCCAATTGGCCAACCGGGCTCCGCCATGGGCGTCCCGGCTCGCTGAGATCTTCTTTCCCCAGCGGCCGACCCGTCATGCCGGAACGGTCTCCCTCGATCATACGGCGCTGAGCGCCCGATCGGGGGGCCTGTGGCGTACTCCATGTGCAGCCAAGTCCCTGATCAACGGCGCACCCTGCGGTCGGTTCACGGGAGACGACTCAGACCTCCGTGGCCTCCTGCGTCTCGCCGAGCACATGGAGCTGCGTGGCCACCGAGTGGAAGGCGGGCAGCTCGGCCGCCGCCTCCTCCAGCTTCAGCAGCGCCTCCAGGGCGCCGGGCTCGGTGTCCACCAGCACGCCCGGAACCAGGTCGGCGAAGACCCGCACGCCGTGCACGGCACCGACCCGCAGGCCGGCGCCCTCGACCAGCCCGGTGAGCTGATCGGCGGTGAAACGCCGCGGCACGGGGTCGCCCTGGCCCCAACGGCCGTCCGGGTCCTCGAGGGCCTGCTTGGCCTCCTTGAAGTGGCCGGCGAGGGCCCGCGCCAGCACGGCACCGCCCAGTCCGGCGGCGAGCAGGCTGAGGACGCCCTCCGCGCGCAGGGCGGCCACCGCGTTGCGGACGCCCTCGGCGGGGTCGTCGACGTACTCCAGGACGCCGTGGCACAGCACTACGTCGTAGCCGCCGCGTTCGACCACGTCGAAGAGGCCGTGCGCGTCGCCCTGAACGCCCCGCACCCGATCCGCGACCCCGGCCTCGGCGGCGCGCCGCTCCAGGGCGAAGAGCGCGTTCGGGCTGGGGTCGACGACGGTGACGCGGTGGCCGAGTCGGGCGACGGGCACCGCGAACTTGCCGCTGCCGCCTCCGGTGTCGAGGACGTCCAGCGCCTGACGGCCCGTGGCCTTGACCCGGCGGTCCAGGGCGTCCTGGAGGACCTCCCAGACCACGGCGGTACGGAGAGAGGCGCGGGGTCGCATCGGGTCCGACACGGCAGATGACTCCTCGGCACGGCACCGCCACGTGCATGGCGGAGCGAACGGGCTGCCTCCCTCGCCCGGGGTACGGAGCGGGAAGGCTTCAGGCGCCCTCCACCCTATTGCCTACGGCGCCCCACCCGAGAGCCGCGGGCAGGGAGCGACGCAAGCACGTGGCGTGCTCCGGGCTCCCCGGCCCCACCGGCCCGCCGATCCGCCCCGCCCCCGTCAGCCCGCGTCAGGCATGTCCTGACGCGGGTGGCGTGGGCCGTCGGTCTTCTCCGCGTCCGCGTCCGGTCGCGGCTGGGGCAGGACCGGCTGGAGCACCAGCATCCGCTCGACGAGGCGCAGGAACATCGCCACGTCGCGTATCAGGTCGTCGGCGTCCCGGCGGCTGGCCGCGCCCTGGATGCCCGCCTCGGCCCGGGCGCGGCGCCGGGCGCCCGAGGCGAACAGGGCGCTCCACTCGGTGAGTTCGGGCGCTATCTCGGGGAGCACTTCCCAGGCGCTCCGGATGCGGGCCCGGCGCCTGGACGTGGGCTCCGGGCGCCCCCGTGCGGCGAGTACGGCGGCGGCGGTGCGCAGGGCGGCGAGGTGGGCCGTCGCGTAGCGCTCGTTGGGGGTCTCCAGGACGGCGGCCTCGTCCAGTCCGGCGCGGGCCTGGGCGAGCAGATCGAGGGCGGCGGGCGGGGCCGTGGTCCGGCGGAGCACGGGGTGCACGTCGCTCGCCGGGCCGGTCAGTGAGGGGGCAGGGCCGGTTGCGCGGTGCCGACGGGCGGCTGCTGCGTGGTAGCTGGCCATGACGAACCTCCTGTCGTCTTCGTGACGGCACGCCCTGATACGAGGTGCCGTATGCGCCCATCGTGAGGTATGGCACTGACAATCCGTTCTGACCTGCGCTTTTGCATCGATCGCGAGTTCGGACTAACTTTTGAACTGACCAGTCAGTTCAAAAGTAGGAGGGGCAGGATGGGGGGAACCGTGACCGGAGTCGGCGTCACGGCCCAGGGCCTCGGTCTCGAAGGACCCCGCGGGTGGGCGTTCCGCGGGGTCTCCTTCGAGGCGGACCCCGGCTCGCTGATCACGATCGAAGGGCCGTCCGGCAGCGGCCGTACGTGCCTGTTGCTCGCGCTCACAGGGCGGATGAAGGCCACCGAGGGGACCGCCACCGTGGGCGAGGCCCCGCTGCCCAAGCGCATGGCCGCGGTACGGCGCGTCGGCGCCCTCGCCCACGTCCCGGGGGTGACCGACCTGGAACCGGCCCTGACCGTCGCCGAGCACCTCCATGAACGCGCGCTGCTGCAACGGCGGTTCGGCGACTCGGTGCGCGCGCTGTGGCGGCCGCGCACCGAGCGGCGGGCCGAGGAGAAGCTGCGCGTCGAGGCCGCGCTGACGGCGGCGGGCCTCGACCTGGAGGCCCTGCCCAAGGGCTCCCGTACGGCCGTACGGGATCTGGAGCGGCTGGAGGCGCTGCGGCTGTCCGTGGCGCTGGCTCTGATCGGGCGTCCGCGCCTGCTCGGCGTCGACGACACCGACCTCAAGCTCTCGGACGCCGAACGGACCGAGGTCTGGGCGCTGTTGAAGTCGCTCACCGAGGCCGGGACCACGGTCGTGGCGGTGTGCAGCGAGGCCCCCGACGGCACGGTCACGGTGTCGACCCGGGCATCCCAGGAGACCGACACGCCTCCCGGCACCCCCGAAGCCCCCAAGTCCCAGGGAACCGACGGAAAGGAGGCCGCCGATGCGATCGCCGAGGCTGGCCGCGCTTGAGCTCAGGCGCTTCGGCCGGGGGAAGCTGCCGCGTGCCGCCCTGGTCGCGCTGCTGGTGCTGCCCCTGCTGTACGGCGCCCTGTACCTGTGGTCGTTCTGGGACCCGTACGGCCGTCTCGACCGCGTCCCGGTGGCGCTCGTGAACGACGACAAGGGGGCGACGGTCGAGGGCAGGAAGCTCAGGGCCGGCGACGACATCACCGAGGGGCTGCGCGAGAGCGACGTCTTCGACTGGCGTGAGGTGAGCGCCGCCGAGGCCCGCAAGGGCGTCGAGGACGGCACGTACTACCTGTCGCTGACCATGCCGGACGACTTCAGCGCGCGGATCGCCTCCAGCGCCGGGGAGTCGCCGGAGACGGGCGCCCTTCAGGTGCATACGAACGACGCGAACAACTACATCGTCGGGCAGATCTCGCGGACGGTCTTCAGCGAGGTGCGCGAGGCCGCGTCCACGAAGGCGTCACGGTCGTTCCTGGACCGGATCTTCGTCTCGTTCTCCGACATCCACGGCGCGACGGTGAAGGCCGCGAACGGGGCCGACAAGCTCGAGGGCGGCATCGGCAAGGCGGAGAAGGGCTCCAAGGACCTCGCGGACGGGCTGACGGACGCCAAGGAGGGCAGCGGCAAGCTGTCCACCGGCCTGAAGAAGCTCGACAAGGGCTCGGCCGATCTGGAGGACGGCTCCAGGCGGGTCGCGGAGGGTACGCAGACGCTGGCCGACCGGGTCAACGGCGTCGACAAGAAGATCGGCCCGTTCCTGGCGGACAACGAGAAGACCATCGGGGACACCGCCCGGCTGGTCGCCGACTCCTCAAGGGCGATCCGCAACAACCTCGACGACCTGGTGGAGCGGGCTCCGGGCGCCGCCGAGGGCGCCCATACGGCTGCCGACGCACTGAACGCCGTCTACAAAGCACGCTGTGAGGACGCCGCGCTGCCCGACCCGGCCTGCTCCGACCTGAAGAAGGCGAAGCAGTCGGCCGCGGACGTGGCGACGATCGCCGACGATCTCAACACGCTGATCACCGACCATGACGGCGATCTGAAGAAGCTCGACGAGAACCTCGCCACCCTCCAGAAGCAGGCCGGGGCGCTCGCCGAGCGCGCACCCCACCTCTCCGAGGACCTCGACGACGCCGTCACCAGGATCAACAAGTTGAACCAGGGAGCCGCCAAGGTCGCCGCGGGCGCCAAGAAGCTGCACTCGGGGATCGGCTCGGCCAAGACCGGCGCTGCCGACCTGGACACCGGCGTGGGCGAGTTGAAGACCGGCGCCCACGACCTCAACGGCGGCATCTACAAGCTCGTCGACGGCTCCGGGAAGCTCTCGGACGGACTGCACGACGGCGCGGAGCAGATCCCCGACTACGACAAGAAGGCCCGCGACCAGCGCACCGAGGTCATGGCCGACCCGGTCCAGCTCGTCTCCAGGGACCTGCACAAGGCGCCCAACTACGGCACCGGTTTCGCCCCGTACTTCATCCCGCTGTCCCTGTGGGTGGGCGCGATGGTGGCGTACATGGTGATCGCGCCGATGAACCGGCGCGCGCTCGCCGCGGGGGCCTCGGCGTGGCGGATCGCGCTGGCCGGCTGGCTGCCCGTGGTGGCGATCGGGGTGCTGCAGACGGTGGCCCTGATGTCGGTGCTGCACTGGGCGGTCGGGTTGCAGATGGCGCGGGCGGCCGGGACGGTGGGCTTCCTGTTCCTGGTGACGGCGTGCTTCGCGGCGATCGTGCAGTGGCTGAACGCGCGCTTCGGGGCGGCGGGACGGATCCTCGTCCTGGCCTTCCTGATGCTCCAGTTGACGTCCGCGGGCGGCACGTACCCCGTGCAGACCAGCCCTGGCTTCTTCAACGCGCTCCACCCCTTCCTCCCGATGAGCTACGTCGTCGAGGCGCTCAGGAGGCTCATCACGGGCGGCGGCCTGGGACCGGTGTGGCACGCGTGCGTGGTGCTCCTCGCCTTCACCGCGGGCGCCCTCGCGCTGACCGCGCTGTCGGCCCGTCGCCGACAGGTGTGGACGCTCGACCGGCTCCACCCGGAGCTGAGCCTGTGAGCGCGCGCGGGACAATCAGGGCCATGGAAAGCAGCAGCGCCGCGTCGGGCGGCAGCACGCGCCGTGAGGCCACCCGGCAGAAGCTCTACGAGGCGGCCGTCACCCTCATCGCCGAACAAGGCTTCTCCGCCACCACGGTGGACGAGATCGCCGAGCGGGCCGGGGTGGCGAAGGGCACGGTCTACTACAACTTCGCGAGCAAGTCGGTCCTCTTCGAGGAACTGCTGCGGCACGGAGTCGGACTCCTCACCGCCTCCCTGCGGGAGGCGGCCGAGAAGACCGCCCGGGACGGCGGCGGCAAGGTCGACGCCCTGGACGCGATGATCCGCGCGGGGCTGGTCTTCATCGACCGGTATCCGTCCTTCACGCAGCTCTACGTCGCCGAGCTGTGGCGTACCAACCGGGCCTGGCAGTCCACGCTGATGGTGGTCCGGCAGCAGGCCGTGGCCGTCGTCGAGGGTGTGCTGCGCGAGGGCGTGGAGAACGGCGAGTTCAGCGAGGAGATCGACATCACGCTGAGCGCGTCCGCGCTGGTCGGCATGGTTCTGGTGGCCGCCCTGGACTGGAAGTCCTTCCAGCCGGAGCGTTCCCTGGACGATGTGCACGCGGCGCTGTCCCGGCTGTTGCAGGGCCGGGTGAGCGGCTGCCGCTGAAGCGGCCGGCGCGCATGCGAAGGCGCCGGCCCGAAGTGGCCGCGTCCCCCGCGGGCCACCGTCGAACCGGCGCCTTCTCCTGCTCCCCCGTTTCCCCGTTTCCCCCGTTTCCCCGTTTCCCCCGCCGGACCCCCGTTCGGTCGTCCCACCCCGGGTCCCCCGTCTCACTCCCGCCGACGCCGGGCCGGCGGAAGGAGCGGATCCGGGGGCCGCTCCGTTCCGGCGCCCCGTGTCGCCGGTGCCGGAGCCGACCCCTTCTCCGTGGCTCCACTCTCTCGTTCAGGCTGGTCGGGACCCATCCGCGCGCGTACTCATCTCAACGACTAGGTACGCGTACTCAGACCTGCGCACCCAGCCCCAGGACGCTGCGTCGCCGGCTGGTTACGATCGCGTCCGTGTCCATACTTCCCTTGATCTTCACCAGCGGCTGGGCCAGCGGCGTCAACGCCTACGCCGTGGTCCTGCTGCTCGGCGTCTTCGGCGCGACAGGGCTGAGCGACGAGGTGCCCGAAGCGCTGCAACGGCCCGATGTACTGATCGCGGCCGGCGTCCTGTTCCTCTGCGAGGCCGTCGCCGACAAGATCCCGTACGTGGACTCGGCGTGGGACGCGGTGCACACCGTGATCCGGCCGGTGGCCGGTGGTGTGGTCGCGGCGCTGCTCGCCGGGCAGAGCGGGTCGCTGCCCGAACTGACGGCGGGTGTGGTGGGCGGTTCCACAGCCCTGGTGAGCCATCTGATCAAGGCGGGGACGCGGATGGCGGTCAACTCCTCGCCCGAGCCGTTCAGCAACATCGTGGTGAGCCTCGCGGAGGACCTCGGGGTCGCCGCCCTCATCACCCTCGCGATCTTCCACCCCGTCGCCGCGGCGGTCATCGTCGGCGTCCTGCTGCTCGGCGGGCTGCTGCTGCTCCTGTTCCTGGTCTCGCGGATCCGTCGCTTCCTTCGCCGCAGGGCCGAGCGGCGGGAGGAGAAACGGCTCGCGCAGGCGGTGGGACACCGGTCCGGCTGAGCCGGCGCCCGCCGGTCGCCGAGCCTTCTCCCGAGGTCAGCGAGCCGGTTGTCAGTGGTGGCCGATAAAGTCCCACGCATGGCACGGATTGCGGTGATCGGCGCCGGGATGGGCGCGATGGCGGCCGCTGCCCGGCTGGCCGTCGCGGGCCACCGGGTGGCGGTGTACGAGCGTACGCGGACGTACGGCGGAGCGGTGCGCCGCTTCGAGTGCGACGGCTTCGCCTTCGACACGGGCCCGGGGCTGCTCCCCCTCCCGGCCGTCTACCGCGACCTGTTCATCAAGACCGGCAAGGAGCCGCTGGAGGCGTGCGTCGAGCTGGTCCAGGTCGACCCGTCCGCGCGGCACGTCTTCGCGGACGGCACCGAGGTGTCCCTGCCGAACGCCTCGCGCGCGGGTGTGGTGGCCGCCCTGGGGGAGGCGCTGGGTGCCGGGACCGGCGAGCGCTGGGGTGACTTCCTGGTCCGCGCCCGCGAGGCCTGGGACCGCACGCGCAGGCCGCTGCTGGAGGAGCCCCTGTGGCCGAACTGGCAGGTGCTGGCCGAGCGCGAGCCCTATCCGTCGGTCCCCCACAAGCGACTCCTGCGCACCCGCCGGGCCGGCACGCTCGCCGAGGTCGGCGCCTGGGAACTGCGCGACCCCCGGCTCATCGCCCTGCTGGAGAGCCACGCGCTCGCGTACGGCCTGGATCCGCGCGAGACACCGGCGAGCGCGGCGGTGCTGCCGTACATGGAGCACGCCTTCGGCACCTGGTATGTGCGGGGCGGCATACGGGAGCTGGCGCGGGCGGTGTACGAGCGGTGCCTCACACGGAAGGTCGAGTTCCACTTCGGCGCCGAGATCACCGGGGTCGTGGAGAAGGACGGCCGGGCGGCGGGCCTGGAGCTGGCCGACAGGTCGATGGCGGAGGCCGACTTCGTGGTCGCCGGCGTCGCCCCCGGGGTGCTGGACCGTCTCGTTCGGGAGACGGCGCTGCGAGGCGAGGGCGAGGTCGTGCCGCAGCGCGCCGCAGCGAGCCGCCTGACCGTGCTGCTGGCGCTGCGGGGCGGCCGACCGGAGGGCACGGCACACCGCACGGTGGTCCACGCGGAGGACCGTGAGACCGAGCTGGACGCTCTGTTCGGCGGCGCCGGCGGCATGGCCACGCGGGGCCCGCGGGCCACGGTCACCGTCCTGCGGCCCGACGACCCGGCGCTGGTCCCGGACGCCGGTCATGAGGCGATCACGCTCACCTCGACGGTGCCGGCGCAGCCCGACGGGGGCAGGGCGGAGTCGGAGGTCTTCGATCAGCACGCCGAGGATCTGATCACGGTCGCCGAGCGTGCCGTGCCGGGCCTGCGCGACCGTCTCCTGTGGCACGAGGTGCGTACTCCGGCCGACATCGCGGACGTGACCGGCGCGGAGGGCGGAGCGGTTCCGGCTCCGGCGCTGGCCGGGGCCGACGGGCGCCTGTTGCACCCCTCCAACAGCACTGCGCTGTCCGGCCTGTTCGGCGTCGGCGGCTGGTCGCACCCGGGCGGCGGACTCCCGCACGCCGGCATGTCGGGCGCGCTGACGGCCGGGCTGATCGTGGAGGGACCGGAGTTCCGGGGCTCGCAGTGATGTCTGCGTCAGCCTGATCGCGCGGGGGGCGTCAGGCGTCAGAAACGGTACTGCTCGTCGTACCCGTTGCCCTGCTGGCCGTTGCCCTGCTGGCCGTTGGCCTCGTACGGGTACTGCTGCTCGGGCGGCAGTTCGCCGCCGTACGCCTCGTCGGTGCGCTGCTGCGGGACCCAGACACCGCCGGGCGGGGTCGTCTCGCCGTAGGTGCCGGTCGCGTACTGGTCCTGGCCGTAGCCCTGTTGGCCGTACTGCTGCTGGCCATAGGCGTCGTACGAGGTGCCGCCGTAGGTCTGGGTGCCGATGTACGGGTCGGAGTAGGCGGCGTACTGCTGCTGGCCGGTGGCGTCGTAGCCGTACTGCTGCTGGTCGTAGCCGGAGTAGCCGTCGTACGCGTAGCTCTGGTCGGCCGTCGCGTACTGGTCCTGGGGCTGGTCGGCGGAGGCGTAGTTCTGGTCGGCGGCGGCGCGGGCGGGGTCGCTGTATATGCCGTATGTGCCGGTTTCGTCCGGCAGGGGCTGCGGCTCGTAGACGGCGGTCGTCTCCGCGGCCGACGACCGGTCCGGGCGCGAGGGGGTGAAGACGTCGTCGCGGTCGTAGTCGTCGTGGCCGTGGTCGACGCTGTCGTGGCTGTAGTCGCCGCGGTCCGGGCCGTAATCGCCGTCACCGTGGCCGTACCTGCCGTCGTCGCCCCCGAAGCCGCCCTCGCTCGCCTTGAGGTCGGAGACCTCAAGGGTCGGCTCCTTGCGGTCCGGCTCGCCACCACGGCGCTTCCCGCCGCCCAGGGGGCCCAGCGCCGGCGCGGAGACCGCCCAGCCGGACGAGAAGCCGCGGCGGAAGGACAGCGTGACGTAGGTCTGGCCGACCGCGAACGCGGCCGCGCCCAGACCGATGACGATCACCGACGGGATGAGCACCCCGACCACGACGCCGAGGAAACCGACGAAGGCGAGCAGCCGCCAGCGCAGACGTGCCTTGTACTGCAGCAGTACCTCGCCCAGCAGCCACAGCGCGACGATGCCGAACGCGATGTAGAGGACCGTCCAGCCCATGTACGCCCCTCTCCCAGTGGCCGCCTACGCAGTGTGACGTATATCAGGACGACCGGTCTAGGCCCGCGGTGGGTGGTGCAGGCCCAGGTTCTCGTAGATTTCCAGGGTCGCCGTGGAGTTGTTGAGCGTGATGAAGTGCAGTCCGGGCACTCCTTCGGCCAGCAGCCGCGCGCAGAACTCCGTTGCGAACTCGATACCGATTGAGCGTACAGCCGCCGGATCGTCCTTCGCTGTGAGGATCCGCTCTTTCAGGGCGTCCGGGAAGGCGGCGTTGGTGAGGGACGGGATCCGCTCCAGCGTCCGGACGCTGGCGATCGGCATGATCTCCGGGATGATCGGAGTGGCGCAGCCGGCGGCCGAGACACGGTCGCGCAGCCGCAGGTAGTCCTCCGGGTCGAAGAACATCTGCGTGATCGCGTAGTCCGCGCCGGCCCGGCACTTGTCGACGAAGTGCCGGACGTCGGCCTCCCAGTCGGAGGAGCGCGGATGCATCGCGGGGAAGGCCGCGACACCCACGCAGAAGTCACCGGACGCCTTGATCAGCTCGACGAGTTCGGCGGCGTAGGCGAGGCCCTGCGGGTGCGGCACCCACTCGCCCAGCGGGTCGCCGGGCGGGTCGCCGCGCAGCGCCAGCATGTTGCGGATACCGGCGTCGGCGTACTGGCCGATGATGTTGCGCAGATCCGCCACCGAGTGGTCGACGGCGGTGAGGTGGGCGATCGGCGTGAGCGTGGTGTCCGAGGCGATCGCCTCGGTGGCCTTGACCGTACCCGCGCGGGTGGAACCGCCCGCGCCGTAGGTCACGGAGACGAAGTCCGGTCCGACGGCCTCGACCCGGCGCAGCGCGTTCCACAGGTTCCGCTCGCCCTTCGGGGTCTTGGGGGCGTAGAACTCGAACGAATACGTCGTCTTGCCGGTCGCGAGCATCTCACGCACGGTACGAGCGTGGTCCGACCTGATGGATGCGGTACCGAGGGCCATAGTCGCAGGTTAACCAGGGGGCCTCGGTCACCCAACCAGACCCTGGACATTTGCCCGATTTGTCGGGCTGTTGTCCACGCCTTGGACAAAGACGGGCCAACGGCGGCCTCAGGGGGCCGGCGCCTACGGCTGCCGGAGCCGCTTCGCGAACTCCGCCGCCGCCGCGGCCGGGTCGTCGGCCTGTGTGATCGCCCGTACGACGACGACACGGCGCGCGCCCGCCTCCAGCACCTGGTCGAGGTTGGCGAGGTCGATGCCGCCGATGGCGAACCAGGGGCGGTCGGTGCCGAGGGCGGCGGTGTGGCGGACCAGGTCGAGGCCGGGGGCGTGGCGGCCGGGCTTGGTGGGGGTGGGCCAGCAGGGGCCGGTGCAGAAGTAGTCGACGCCCTCCTGGGCGGCGGCCGCGGTGGCCTCGGACTCGGAGTGCGTGGAGCGGCCGATGAGGACGTCGTCGCCGAGGATCGCGCGCGCGGCAGGGACCGGGAGGTCGCCCTGGCCGAGGTGCAGGACGTCGGAGCCGGCGGCGTGGGCGACGTCGGCACGGTCGTTGACCGCGAGGAGCCTGCCGTGCCGGGCGCATGCCTCGGCGAAGACCTTCAGGTGCTCCAGTTCCTCGGCCGCCTCCATGCCCTTGTCGCGCAACTGCACGATGTCGACACCGCAGGCCAGCACGGCGTCCAGGAACTCCGCCAGGTCCCCCTGCCGCCTGCGGGCGTCGGTGCACAGGTAGAGCCGGGCGTCGGCGAGCTGGTTCCGGGCGGTGGCCCCGGTGACGGTGTCGGACATGCGGTTCCCCCTGGGATCGGGTGCCGGGCGGATGGCGTCGGGCGGCTGCCGGACGGTGGCACCGTAGCCGGAACCGGGCGGACCGCGGCGGCCCGGTGCCGCGCGCGACGGCGACCCGCGGCGGCCCTCGGCGGCCCGCAGCGTGCCACCGCAACCCGGGGTCGGCGGTGGTGGCGTACGGGCCGGCCGACCCGGCGCGGCCCGGCAGGCGCCCGCACCCTCAGCGCTCGCGGAGCCCCGTGGTCCGCAGCAGCCGGCCCGTACGCCCTGAGGATTTCGGATCGGTTGGTTCGGGTCAGACAGCGAGCGCCTGGGCGCGGCGCTTCACCTCCGTGCCGCGGTTCTCGCTCAGGGCCTGTGCGGGGGTGCCGGGCAGGCTCGGGTCGGGGGTGAAGAGCCACTCCAGCATCTCTTCGTCCGTGAAGCCGTCGTCCCGCAGGAGCGTCAGGGTCCCGGACAGGCCCTTGACGACCTTGTCCCCGTCGATGAATGCGGCGGGGACGTGCAGCGCGCGGTTCTCGCCACGGCGTACGGCGATGAGCTGGCCCTCCTTGACCAGCTGCCGGACGCGGGTCACCTCGACATCGAGCATCTCCGCGATGTCGGGGAGGGTGAGCCAGGCGGGGACGAGAGCATCGATCTTTGCGTCAATCTCGGTCACGGAAACAAGCCTGCCATCTGCCACTGACAGTCGGAAGTCAGGCCGGTCCGCCTGGGAGGACCTGTCGCCCCGACGCGCTACGCCACCGCCGCCTTCAGCGGCCGTGTCGCGTCCGCCAGCAGCTCCCGGTCCATCGGCGTGCCCGCCTCGATCAGCCGCCGTCCCTGCGCGAGATCCCTCGGCCGGCCCACGGCCAGCAGAGCGACCAGACGGTCCTCCTTCAGCCAGCAGACGGTCCAGGCCGGACCCGACGGATCACCGCGCCACAGTGTCGTGTCGGCGGCGGCGTGGTGGCCCGCGTACTGGACGAAGCGGCCGAACTGCTCGGACCAGAAGTACGGCACCGGGTCGTAGACGGCGGGCGTCTCGCCGAGGATGTTGGCGGCGACCGTGCGCGGGCCCTGGAGGGCGTTGTCCCAGTGGTGGACCAGCAGGCGCTCGCCATACCGTCCCGAAGGGAAGGAGGCGCAGTCGCCGACCGCGAACACCTCCGGCACGGAGGTGCGCAGGTGGTCGTCGGCGACGACCTCGCCGTGCGCGCCGAGCTCGATCCCCGAGCCGGCCAGCCAGGCCGTGGCCGGGCGTGCCCCGATGCCGACCACGACGGCGCCCGCGGGCAGCCGCGAGCCGTCGTCGAGGATCACCGCGCCGGGCTCGACGCGCTCCACGCGCGCGTGCGTGCGCAGTACCGTCCCGCTGTCCTCGTACCAGGCGGTCATCGGCGCCGCCACCTCCGCGGGCAGCGCACCCGCGAGCGGCCGGTCGGCGGCCTCCACGACCGTCACCGCGCAGCCCGCCTCGCGCGCGGCCGTGGCGAACTCCGCGCCGATCCAGCCCGCGCCGACGACCACGATGTCGTGCTGCCGGGCGAGCACCGGCCGCAGCCGCTCGGCGTCGTCCAGGGTGCGCAGCAGATGCACGCCGGGGACGCCCTCCGCGCCCGGCAGCCGGATCGGTTCGGCGCCGGTGGCGAGTACGAGGACGTCGTACGGGACGGGCCCGGCCTCGGTGTCCAGCTCGTGGTCGGCGGTGCGCAGGCCCAGCACCTCGCACCCCAGCCGGAGTTCGATGTCGAGGGCGTCGAAGTCGACGTCGAAGGCGGACCCCTCGGCCTTGCCGAGCAGCACGGCCTTGGACAGGGGCGGCCGGTCGTACGGCTGGTGGGGCTCGGCGCCGATCAGTGTGACGGTCCCGGTGAAGCCCCGCTCCCGCAGGGCGACCGCGGTCTGCACACCGGCCATGCCCGCGCCGGCGACGACCACGCGCCGCGCCTGTGACGTGCCCTGTCGCTGCGTCTGCTCGCTCACCTGATCACCATAGACAACTGACAATTCGTCAGTCAGGGGGCATGCTCAGTGACCTGCTCCACAACACTCGTCCCCGCGCCCGCCTGCGACTCCCACTCCCAGGTCTCCTCCAGGCGCACCCGTCCGTCGGGCAGCTCGCTGACCGTCGACACACAGTGCCCCGACGACGTCGTGCCGTCCCGCTTGAGCTGCACGTAGCGGAAGTCCAGCCGGTCGCCTTCCCTGGTGCCCACGAGGTGTCCGCGTACGACGTCGCCGCCCGCGTACTCCGCCCAGACCTCACCCTCCTTCTCGTGGTACGTGAACCGGGTGCGGGTACCCACCTGACCTGGGGCTTGATCGGCCACAGGGGCGAGGACGAGACCGTCGAGCGAACGGGCCACGGGCACAGGCTCCCTTACTGAGACACACGGCGGCGGGCTAGGGTGGCCAACGTAGAGCACTCGCGGGAGCCCGGACGCACCGGGCTGAGAGGGAGGCTGGCGGCCTCCGACCGTACGAACCTGATCCGGGTCATGCCGGCGAAGGGAGGGGCTGGACGCCCATGTCGCGTACGCGAACGTCAGACGTCCTCGTCATCGGGGGCGGCATCATCGGCCTGGTCACGGCGTGGCGGGCCGCGCAGAGCGGGTTCTCCACGGCTGTCGTGGACCCCGAGCCGGGCGGCGGCGCCGCCCAGGTGGCGGCCGGGATGCTGGCCGCCGTCACGGAGCTGCACTACGGCGAGCAGACGCTGCTGGGCCTGAATCTGGCCTCGGCCCGCCGCTACCCCGACTTCGTGGCCGAGCTCACCGACCTCACCGGCCATGACCTCGGCTACCGCCGCTGCGGCACGCTCGCCGTCGCGCTGGATTCCGACGACCGGGCCCACCTGCGGGAACTGCACGCCCTTCAGCGCCGGTCGGGGCTGGACTCCGAGTGGCTGTCGGGGCGCGAGTGCCGGCGTCTGGAGCCGATGCTCGCGCCGGGCGTGCGCGGCGGGCTGCGCGTGGACGGGGACCACCAGATCGATCCGCGGCGGCTGGCCGGGGCACTGGTGGCCGCGTGCGAGCGGGCCGGTGTGGTCTTCCACCGGGCCTGGGCCGAGCGCTTCGACGTCGTACGGGACCGGGCCGCCGGTGTCACCACGGCGGACGGCACCGAGCTGCGCGCGGGCCAGGTGGTCCTCGCCGCCGGCAGCCGCAGCGGGCGGCTGCCCGGGGTCCCCGCCGACGTACTGCCGCCGGTCCGCCCGGTGAAGGGCCAGGTGCTGCGGCTGACGGTGCCGAAGCGGTACGCGCCGTTCCTGAGCCGGACCGTACGGGCCGTGGTGCGCGGCAGCCACGTGTATCTGGTGCCGCGCGAGAGCGGGGAGCTGGTCGTCGGGGCGACGAGTGAGGAGCTCGGCTGGGACACGACGGTGACCGCGGGCGGGGTGTACGAGCTGCTGCGCGACGCGCACGAGCTGGTGCCGGGCATCACGGAGCTGCCGCTCACCGAGACGCGGGCGGGTCTGCGCCCCGGCTCCCCCGACAACGCGCCGCTGCTCGGCCCGACCGAGCTGGCGGGGCTGCTGCTGGCCACCGGGCACTACCGCAACGGCGTGCTGCTCACGCCGGTCACCGGCGACGCCATGGCGCAGGTCCTGGCCACCGGTGAACTCCCGGAAGAGGCCCGGCCGTTCACGCCCAGGCGCTTCAGTCCCGCCGCACTCACGGAGCAGCCCGCATGAGCCACCCGGTCACCATCTCGGTCAACGGCGAGCGTCGGCGGATCGAGCCCGGCACAGCTCTCGACGCGCTCGTGAAGTCCCTCACCGCGGCGCCCTCCGGAGTGGCCGCCGCCCTCAACGAAACCGTCGTCCCGCGCGCGCAGTGGCCGTCGACGTCCCTCTCGGAGGGCGACCGCGTCGAGGTCCTCACCGCCGTCCAAGGAGGCTGAACCATGGCCGACGATCCCTTTGTCATCGGCGACACGTCCTTCACGTCCCGCCTGATCATGGGCACGGGCGGGGCGCCCAGCCTGGACGTGCTGGAGCGGGCGCTGGTGGCGTCCGGGACGGAGCTGACCACGGTCGCGATGCGGCGGGTGAACCCGTCCGTGCACGGCTCGGTGCTGTCGGTGCTGGAGAGGCTCGGCATCCGCGTGCTGCCGAACACGGCGGGGTGCTTCACGGCCGGCGAGGCCGTGCTGACGGCCCGCCTCGCGCGCGAGGCGCTCGGTACGGATCTGATCAAGCTGGAGGTCATCGCCGACGAGCGGACCCTGCTGCCGGACCCGATCGAGCTGCTGGACGCCGCGGAGACGCTGGTGGACGACGGGTTCACCGTGCTGCCGTACACGAACGACGACCCTGTGCTGGCGCGGCGGCTGGAGGAGGTCGGCTGTGCGGCGATCATGCCGCTGGGGTCCCCGATCGGGTCGGGGCTCGGCATCCGCAATCCGCACAACTTCCAGCTGATCGTGGAGCACGCGCGCGTGCCGGTCATCCTGGACGCCGGAGCCGGTACGGCGTCGGACGCGGCGCTCGCGATGGAGCTGGGGTGCGCGGGCGTGATGCTGGCCTCGGCGGTGACGCGGGCGCAGGAGCCGGTGCTGATGGCCGACGCGATGCGGCATGCGGTGGAGGCGGGGCGACTGGCGTACCGGGCCGGGCGGATTCCCCGACGGCACTTCGCCGAGGCGTCGTCTCCGGTGGAGGGCATGGCGCGGCTGGACCCGGAGCGACCCGCGTTCTGACGCACGTTCGACAAAAGCCCTTTACCGATGAGGCGTCCGTCACAGGTCGGCTGCAGTCCCGCCCCGATCACGGTCGGGGCGGCGGGTCTGTCGGTGACGGCTCGTAGACTCACCCGCGTGGATACGACCCTTCAGGACCCTCTGGTCGGGCAGGTGCTCGACGGCCGGTATCGCGTGGACGCGCGGATCGCGGTCGGCGGGATGGCCACGGTCTACCGGGCCCTGGACACCCGCCTGGACCGCGTCCTCGCGCTCAAGGTGATGCATCCGGCACTGGCGGTGGACGGGGTGTTCGTCGACCGGTTCATCCGGGAGGCGAAGTCCGTCGCCCGGCTGGCGCACCCCAATGTGGTCCAGGTCTTCGACCAGGGCACCGACGGGTCGTACGTCTATCTCGCCATGGAGTACGTCGCGGGCTGCACCCTGCGGGACGTGCTGCGCGAGCGCGGGGCGCTCCAGCCCCGGGCCGCGCTCGACATCCTGGAGCCGGTCCTCGCCGCGCTCGGCGCCGCGCACCGCGCCGGGTTCGTGCACCGCGACATGAAGCCGGAGAACGTCCTGATAGGGGACGACGGCCGGGTCAAGGTCGCCGACTTCGGGCTCGTACGGTCCGTGGACACCGTGACCAGCACCACCGGTGCCGTGCTCGGCACCGTGTCCTATCTCGCGCCCGAGCAGATCGAGCAGCCGGGCGCCGCCGACGCCCGCGTCGACGTGTACGCGTGCGGTGTCGTCCTCTACGAGATGCTCACCGGCGACAAGCCGCACGACGGGGACTCCCCCGCGGTGGTGCTCTACAAGCACCTTCACGAGGACGTCCCGCCGCCTTCGGCGGTCGTGCCGGGGCTGGCGTACGAGCTCGACGAGCTGGTCGCCTCGGCCACCGCCCGCACCCCGGACATCCGCCCGTACGACGCCGTGGCGCTGCTCGCGCAGGCCCGGCAGACGCGTGCCGCGCTGAGCGCGGACCAGTTGGACGCCGTGCCGCCGCAGGCGCTCACGGCGGAGCGCAGCAACGCCGACGACCGTACGAGCGTCATCCCGCGCGCGCTGGCGATTCAGCGGCCGCTGCCCGTGAACGAGGACGCCCCGGAGCCCGAGGCCGTCTTCAACCGGACCAGCCGGCTGGAGGCTCCCCCGCCTCCGCCGCCCGGGTCCCGCCGGTCGCGGACCTCGCGTCGGCCGCGCGGCCCGCTGGTCGTGGTGGCCGCCGTCCTGCTGGTCCTCGGGCTCGGGGTCGGCATCTGGTACATCAACTCCGGGCAGTTCACCGAGGTCCCGCCGCTGCTGGCCAAGACCGAGGCGCAGGCACGGGACCGGCTGGCCGAGGCCGGGCTCGACGTCGGCAAGGTGGAGCGCGCCCACAGCGACACGTTCA
This sequence comes from Streptomyces sp. NPDC006385, assembly GCF_040612485.1. NCBI lineage: Bacteria > Bacillati > Actinomycetota > Actinomycetes > Kitasatosporales > Streptomycetaceae > Streptomyces > Streptomyces sp. NPDC006385. Next base: position 25,467 of record NZ_JBEXQG010000045.1, read on the forward strand.
GGCGCGGCACCGTCATCACCACGGACCCGAAGCCGCGCGCCCGCATCCGGCACAACGACTCCGTGAGCCTGGTCATCTCGCTGGGACCGGAGACCGTGAAGGTGCCGGACCTCCAGGGCTACAAGCTGGACAAGGCGCGGGCCGTGCTGAAGGACGGCAGTCTCGAACCGGGCAGGAAGACCGAGGAGTTCAACGACGACGTCCCCCGGGGCTTCGTGATCTCCTCGGATCCGGGCACCGGCACCACGGTCCGCTCCGGTTCCGCGGTCGCGCTCACCGTCAGCAAGGGCAGCCCGGTGGACGTCCCGGACGTCACCGGCCAGAGCCTGGCCGACGCGAAGACCGACCTGGAGGAGGCCGGCCTGAAGGTGAAGGTCGCCGCCGCGCGGGTCAACTCCGACTTCGACGCGGGCCAGGTCGCCCGGCAGTCGCCGGCGGAGGGCAGGCAGGCCGCCGAGGGCGACACGGTGACGCTGACGCTGTCCAAGGGTCCCGAGATGATCGAGGTCCCGGACGTGGTCGGCGACAGCGTCGACGACGCCAAGGCCGAGCTGGCGGCCGCGGGCTTCGAGGTCGACGAGGACCGCGGCCTGCTCGGGCTGTTCGGCGACACGGTCAAGAAGCAGTCCGTGGCGGGCGGGCAGAGGGCGCCGAAGGGCTCGACGATCACGATCACCATCCGGTGAGGTAGCCCGCTCCAGGCCCGCTCGTCGACTCCAGGCCCCGCTCGTCACCGGCCGGTGCTCGGGCGGGCCGGGCCGCATGACACCCTGAACGGGTGAGTAGTCAGCAGTCCGGCACCGCCCTCTCGGGCCCCTCCCGCAACCCCGTCGGCAGCCACGTCCCCGTGGCCGGTGGTCTCAGCTCCGTCGGGCTCACCTACGCCCACGACCTCAAGGCCGAGACCGTCCAGGTCTTCGTCGCCAACCCGCGCGGCTGGGCCACGCCCGCCGGGAATCCGCGGCAGGACGAGGAGTTCCGCGCGGTGTGCGAGGCCGAGTCGATCCCGGCGTATGTCCACGCGCCGTACCTCATCAACTTCGGCTCGCACACCGAGGCCACCGTCGAGAAGTCGGTGGAGTCGCTGCGGCACTCGCTGCGGCGCGGCCGGGAGATCGGGGCGCTGGGCGTGGTCGTGCACACGGGCAGCGCGACCGGCGGCCGGGAGCGCTCGGTGGCCCTGAAGCAGGTCCGGGAGCACATGCTGCCGCTGCTCGACGAGCTGACCCGCGACGACGACCCGTATCTGCTGCTGGAGTCCACCGCCGGGCAGGGCGCCTCGCTGTGCTCGCGGACCTGGGACTTCGGGCCGTACTTCGAGGCGCTGGACGCGCATCCGAAGCTGGGCGTGTGCCTGGACACCTGCCACATCTTCGCCGCCGGCCATGACCTGACCGGCCCGTCCGGCATGCACCAGACGCTGGACCTGCTGGTGGACACCGTCGGTGAGGGCCGGCTGAAGCTGATCCACGCCAATGACTCCAAGGACGTCGTCGGCGCGCACAAGGACCGGCACGAGAACATCGGCACCGGGCACATCGGCGAGGACCCGTTCCGGGCCCTGATGACCCACCCGGCCACCGCGGGCGTACCGCTGATCATCGAGACGCCCGGCGGGAAGGAGGGGCACGCGGCGGATGTGGAGCGGCTGAAAAAACTTCGGGACGCATAGCCCGTTGAGGGAATACCCCTGGGGGGTATACGGTTCTTGCTCGGTGCAGGAACCGCAACCTGGCATTGGGGGCACCCATGCAGCACGATGCGCACGCTCACCACGAGAGGGCCGTCACCAGCACGTGGGCGATGGCCGTCCAGGCCACCCTGCACTGCCTCACCGGCTGTGCCATCGGCGAGGTGCTCGGCATGGTGATCGGCACCGCGCTCGGCTGGGGCGACCTGCCGACCCTGGTGCTGGCGATCGCGCTCGCGTTCTTCTTCGGCTACGCGCTCACCCTGCGCGGCGTACTGAAGGCGGACGTCGGCTTCCGGGCGGCCGTCCGGGTGGCCCTGGCCGCGGACACCCTGTCGATCGCCGTGATGGAACTGGTAGACAACGGCGTACTCGTCCTGTGGCCCGGCGCGATGGACGCGGGTCTGGACGACCTGCTGTTCTGGGGTGCGCTGGCCATCGCCCTCGCGGTCGCCTTCGTCGTCACGACGCCGGTCAACAAGTGGATGATCGGCCGTGGCAAGGGCCACGCGGTGGTGCACCAGTACCACCGCTGACAGCCGGGGAAGGACCAGGAGTCAGAGCTCGGGGCCGTCCCCGGGCTCCTCCTGGTACGAGTAGCGCTGTTCCTTCCAGGGGTCGCCGATGTTGTGGTAGCCGCGCTCCTCCCAGAAGCCGCGACGGTCGGCGGTCATGTACTCCACGCCGCGGACCCACTTGGGCCCCTTCCAGGCGTACAGATGGGGGACGACCAGACGGAGGGGGAAGCCGTGCTCCGCCGTGAGCAGTTCGCCGTCCTTGTGGGTGGCGAAGATCGCGCCCTCGGAGGCGAAGTCGGCCAGGCGGAGGTTGGAGCTGAAGCCGTACTCCGCCCACACCATCACATGGGTGACGGCCGGAGCGGGCGGTGCGATCTCCAGGATCGTACGGGCCGGGATGCCGCCCCACTCCGCGCCGAGCATGCTGAACTTCGTGACGCAGTGCAGATCGGCGACGACGCTGGTGTACGGCAGGGCCGTGAACTCCTCGTGGGTCCAGCAGTGCTTCTCACCGTCGGCGGTGGCCCCGAACACCCTGAACTCCCAGCGTTCGGGACGAAACTTGGGGACCGGGCCGTAGTGCGTGACCGGCCAGCCGCGCTGCACTCGCTGCCCCGGCGGAAGCTCGGAGTGTGCCGCTGCTCCAGTTTCGCGCTCCACCGGCTGACCCATGACTCCATCCTGACAGACCCTGGGCAGTGCACCGGACCACCCTCCCCCCAATTCAGCTCAAAACGGACTAAGCATGCCCTTACTTACTAAGTGAAGACTTACTGGACGATCTTCGCCGCCGGGTGCAATCATGCGGCGCAACCTGCCAGTTCCCCCCGCGTGGAAGGAGCCTCTGCGATGCAGGGCGACCCCGAGGTCCTCGAATTCCTGAACGAGCAGCTGACCGGCGAGCTGACGGCGATCAACCAGTACTGGCTGCACTACCGGATCCAGGACAACAAAGGCTGGACGAAGCTCGCCAAGTACACGCGTGAAGAGTCCATCGACGAGATGAAGCACGCGGACAAGATCACCGAGCGCATCCTGATGCTGGACGGCCTGCCCAACTACCAGCGGCTGTTCCATGTCCGGGTCGGCCAGACGGTCACCGAGATGTTCCAGGCCGACCGGCAGATCGAGGTCGAGGCGATCGACCGCCTCAAGCGCGGTATCGAGGTGATGCGCACCAAGGGCGACATCACCTCCGCGAACCTCTTCGAGTCGATCCTCGAGGACGAGGAACACCACATCGACTACCTGGACACGCAGCTGGAGCTCATCGACAAGCTCGGTGAGGCGCTCTACCTCGCGCAGCAGATCGAGCAGCCGAGCTAGGCCGCTTCTTCCAGTTCGGCGAGCACCGGCTGGCCCTGGTCGGCCAGCTCACGGCGCGGGCACGCACCCCTGCCCAGCAGTGCCTGGATACGACGCACGCAGGAGCCGCAGTCGGTGCCCGCCTTGCAGGCCGACGCTATCTGGCGGGGCGTGCAGGCGCCGCTCTCCGCGTGCTGCTTCACCTGCTGCTCGGTGATACCGAAGCAACTGCACACGTACACGCGGTTCACCTCCCGCCCGGGTTCGACAAGTCGTGCCGTACCGATGTACCGAGTGACCCTCTTGATCGGTGAGGCTAACCTAACCTTACCCGCCGCACAGGTACCGCAAAAGTGGGAGGGGCGCGGATCGTATGTGATCCGCGCCCCACTCCACATGCCGGTGACAAGCCGGTCCGATTACTGGTCCCTGTACATCTCCGCGACGAGGAACGCCAGGTCAAGCGACTGGCTGCGGTTGAGCCGCGGGTCGCAGGCCGTCTCGTAGCGCTGGTGCAGATCGTCGACGAAGATCTCGTCGCCGCCGCCCACGCACTCGGTGACGTCGTCGCCGGTCAGCTCCACGTGGATGCCGCCCGGGTGGGTGCCGAGCTCCTTGTGGACCTCGAAGAAGCCCTTGACCTCGTCGAGCACGTCGTCGAAGCGGCGGGTCTTGTGACCGGAGGCCGCCTCGAAGGTGTTGCCGTGCATCGGGTCGGTCACCCAGGCCACGGTGGCGCCCGAGGCGGTGACCTTCTCGACCAGCTCGGGCAGCTTGTCGCGGACCTTGTCGGCGCCCATGCGGACGATGAAGGTCAGCCGGCCCGGCTCCCGCTCCGGGTCGAGGCGCTCGATGTACTGCAGCGCGTCCTCGGCCGTGGTCGTCGGACCCAGCTTGATGCCGATCGGGTTGCGGATCTGCGAGGCGAACTCGATGTGCGCGTGGTCCAGCTGCCGGGTGCGCTCACCGATCCACACCATGTGCGCCGAGACGTCGTACAGCTGCCCGGTGCGCGAGTCGACCCTGGTCAGCGCCGACTCGTAGTCGAGCAGCAGCGCCTCGTGCGAGGAGTAGAACTCGACCGTCTTGAACTCCTCCGGGTCGGCCCCGCAGGCGTGCATGAAGTTCAGCGCGTTGTCGATCTCGCGGGCGAGCTGTTCGTAGCGCTGACCGGACGGGGACGACTTCACGAAGTCCTGGTTCCAGGCGTGCACCTGGCGCAGGTCGGCGTAGCCGCCGGTGGTGAAGGCGCGCACCAGGTTCAGCGTGGAGGCGGACGCGTGGTACATCCGCTTCAGCCGCTCCGGGTCCGGGACGCGGGCGGCCTCGGTGAAGTCGAAGCCGTTGACGGAGTCGCCCCGGTAGGTCGGGAGCGTCACGCCGTCGCGGGTCTCGGTCGGCTTGGAGCGCGGCTTGGAGTACTGGCCGGCGATGCGGCCGACCTTCACGACCGGCACCGAGGCGGCGTACGTCAGCACGGCGCCCATCTGGAGCAGGGTCTTGAGCTTGTTGCGGATGTGGTCGGCGGACACCGCGTCGAACGCCTCGGCGCAGTCGCCGCCCTGGAGGAGGAACGCCTCTCCCTTGGCGACGGCCGCCATCCGGGCGCGCAGCTGGTCGCACTCGCCTGCGAAGACGAGCGGCGGATACGACTCCAGCTCCGCAACGACTGCGCGCAGAGCCTCGGGGTCGGGGTACTCGGGCTGCTGCGCCGCGGGCAGGTTTCGCCAGGTGTTGCCAGCGCTCGCGCTGGTCTTAGCGTTCACGGTCACGACCTCAACATTACGGGGTCGGGTGGGACGTCCTGCCCCATGCCCAGCAATTGAGACGCGGGGTACACGACTCGGACATGGGGTAGGGTGCCTGGCATGTTCGCGCACTCGACCCAGAACTGGTGGTGGACCGCTCATCCGGCGGCCCACTGACTGCGCGTACGCAAGACTTCGCGAAGGCCGCCCGAGGGGCGGCCTTCGGCGTTCCCGGGGTCGTTCCTCACCGCCATCGATCGACAGCGACATCGACATCGACGGAAGAGGAACCATGGACCTGGCACAGCTCCCGCACGACGCCCGCCCCTTCGCGCTGCTGCGCCGCCGCACGCCGGGCCACGACCACGACCGGGTCGAGGTCCTCCTCGGCCCGGTCACCGCATACGACCGCCTCGCCGACCTCCCCGACGAGGGCCTGGCGCTGGTCCCCTTCCGCCAGATCCGCGAGCGCGGCTTCGACGTGCGCGACGACGGCACGCCCCTGGTCGTGCTCACCCCCGAGGAGTCGTACGAGCTCCCGCTCGCCGACGCCCTGGCACAGCTCCCGTCGCACGACGTGCGCGTCGAGGGCGGTGGCTTCGACGTCGGCGACGAGGAGTACGCGGAGATCGTCGGGCGCGTGCTGCGGGAGGAGATCGGGCAGGGCGAGGGCGCGAACTTCGTGATCCGGCGGACGTACGAGGGGCGGATCCCCGGGTTCGGGCGGGCCGACGCGCTGGCGCTGTTCCGACGGCTGCTGGAGGGCGAGCGGGGGGCGTACTGGACGTTCGTCGTGCACACCGGGGAGCGGACGCTGGTCGGGGCCAGCCCGGAGGTGCACGTGAGGATGTCCGGCGGGACGGTCGTGATGAACCCGATCAGCGGGACGTACCGCTATCCCGCCGAGGGTCCGACGCCCGAGCACCTGCTCGGCTTCCTCGCCGACGGCAAGGAGATCGAGGAGCTGTCGATGGTCGTCGACGAGGAGCTCAAGATGATGTGCACCGTCGGCGACATGGGCGGGGTCGTCGTCGGGCCCCGGCTGAAGGAGATGGCGCACCTCGCGCACACCGAGTACGAGCTGCGCGGGAAGTCGTCGCTGGATGTGCGGGAGGTGCTGAGGGAGACCATGTTCGCGGCCACCGTCACCGGCTCGCCCGTGCAGAACGCGTGCCGGGTGATCGAGCGGCACGAGGTCGGGGGGCGCGGGTACTACGCCGGTGCGCTGGCCCTGGTCGGCCGGGACTCCGGCGGGGCCCAGACCCTCGACTCCCCCATCCTGATCCGCACCGCCGACATCGACGCGGACGGTGGGCTGCGGGTGCCCGTCGGCGCCACTCTGGTGCGCGGCTCGGACCCGGCGAGCGAGGTCGCGGAGACGCACACGAAGGCGGCCGGAGTGCTGACGGCCCTGGGCGTACGCCCGTCCCGGCCGCGTGCGGAGCACGCGCGCGTACGCCTCGCCGACGACCCACGCGTGCGTGCCGCGCTGGACGGGCGCCGGGCCTCGCTGGCGCCGTTCTGGCTGCGGATGCAGGAGCGGTCGGAGGAACTGAGCGGGCACGCCCTGGTCGTGGACGGGGAGGACACGTTCACGGCGATGCTCGCGCACGTGCTGCGGTCGAGCGGGCTGGAGGTGACCGTCCGGCGGTACGACGAGCCGGGGCTGCGGGAGGCGGTGCTCACGCACGAGGGCCCGGTGGTGCTGGGTCCCGGTCCCGGCGACCCGTCCGATCTGGAAGACCCCAAGATGCGGTTCCTGCGTGAGCTCACCGCCGAGGTCGTCCGCAACCACCGGCACGGCGTCCTCGGCGTCTGCCTCGGGCACGAGCTGATCGCGGCCGAGCTGGGGCTGGAGATCGTACGCAAGGAAGTGCCGTACCAGGGGGCGCAGACGACGATCGACCTGTTCGGGCGTCCGGAGACGGTCGGTTTCTACAACAGCTTCGTGGCGCGCTGCGACGACGAGGCGGCCGAGGAGCTGGGCGCGCACGGCGTCGAGATCAGCCGGTCCGACGATGCGGAGGTGCACGCCGTACGGGGGCCCGGGTTCGCCGGGGTGCAATTCCACCCGGAGTCGATCCTGACGCTGAACGGGGCGGCGGTCGTACGGGAGTTGGTCGGTCAGCTGCGGAACACGACCGTTTAGCGGAACACCGACCGCTTGGTCGTCCGGGGGCTGCCGCCCCCGGACCACCGCTCCGGCCGATGGTCAGCCGAAGAAGACCCCGACCTCGTCGTACAGCTTCGGGTCCACCGTCTTCAGCTTGGCCGTGGCGTCCGCGATCGGGACGCGGACGATGTCCGTGCCGCGCAGGGCGACCATCTTGCCGAAGTCGCCGTCATGGACGGCCTCGATGGCGTGCAGCCCGAAGCGGGTGGCGAGCCAGCGGTCGAAGGCGCTGGGCGTGCCGCCGCGCTGGACGTGGCCGAGGACGGTCGTCCGGGCCTCCTTCCCCGTCCGCTTCTCGATCTCCTTGGCCAGCCACTCGCCGACGCCGGACAGCCGGACGTGCCCGAAGGAGTCCAGCGACCCGTCCTTGAGGACCATGTCGCCGTCCTTCGGCATGGCGCCCTCGGCGACGACCACGATCGGGGCGTAGGACGCCTTGAAGCGGGAGGTCACCCAGGCGCACACCTTGTCGACGTCGAAGCGCTGCTCGGGGATGAGGATGACGTTGGCGCCGCCGGCCAGGCCGGAGTGGATGGCGATCCAGCCCGCGTGACGGCCCATCACCTCGACGACCAGGACGCGCATATGGGACTCGGCGGTGGTGTGCAGCCGGTCGATGGCCTCGGTCGCGATGCCGACCGCGGTGTCGAAGCCGAAGGTGTAGTCGGTGGCGGACAGGTCGTTGTCGATGGTCTTCGGGACGCCGACGCAGGGCACGCCGTACTCGTCGGACAGGCGGGTGGCGACGCCGAGGGTGTCCTCGCCGCCGATGGCGATGAGCGCCTCGACCTCCTGCTTGGCGAGGTTCTCCTTGATACGGCGGATGCCGTCCTCCTGCTTGAGGGGGTTGGTGCGCGAGGAGCCGAGGATGGTTCCGCCGCGGGGCAGGATGCCGCGCACGGCGGGGATGTCGAGACGGACGGTGTCGTTCTCGAGTGGACCTCGCCAGCCGTCCCGGAAGCCGACGAAGTCGTAGCCGTACTCCTGCACGCCCTTGCGGACGACGGCCCGGATGACGGCGTTGAGACCGGGGCAGTCGCCGCCTCCGGTCAGTACTCCGACCCGCATGGAAATATCCCTTCGCCGCGGTTGCCTGGTGAGGCCACGCTAATGGTGAGCCAGGTCACAACGGGATGGGTCGGAACGGCAATTCCGGTGAACCGCCGGGTGTTCGGTTTACGCGTCGTCAAGCCGACGACCGATGGATCACTCGTCGTCGAGACCGCGCTCTATCGCGTACCGCACCAGCTCCACCCGGTTGTGGAGCTGGAGCTTGCCGAGGGTGTTCTGGACGTGGTTCTGGACCGTGCGGTGGGAGATCACCAGGCGTTCGGCGATCTGCTTGTAGCTCAGGCCCTTGGCGACGAGCCGCAGCACCTCGGTCTCGCGCTCGGTGAGCTGCGGTGCCCCCGGCTGGTCGGCGTCGGGGGCGGCGGGCGCGGGCTCGGAGGCGAGGCGGCGGTACTCGCCGAGGACCAGTCCGGCCAGGCCCGGCGTGAACACCGGGTCGCCGACGGCCGTGCGGCGCACCGCGTCGAGGAGTTCGTCCGTCGAGGCCGACTTCAGCAGGTAACCGGTGGCGCCGGACTTCACGGCCTCCAGGACGTCGGCGTGCTCGCCGCTCGCGGACAGGACGAGGACGCGCAGGGCCGGGTTGTGGCCGACGAGTTCCTTGCAGACCTGGACGCCGGGCTTGGCGGGCAGGTTGAGGTCGAGCACGAGGACGTCGGGGGCGGCGGCCTTGGCGCGGCGTACCGCCTGGTCGCCGTCGCCCGCGGTGGCGACCACGTCGAAGCCGGACTCGGCCAGGTCGCGGGCGACCGCGTCGCGCCACATGGGGTGGTCGTCGACCACCATGACCTTGATGGGGCCCTGCTGTCCGTTCGCGGTGTCCGTCATCGCTGCTCCGCCTTCCCCCGTGAAGCGCTGCTGTCCTTCGGTACTTTCAGTTCCACTTCGGTGCCCTGCCCCGGCACCGAGATCAGCTCGGCACTGCCGCCGAGATCCCGCAGCCGCCCCCGGATCGACAGGGCGACCCCGAGCCGCCCCTCGCCCTCGGCCTGCGCGAGCCGGCCCTCGGGGATGCCGGGCCCGTCGTCCCGTACGGTGACGATCACCTCGTCGGGTTCGTCCTCGACCAGGATCCACGCGCGCGCGTGCTCCCCCGCGTGCTTACGGACGTTGTCCAGGGCGGCTCCCACGGCAGCGGCCAGCTCCCGCGCGGCGACCGGGGCCAGCGACACGGGCGCGCCGGGCTCGGCCAGGTTCACCTTGGCGCCCGCGTACGGGGCCAGCAGCGCACGCAGGTCGACGGGACCGGTGGCGTCGTCCGGCTCGTCCACAGCCCGTACGACCGCCCCCTCGGCGGAGTCCTCCGACACCCGGGACACGGGCACCAGGCCGCCCGAGACCAGGGTGCGCAGCGCCACCTCCTGCTCGCCGGCCATCCGGCCCAGCTCGGCCGCCTCGCCGCCGATGACGGCGCCGCGCCGCTGCACCATCGCCAGCACCTGAAGGACGCTGTCGTGGATGTCCCGGGCGAGCCGCTCCCGCTCACGGGTCGCCGCCTCGATCTCCAGGGCGCGGGCGAGGGTGCGCTCGGAGGCGCGGGCGACCTCGACGACGTAGCCGATGGCGATGGAGGCGATCCAGACGAGCAGCACCATGTGGACGGTGTCGCGGGTGGGTACGCCGGAGCGGTGGACCAGGTTGGCGGCGGCGACCAGCGTGGAGGCGAACGCGGCCCAGCGCCAGCCGCCCTTGATGGCGAACGCCAGCACGGCGCCCGCGGTCCATATCGACGGCAGGGTCGGGGCGCCCGCGTCGATCCGCTCGGGTGACTCGGCGAGCCGGGTGAGCAGGATTCCGGCCAGGGCGATGGTGAGGTCCACGGCGAGGAAGCGCTTGGTGCAGCTCGCGGCGTTGGCGACCCTGGGCAGGGTGGCCAGCGTCCACACGGCCAGTACGGCGAAGTAGGCGATGGCCACCCAGGGGCGGGCGACCTCGTCGTGGGCGCTGACGAAGAGACCGATCGCGTACACCAGGGTCAGCACCCGGTAGCCGGTGAGCGCACGCCACAGCGGCTGCTCGACGGACATCCTCATGACCCGCTCGCGCTCGGCCACTCGCCCCCACCCCTCGGCTCAGATGTGGCCGACTCTATTCGGACTGTTCCTTCTTCTTCCGCGCCTGTTCCTTCTCGGCCTTCGCCGCCTCCGCGAGCTGCCGTTTGGCGGCGGTCGCGTACATGTCGACGTATTCCTGGCCGGAGAGCTTCATGATCTCGTACATGACCTCGTCGGTCAGCGCGCGGAGCACGAACCGGTCGTGCTCCATGCCCCGGTACCGGCTGAAGTCCATGGGCTCGCCGATCCGGATGCCCGGCCGCATGAGCTTGGGCATGACCTGGCCCGGCGGCTGGATCTTCTCCGTGTCGATCATGGCGACCGGGATGACCGGCGCCCCGGTGGCGAGCGCCACGCGCGCGAGGCCACCGGGCTTGCCCCGGTACAGCCGGCCGTCGGGCGAGCGCGTGCCCTCCGGATAGATGCCGAACAACTCACCGCGCTCGAGGACCTCTATGCCGCTCTTGATGGCCGCCTCGCCCGCCCCGCGCGCCCCGGAGCGGTCCACGGGCAGCTGCCCGACGCCCTTGAAGAACGCGGCCGTCAGCCGGCCCTTGACGCCCGGGGTCGTGAAGTACTCGGCCTTCGCGATGAAGGTGACCTTGCGGTCGAGGACCGCGGGCAGGAAGAACGAGTCCGAGAAGGACAGGTGGTTGCTCGCCAGGATCGCGGGGCCCTCGGCGGGAATGTTCTCCAGCCCTTCCACCCAGGGCCTGAAAGCGACCTTCAGCGGTCCCCCGATGGCCACCTTCATCGCGCCGTACAACAACCGAGTGCCTCCTGTGTCTGTAGATCAGACCTTAACCCGGAGCACTGTCAAAGAGTCCGACGGCCCTGGTCGGTGTCAGTGCGGTCGCGTACGGTGAAGCACACGCCGTCCTTTCTCACGAACAGGAGACCGTAAAGGTGCCGGTCCTTCCTGGAGCCGAGCCGTACCGCCACGAGGGCGGGGAGGTCGGGGTCCTCCTCTGCCACGGCTTCACCGGTTCCCCCCAGTCGCTGCGCCCCTGGGCGGAGTACCTCGCCGAGCGCGAGCTCACCGTCTCGCTGCCGCTGCTGCCGGGGCACGGCACACGCTGGGAGGACCTGCGGCTCACCGGCTGGCAGGACTGGTACGCCGAGGTGGACCGCGCCCTGCGCGATCTGCGCGACCGCTGCGAGCGGGTCGTCGTGGCCGGCCTGGCCATGGGCGGCACGCTCGCGCTGCGGCTCGCCGCGAAGCACGGGGAGGACGTGGCCGGGGTGGTGGCCGTCAACCCGGCGAACAAGGTGCACGGCGTGTCCGCGTACGCCCTGCCCGTCTCCCGCCATCTCGTGCGTACGGCGCGCGGGATCACCGGGGACATCGCGAAGGGCGGTGTCGAGATCGGGTACGACCGGGTGCCGCTGCACGCGGCCCACTCCCTGCGGACCTTCTACCGCCTGGTCGACGGCGAGCTGCCGCAGGTCACCCAGCCGCTGCTGCTGCTGCGCGGCGCGCAGGACCACGTCGTGCCGGCGGAGGACTCGGCCCGGATCCTGAGCAGGGTGTCGTCGACGGACGTAACAGAGATCGTGCTGGAACAGAGCTGTCACGTGGCGACGTTGGACCATGACGCGAACCGGATCTTCGAGGAGAGCCTCGGCTTCATCGACCGGCTCGCGACCGGCGCCGGCAAGGAAGGGACGACCGCACGTGGCTGAGCACGATTCCGACCGCGGCAGACGCGAGGACCGCGACGATCGCGAGCCGGACGAGCAGCACGTCCCGTTCGACGAGGACGCCGCCTGGGCCGCGATCGTCGCCGGGTACGGCGACGAGCCGCCGGACCCGCCCGGCGCGAAGCCGTTCAAGTCGGTCGAGGACCTGGCGCTGCTGGAGTCCGACACGAACGACGCGACGGGCGACGCGACGGGCGACGCGACGGACAAGGAACCCCAGGGCGGCAAAGGTGAGCGGGGCGACAAGGCCGAGGCGCCCAAAGAATCGAAGGCGTCCGAGGCGTCCGAGGAGTCCAGGAAGCCCAAGGAGGACAAGCCGGTCAAGCCGCTCGGCAGCTCCGTCTCCTTCGCGCCCGGTGTCGGCCCCCGCGACTACAGCGTGGCCGAACCGTCCGAGGACGACTTCGACAGCGACGACGAGGGCCACTTCGTACCACCGGAGCCACCGCCGCTGCCCACCGCCGACACGACCGCGAAGTTCGCCTGGCTCGCCGTGATCGGCGGGCCGATCCTGCTGCTGTTCGCCGTCCTGTTCGGCTGGGAGATGACGTGGTGGCTGGCCACGCTGGGCATCGGCGGGTTCGTGGGCGGGTTCGCCACGCTGGTGATGCGGATGAAGACGGATGACGAGGACGACGACGATCCCGGGCGGGGTGCCGTCGTCTAGGACGCCGGGACTCTGAGGGCGGCCAGGACCGGAAGGTGGTCCGTGGCCGCCCTCAGGTCCGTCTCCGTCACGCCGGGGAGGCCCAGGGGCACACCGCAGCCGAGCACCTCGATGCCCTCGGTGGCGAAGAGGGCGTCGATGCGCTGATGGGGGTCGGCCGGGGTCGAGGTGTACTCGCTGCCCCACGGGGCGGTGGCCCAGCAGTCCTGGAGATCTTCGGCCATGCGCCGGAAGGTGCGGCCGCCGGGGCGTTCGTTCAGGTCGCCGCCCGCGACGGCGTGCTCCACACCCAGGCCGGCGAGGCGGTCGAGCAGCATGCCGCCCTGCTCGTGGCGCTCGTCGGTCTGGAGGCTGAGGTGGCAGCTGAGGACACCGACACGGGCTCCGCCGAACCGGACCACTGCCGTGGCGAAGCCGCGCCTGTGAAGGCCGGGGGTGAGCGGGAGGAGTACGTCCTCTGTCCGCTCGACGGTGGCGCGGAGGTTGCACAGGATCGCGGGTCCGGCCGCCGTGGCGCCGCCGGTGAGGATCACGAGGTTCGCCGCGCGGGCCAGGCGGGCGAGTTTCTTGCGCCAGCGGAAGAAGCGGGGGGCTTCTTGGATCAGGACCAGGTCGGGATCGCAGGCGGTGATGACGCGGGCGAGGGCGGCGGTGTCGTCGCGCATCGAGCGGATGTTGTAGCTCAGGACCCTGATGACCGCGGAACCGTCGGGCTCCGTGCGGGATTTGGGGAGCGACTCCATGTGGATCAATCTACGCCCGATGGCTCGGGGCGCGGGGTTCGTGTGCGACTGCCGGTTGTCTGTGGCTGGTCGCGCCCACGCGGCGGAGCCGACAGTGGTACAGCCCCGCGCCCCTGGGTGGGCATGGCCGCCGCACCCCGAGCATGCACCGTCACATGATCGGGTCGGGCTCCCTGGCCAGGTCGGCAGCGCCCACCAGCCCGGCCTCGTTGCCCAGCTGGGCGGCGATCACATCCGCCACCGGGCGCCAGTTGCCGCCCACCAGCCAGCGCTTGTAGGACTTGCGGATGGGGTCGAGGACCAGTTCGCCCTCGTCCGAGAGGCCGCCGCCGACGATGAAGGCGGACGGGTCGAACAGGGAGGCAAGGTCGGCGAGGCCGGCGCCGGCCCAGCGGGCGAGTTCGCGGTAGGAGTCGACGGCGACCGGGTCGCCCTGGCGGGCGGCCATGGAGATGTGCTTGCCCTCGATGCCCTCGGGGGTGCCGTCGCCCATGGCGAGCAGGATCTCGGCGTTCTCCGGGGTGGCGTTGGCGCGCTGCTTGGCGTAGCGGACCAGGGCGCGGCCGGAGGCGTACTGCTCCCAGCAGCCCTGGCTGCCGCAGCCGCACAGCAGGCCGTCCGGCACCATGCGGATGTGGCCGAACTCGGCGGCCACGCCGTAGTGCCCGCGGCGCAGCTTGTTGCCGATGATGATGCCGCCGCCGAGGCCGGTGCCGAGCGTGATGCAGATGACGTTGCGGTGGCCCTTGCCCGCGCCGAACTTGTACTCGCCCCAGGCGGCCGCGTTGGCGTCGTTCTCGACGACGACCGGGAGGCCCACACGGGCCTCGACCTTCTCCTTCAGCGGCTCGTTGCGCCAGTGGATGTTGGGGGCGAAGTAGACCTCGGAGCGCTGGCGGTTGACGTAACCGGCCGCACCGATGCCCACGCCGACGATCTCGTGCCCGACGCGCGCGCCCTCCACGGCGGAGGCGATGGCGTCCACGATGCCCTCGGGCGTGCCCGGGGTCGGCACCTTGTGGGTCGAGAGGATGTTGCCTTCCTCATCGACCACGCCGGCCGCGATCTTCGTGCCGCCGATGTCGACGCCGATGGTGAGTCCCATGAATCCCTCAGTTTCGGTCGAGCCCCGCTACGGCCAACCGTACCCGAGGCCCTGCCGTCGGGTGCCCGTCGTCCGCCCGGCGGACGGGCCGCCGAGGGCTCGCCGTGGCGGGCTCCGTCCGTCGGCGGTTCCGGGGGCTCAGTCGAGGTCGATGCGCTGGCCGGGCCCGGCCTCGTCGCCCCGGTCCGGGCGCTCGGCCGGGTCGTGGCCGTCGGTCTTCCGGGTCGTCCAGCGCTGTTCCTGGGCCTGGACCGCGGAGCGGTAGGCGGCGAGGAGTTCGGTGCCGGCCGCGGCGAGGTGGTCGAAGACGTCCGGGTTGCGCTCGATGACGGGCTCGACGGCGGCCTTGGCCTGCTCCACCACCTGCTTGACCACCTGCTGGGCGGCGGGTCCGGCGACCGCGCCGAGCAGCGGGGACTGGATGTTCGACAGCTTGTCCGCGACGGCGTCGACGAGCTTGCGCAGTTCCTCGGCGGCCGAGCCCGGGGGCGGGCCGTGCTCGGCGCGGCGGCGGGCCTTCTCCGCCGCGAGGTCCTCGGCGCAGGCCGTCGCCCAGGCGTCGGTGTCGGTCGCCCGCACCTCGTCGGCCCGTACCTCGTCGATCGCCTCGTGCTCTCCCCCACTCTCGGCTTCGTTCGAGCGGGGGGACCCCCACGCGTCGGACGGGGGGAGATCTTCGCTCATGACGGACTCCTGACTACGGCTCGTCTCTCCGACGTTACCCGAACGGGCGTACCTGCTTCATCGGGTCCGCGGCCACAGGTCCGGATCCGGGGCGAACCGGATGCGCAGCTCGCCGTCCCGCAGCGCGGCCCCGTCCACCCGGCATCGGCGCAGCGCGGACGGCAGGGAGACGATGCGCCGGAACTGCCCTGCGGTGACGACGAGTTCGTCGCCGCGCCGGACGAGGTCGAGTTCGTCGCGCAGGGCGCCGGGCAGGGGGATGTGCCAGACGAGGACGCCGTCCTCGGCGAGCCGGTCGGCGACGGGCCACTCGACGGTGGAGGACGTGTCGTTGACGGCGGCCACGGCGAGGGTGTCGAGGTCGTCGGCGCCGCGGGGGTCGCGGCCGAGGTGCGCGACAGCGTGGACGTCGTGGTGCTCGCGCCATTCCTCCAGGACCTTGCGCTGCTGGGTGACGGGTCCGGCGAGCCAGCTGCCCGCCGTCGCCTCCGTCTCCGGCAGGATCCGGTTGGCGACCAGCAGGTCGGGGCGCAGGCCGCGCAGGGCGAGGGCGAGACCGGCGGCCCGTACGGCGTCGGCCCCGCCCGGGCCCGGTTCGGCGACCAGCCGTACGACGGTGTCGCGGTCGGCGACGACGGCTTCGACGGCGGCGAGTTCGACGTCCCAGCGGGCCGCGGTCTCGTAGAGCCACTCCGCGGGCATCGGGACGCCGGCCAGCCGTCCCAGGACGGGCCGCAGGGCGCGGGCCGCCTGCCGCTCGGAGGGGAGCAGCCGGCGCAGATAGCGGCGCAGTTCTTCGGGCAGGGAGAGGAGGGCGAGGGCGTGCGGGGTGGCCGGCAGGTCGACGACGAGGAGGTCATGGGCCTCGGCGAGCGCGGCGTCCCGCAGGGCGCGGAGCAGCGCGAGTTCCTCGGCGCCGGGGAGGGGGGTGACCTCTTCCGGGTCGAGGCGGGAGGCGCCGAGGAGGTCGAGGGCGGTGGTCGCGCGTTCCTGGAAGGCGGCGAGGTCGTCCCGGAAACCGACGGCGGCGTCCGGGCGCCAGGCGGTGAGGTGCTCGGTGACCTGGTTCGGGGTCACGCCCGTGGTCGTGCCGAGGGCGGCGCCCAGGGTGTCGGTGCGGTCGGCGCTGAGGACCAGGGTTCTGGTGCCGCCCGCCGCCGCCGTGAGCGCGGTGGCCGCGGCGACGGTGGTACGGCCGCTGCCGCCGGGGCCGGTGATCAGGATGGTGCGCATGGGGGTGAACCGTAACGGACGCCGCGGGTGCGCCCCCGCCCGGCGGGGGCCCGGCGCCGGCGCGTACCCCCACCCGCCCGCGGCGCGGCGCCTACTTGCCCGACTCCACCCGCTTCTTCAGGCCCGCCAGTGCCCGGTCGATGATGACCTTCTCGGCCTTGCGCTTGATCATGCCGAGCATCGGGATCTTGACGTCGACCGTCAGCCGGTACGTGACCTCGGTGGCCCCGGCCCCCGCCGGCTTGAGGATGTAGGAGCCGTCCAGCGACCGCAGCATCTGGGACTTCACCAGCGTCCAGGACACCTCGTGCTCGCCGCCCCAGGTGTACGCCAGCACCTGGTCGTCCTTGATCGCGCCGGCGTCCATGACGAGACGGACCTGCTCGGCACGGCCCTCGGCGTCGGTCTTGAGGACCTCGGCCTCCTTCACCTCGCCGGTCCAGTCCGGGTAGCGGGCGAAGTCGGCGATCACCCCCATCACGTCGGCCGGTGCCGCCTCGATCGTGATGCTCGAGCTGGTGTGTTCCGCCATCGCTGTGGCTCCTCCAGATGCGGGCCGGTAAGAAGTCGTGGTGCGCACGCGTGCGCAGCGTGAAGGCTACCGCGCGCCCGACCGGCCGACTTCACCCCCACCTGCGCCGATCGCCGGCTCCCCGCCCGCCGGACCGGAATTCGCTCACCATTCCAGCGCCCACGGCTTTCCCGTCCCGGCGAAATGCCCCACGTTCACGCATTCCGTCGCCCCGATCCGCATCCGCCGGACCAGCGGCTGGTGGACGTGACCGAACAGCGCGTAGCGGGGCCGCGTACGGCGGATCGCCTCCAGCAGCGCCCGGCTCCCGCGCTCGAAGCGCCGCGCCACCGTGTCGTACACCAGTTCCGGGACCTCCGGCGGAATGTGCGTGCACAGCACGTCCACCTCCCCCACGGCCTCGATCTTCGCCGCATACTCCTCGTCGCTGATCTCGTAGGGTGTGCGCATCGGGGTGCGCAGGCCGCCGCCCACGAACCCGAAGGTCCAGCCGCCGATCTCGACCCGCTCCCCGTCCAGCACCGTCGTGCCCGGCCCGGCGTATTCCGGCCACAGGGGCGGCATGTCGACATTGCCGTAGGTGGCGTACGTCGGCGTCGGGAACGCCGCGAACATCTCGGCGTACTGCTTGCGCACCGCCTTCTCGATCACCGCGCGCCGGTCCGAGCCGATCCCGGCCCACAGCCGCGCCCCGAACTCCCGCGCCTCCTCGAAGCGCCGGGCGGTGCGCAGCTCCACGATGCGGTCGGCGTTCGCCACGCCGAACAGGTCGGGGAAGATGCCGCGCGAGTGGTCGGCGTAGTCCAGGAACAGCACCAGGTCGCCCAGGCAGATCAGGGCGTCGGCACCCTCGCCGGCCCTGGCCAGGTCGCGGGCGTTGCCGTGCACGTCGCTGACCACATGTACGCGTGTCTTGCGGTTTCCCGTCGGTGTGGGTGCCATGACGATCAAGGGTAAGCGTGTGCGGCATACGTGAACAATGGCGGGCGGACCGATGGTTACTGGCCAGTCGTCAGACCGCTCGACTACTGTGCGCGCAGAAGCACCAATCCGTGTGACGCAGCGAACATCTCGTCGGGACCCCCTGTCGAAGAAGCCATACCGGCGGGTAACGTCCGGTCGGTCCAGTCGTGCTCTGGATTTCAACATGTGAATCCCCGAGCACTTGCCCGAGCCTTGGACCGCACGGTCGCATCACACAACGTCGTGGCGCCGGCGCCCTATGAGGAGCAGCAGTCTTGCGCGAGTTCAGCCTTCCGGCTTTGTACGAGGTCCCTGCGGACGGGAATCTGACCGACATCGTCCGCAGAAACGCCGCGCAGCACCCGGACGTCGCCGTCATCGCCCGCAAGGTGGGCGGTGCCTGGCAGGACGTGACGGCCACCGCGTTCCTGGCCGAGGTGCGCGCGGCCGCGAAGGGGCTCGTCGCCGCCGGAGTCCGGCCGGGCGACCGGGTCGGCCTGATGTCCCGCACCCGCTACGAGTGGACCCTGCTCGACTTCGCGATCTGGTCGGCGGGCGCGGTCACCGTGCCCGTGTACGAGACCAGCTCGGCGGAGCAGGTCCAGTGGATCCTGGGCGACTCGGGCGCGACCGCCATGATCACGGAGCTGGACAACCACACGGCCGCCGTCGAGTCGGTGCGCGACCGGCTGCCCGCGCTCAAGCACGTCTGGCAGATCGAGGCCGGGGGCGTGGAGGAGCTGGGCCGGCTCGGGCAGGACATCAGCGACGCCACGGTCGAGGAGCGCAGCTCGCTGGCGAAGGCGGACGACCCGGCGACCATCGTGTACACGTCCGGCACCACGGGGCGCCCCAAGGGCTGCGTGCTCACCCACCGCAGCTTCTTCGCCGAGTGCGGGAACATCGTGGAGCGCCTGCGGCCGCTGTTCCGCACGGGCGAGTGCTCCGTGCTGCTCTTCCTGCCGCTCGCGCACGTCTTCGGCCGGCTGGTGCAGATCGCGCCGATGATGGCGCCGATCAGGCTCGGCTGCGTTCCGGACATCAAGAACCTCACCGACGAGCTCGCCTCGTTCCGCCCGACGCTGATCCTGGGCGTGCCGCGGGTCTTCGAGAAGGTCTACAACTCGGCCCGCGCCAAGGCCCAGGCGGACGGCAAGGGCAAGATCTTCGACAAGGCGGCGGACACCGCGATCGCCTACAGCAAGGCGCTGGACACCCCGTCGGGCCCGCCCGTGGGCCTGAAGATCAAACACAAGGTCTTCGACAAGCTCGTCTACAGCAAGCTGCGCGCGGTCCTCGGCGGCAAGGGCGAGTACGCCATCTCCGGCGGCGCTCCGCTCGGCGAGCGGCTCGGGCACTTCTTCCGCGGCATCGGCTTCACGGTCCTGGAGGGCTACGGCCTGACCGAGTCCTGCGCCGCCACCGCCTTCAACCCCTGGGACCGGCAGAAGATCGGCACGGTCGGCCAGCCGCTGCCGGGTTCCGTGGTGCGGATCGCGGACGACGGGGAGGTGCTGCTGCACGGCGAGCACCTGTTCAAGGAGTACTGGAACAACCCGGGCGCGACCGAGGAGGCGCTGGCCGACGGCTGGTTCCACACCGGTGACATCGGCACCCTCGACGAGGACGGCTACCTCAGGATCACCGGCCGCAAGAAGGAGATCATCGTCACCGCGGGCGGCAAGAACGTCGCCCCGGCCGTGATCGAGGACCGCATCCGGGCGCACGCGCTGGTCGCGGAGTGCATGGTGGTGGGCGACGGTCGGCCGTTCGTGGGCGCGCTGGTCACCCTCGACGAGGAGTTCCTGGGCCGCTGGTGTGCCGAGCACGGCAAGCCGGCGGGCTCCACCGCGGCGTCGCTGCACGAGGACTCCGACCTGCTGGCCGCGATCCAGTCGGCGGTCGACGACGGCAACGCCGCGGTGTCGAAGGCGGAATCGGTGCGGAAGTTCCGCATTCTGCCCTCCCAGTTCACGGAGGACTCGGGCCATCTGACGCCGTCGCTGAAGCTCAAGCGCAACGTCGTGGCGAAGGACTTCGCGGACGAGATCGAGGCGATCTACCAGAAGTAGCACGCCCTTTCCGAGGCGGTGGCCGAGGCGGTACGACGGTTCATGGCGCGGTGTCCTCCACGAGGACCCGCGCCATCGTCCGTTCGGCGAGCGCGGTGATCGTCACGAAGGGGTTCACGCCGATCGACCCGGGCACGAGCGAGCCGTCGGTGACGTACAGCCGCGCGTACCCCTTCACCCGGCCGTAGTCGTCGGTCGCCTTCCCGAGCACGCAGCCGCCCAGCGGGTGGTAGGTGAAGTCGTCGGCGAAGACCTTGTCGGCCGAGCCGAACAGGTCGTACCGGTAGATCGTGGAGTTCGCTCTGTTGATCCGGTCGAACAGGTTCTTCGCCATGCCCACCGACACGGCACTCTGCGCGGCGGACCAGCCCAGCTTCACCCCGCCGGAAGCCGAGTCGTACGAGAAGGACGCCCGCTCGGGGTTCTTGGTGATCGCCAGATAGAGGCTGACCCAGTGCTCCAGTCCCGTCGGCAGCGGCGCGATCTCGGCGAAGACGGGGTTGGCGGCGTTGGCCCAGTCGTCGATGCCCATGACCGGCATGGTCGACTGGTTCTCCCCGACCGTGTCCCACAGGTGGTTGGCCCGGCCGAGCATCACGTTGCCGTTGGCCCCCCACCCGGTGCCGACGCTCGCGTCCAGGGCGGGCAGCGTGCCTGAATCGCGGGCGCGGACGAGGAGTTCGGTGGTGCCTGTGCTGCCGCCGCCGAGGAAGAGGTACGTGCAGCCGTACTCCTTGGTCCCGACGACCGTGCCGGTGTCGTCGATCCGGTCGGCGGTCACCAGGTACGTCCCGTCGGCCGCCCTGCTGATCGACCGCACTTTCTCCAGGGTGTGGAGGGTGACGTTCCCGGTGCCGAGCGCGGCGGCCAGGTACGTCTTGTCGAGGGTGCGCTTGCCGTGGTTGTTGCCGTAGATGACCTCACCGGCCAGCGCGGACTTCGTCGCCGTACCGGCCGCCTCGCGTCGCATGTGCCCGAAGTCGTAGACGCTGGGCACGAAGGTGGTCCGCAGGCCGGCGTTGGCGGCGTGCTTGCGGGAGATCCGGGTGAAGCGGTACCACTCCGTGGACTCGAACCACGCGGGGTCGATGGTGTTGACGCCCAGCATGGAGCGGGCGCGGGGGAAGTACGTGCGGTACATCTCCGCGGTGTCCACGGTCGGGAACTGCTCGGCGAAGTAGGACCGGAGCGGGGTGACCGCCATGCCGCCGTTGACCAGGGAGCCGCCGCCGACGCCACGGCCGACGTAGACGGACATGTGGTCGTAGCGGACGCGGTCCAGGACTCCCGGATACGCGCTGATGTCCTTGTTGACCACGTCCAGCCACAGGAAGGTGGCCAGGGGCGCCTCGGTGCGGGTGCGGAACCACATGGAGCGCTGGTCGGGGGCGCTGGTGGAGCAGAAGACCTTGCCGTCGGGGCCGGGGGTGTTCCACAGGCGGCCCATTTCGAGGACGAGGGTGCGGATGCCGGCCTGGCCGAGGCGGAGGGCGGCGACGGCACCGCCGTAGCCCGAGCCGACGACGACGGCGGGGGCGTGTTCGACCGCGTCGGGCTCGGCGGCCCGGGCGGACGCGAGGGAGACACGGGTGAAGCCGAGGGCGGCCGCGGTCTGCAGGGCGGCCATACCGAGGATGTGACGTCTTGTCAGGTGACGCTGCATCAGTTTTACTGTCATGTGCGCAGCATGTGCGGATTTCTACGTTCCGCCTAGAGTCCCGGGGACTCCGGTCACAGCAAAGCCCGGAGCTTGTCCGCCAGCAGGTCCCAGCGCCACTTCTCCTCGACCCACGCTCGGCCCCGCTCGCCCATCCGGGCGCGCAGTTCAGGGTCCCCGAGGAGCTCGATGACGCGCTCGGCCGTCTCCTCGGGGGAGCCGCCCCGCACCACCCAGCCCGTCTCCCCGTCGAGCACCGCGTCCGGTGCCCCGCCCGAGTCTCCGGCGACGACCGGCAGTCCCGTCGCCGAGGCCTCCAGGTAGACGATGCCGAGGCCCTCGACGTCCAGGCCGCCCCGGCGGGTCCGGCACGGCATCGCGAAGACGTCGCCGGCGCCGTAGTGGGCGGGCAGGTCGGACCAGGGCACCGGGCCGGTGAAGTGGACGGAGCCGGCGACCCCCGTCTCGTGCGCCATCCGCCGCAGGTCCTGCTCGTACGGCCCGCCCCCGACGATCAGCAGCACGGCGTCCGGCTCGGCGGCCAGGATGCGCGGCATCGCCTGGATCAGGGTGTCCTGCCCCTTGCGCCGCACCAGCCGGGACACACAGACGACCACCGGCCGGTCCGTCAGCCCCAGCCGTGCCCGCACCTCGTCGCCGCCCGATCCGGGGTGGAAGGTCTTCTCGTCGACTCCCGGCGGCAGTTGCGCCATCCGCGAGGCCGCCTCGGGCGTCAGTGCGGTCGCGATCCGCGAGCGCGTGTACTCCCCGAGGTAGGTGATCGTGTCCGTCGACTCCCCGATCCGGCGCAGCAACCGCCGGGCCGCGGGGAGCTGTGCCCACCCCGCCTCGTGGCCGTGGGTCGTGGCCACCAGCCGCTCGGCGCCCGCCTTGCGCAGGGCCGGGGCCATCAGTCCGAGCGGTGCCGCCGCCCCGAACCACACCGACGTGCACCCGTGCTCGCGCAGCAGCCCGACCGCCCGCCGGGTCGCCCCGGGCGTCGGCAGCAGCATCGTCGTACGGTCCCGTACGACCGTGAAGGGCTGCTCGGCGTCGAAGGCCGCCGTGGCCTCGATGCCCTCGCGGCCGCGCTTCCAGGTGGAGGCGTAGACGACCAGCCGCTCCGGGTCGAGCCGCAGCGCCATGTTGTGCAGGAATGCCTGGATGCCGCCGGGGCGGGGCGGAAAGTCGTTGGTCACGATCAGGGTCTTGTGCATCGCCGCCGACCTTACCGAAGCCCCTGCGCACAGCCGGGGCTCGGCCAGGTGTGTGGCCCGCTCACAGCCGGACAGGACATCATGTTCTCCTCAGGCGGGAAGCGAACGGCAGGGGATCCGGTGGAGACGACGGGCAGGCGGCGGCCCCTGGCGTGGCTTGTGGGAATCTGGGGCCTGACGAGGGTGGCCCTGCTGCTCCTCGTGTTCAAGGTGTACGTCTTCCCCGGCCCGGACGTCACCAGCGACGTGTCGGTGATCTACCAGGGCTGGTACGAGGTGCTGCGCACCGGAACGTTCCCGTTGGACGACGTCACCTGGCAGTACCCGCCCGCCGCGGCCCTCGCGATCCTCTCCCCCGCGCTGCTGTTCTGGCTGGACTATCCCTCGGCGTTCTTCGTCCTCGCCTTCACCGCCGACCTGGCCGTCCTGCTGCTCCTGCTGTACGCGGGCCGGCGCCCCGGCCGGACGCCGCGTGGGGCCTGGGTCTGGGTGGCGGGCGTGCCACTGCTCGGGCCGACCGTGTACGCCCGCTACGACGTGATGGTCACCGCGGTCGCCGTGGCCGCGCTGCTCGCGGGCGCCCGGCATCCCCGGGTGATGGGCGCGCTGACGGCCCTCGGGGCGATGCTGAAGGTGTGGCCGGTGCTGCTGCTGGTCGCGGCCCGCGGGCGCGGCGCCTGGGCCTCGGCCGCGCTGACCGCCGGGGCCCTGGCGGCACTGTTCGCCCTCGCCATGCCCGGCGCCTTCGCCTTCCTGACCTTCCAGCGCGACCGCGGCACCGAGGTGGAGTCGCTGGGCGCGCTGGTCTTCCATGTGGCCCGGCAGTACGGCTGGGACGGCAAGGTGCTGCTGAACTACGGCTCGGTCGAGTTCCTCGGCCCGTATGTCGACGTCGTCAGCAACGCCGCCCTCGCCCTGAGCGCTCTCGCCTTCGGCTGGCTGCTGCTGTGGCGGCTGCGGGCGCGGCGGTTCCTGTCGCACACGCTCGCGGACGCGGCCTTCGTGGCGGTGCTGATGTTCGTGACGACCAGCCGGGTGATCAGCCCGCAGTACATGGTGTGGCTGGTCGGCCTCGCGGCCGTGTGCCTGTGCTTCCGCGGCAGCCGTATGACCGTGCCCGCCGGCCTGGTCCTCGCGGCGTCCTTCGTGACGGTCCTGGAGTTCCCGCTCTGGTTCGCGCACGTCGTCGCCAGCGACGCCCTCGGCGTCACCCTGCTCGTCCTGCGCAACGGCCTGCTGGTCCTCGCCACCCTCCTCGCGGCCCGCGCGCTCTGGCGCGAGACGGTGACCCGGACCGCCCCGCTGCCCGTGCCGGCTCAGCCCACCCGCGCCAAGGAGACGTCGCTGCCCTCCTGACGCCGGACCCGCCGGAGCGGCCCCAGCACCGCCCCGCACTGGACGGCCATGGCCAGCGCCAGGGCCAGGCACACGCCGGGCATGCCGAGGCCGGACAGCCCGTACGCGAGCGGCAGCTGGACGGCCGTGCCCAGCACGGTCACCCGCAGCAGCACGGGCGCCGCCCCGCTCCCCTCGAAAACCCCGCCGAGCGCGATGACGCAGGCCATCAGGACGAGGTACGGCCCGACACAGCGCAGGAACAGCACCCCGTCGTGGGCCACGGCGGGCCCGGCGCCGAAGGCGGCCATCACCCACGGGGCGGTGACCCCCAGCAGCACGGCCGCCACCAGCCCGGCCGCCCCGGAGACCAGTACCGCCTGCCGCCCGATCGCCCACCTGGCGTCCAGGCCCGCGCCGAGCAGGTGCGCGGTGTGGATGGTGGCGGCCTGGCGTACGGCGTAGAAGGCCATGGTGGCGACGTACAGGACCTTGTACGCGATCGAGTAGGCGGCGACCGCCGTCACCCCGAGCCGTGCCACGATCGCGACCAGCACCAGCGTGCCCGCCTGCCGCACGGTGAAGTCGGCCGACATCGGCAGCCCGGTCCGCAGCGTCCGCAGTGCCGCACCGG
Organism: Streptomyces sp. NPDC006385; assembly: GCF_040612485.1. Lineage (NCBI taxonomy): Bacteria > Bacillati > Actinomycetota > Actinomycetes > Kitasatosporales > Streptomycetaceae > Streptomyces > Streptomyces sp. NPDC006385. The sequence goes on from NZ_JBEXQG010000045.1 coordinate 50,569, forward strand.
CGAGCGGCTGTGCGGGCCGCGCCCGGGCCGCCGCGCGCAGCAGCCGGTTCCGGCGCAGGGCCATCAGTGCGACCCCCAGGGCCACGGTCCGGCACAGCACGGTCGAGGCGGCGGCGCCCTGGACGCCGTAGAGGTGGATGAGGAACGGGTCACAGACCAGGATCAGCCCGCCCGCGAACAGCGCGAGCCGCAGTGGAGTCCTGGTGTCGCCGGCGCCCTTGAGGATGCCGTCGACCAGCTGCTGCGCGAAGAACACCGCCATCCCCGGCAGCGAGATCGCGAAGTAGCCCACCGCGAGCGGCAGAGCCGGCCCCCCGTCGAGCACCAGCCGCGCCAGGGGCTCGCGCAGCAGGAACCCGCCCACCACGACCACCGGCGTGACCAGCGCCCACACCGCCCAGCCCCCACGCACCGCCGCCCGCACCGCCCCCGCGTCCCGCGCGCCCCTGGCATGCGCGACCAGCACGGTCGTACCGGACCCGAAGACGAGCGCCACGCCGAGGAGCACGTTCTCGGTGTTGGTCGCGACCGCCACGGCGGCCACGGCCGGGCCGCCGAGCCGGGACACCCAGACGGTGTTGATGATCCCGGCGGCGACGGAGGCGAGGAGCGAGAAGTAGACGGGGTGGGCGAGCGAGACCAGCTGCCTGCGATGCGTGCTCACGTGCGGGGCTCCCCCTCTTATCGAGTTACCTCGTTTCGAGGTAACTCGATAAGAGGTAGCATGGCTGCACCGCGTCCGCAAGGAGGACCATGCTGGAGCTGTCGATCCTGGGCTTTCTGGCCGAAGCCCCCCTGCACGGCTACGAGTTGAAGGAGCGCATCAGGGCGTTGAGCGGCCATGTCCGCCCCGTCAGCGACGGCGCGCTCTACCCGGCGATCACGCGTCTGCTCAAGGCCGGCAAGCTCGACGAGCACGCGGAGCCGGGGGCGGGCGCCGCCCCGCGCCGGATCCTCTCCCTCACCGGCGAAGGCCGCGAGGACCTGCTGGAACGCCTGCGCCACCCGAAACAGGTGGAGATCACGGACCAGGTGCGCTTCAACACGGTCCTGGCCTTCCTGCGACACCTCCCGGACCCCCGGGAACAGGCCGACGTGCTGCGCCGCAGACTGGAGTTCCTCACCGCGCCCACGAGCTTCTTCTACGCGGACGGCGAGCCCGTACGGGCGGAGCAGGCCGACGACCTGTTCCGGCAGGGCATGCTGCGGGTGGCCCGGGCGACGGGCGAGGCGGAGCGCGCCTGGCTGACGGAGGCCATCGCGAAGCTTGACCGGCCGGACTGAGTCACCGACCGGACCTCGCCCCGACCGCTTGCGCGGTTCAGCCGAACTGCGCCCGCAGATACTCCCGCCACTGGCCGGTGAACTCCTCCAACGACGTCCCCAGCACGTCCCGCATCGCCCCCTCGACCGCCCCGGACCGCCGCTCGTGGGCGCCCACGGCCCGGTAGAAGTCGATGAGCGCGACCTCGCCCCAGCGCTCCGCGATCATCCGGCAGGCCATCCAGCCGCTCTCGTACGCCAGCGCCAGCCTGCCCGCGTCGCCGCTGAAGCCGAAGTCCTCGTCGGACGGGAGGGCCCGCGGCGCCCGCCCCTCGGACACCGCACGGGACAGCTCGGGCGCGGCCTGGGACGGGGAGCGGCCGCTGCCGAGGTAGCCGACCCGGTCGGCATAACCCTCGGAGAGCCACAGCGGGGTGGCGGCGGTGGTGTGGGCGCGGGTGGCGACATGGGTGGTCTCGTGGGTGAGGACGACCTGCTTGCCGGTGTCGCCGAGGACGCCGTACGCGTCGGGGTTGACGACGATCCGGTCCGCGGGCGCCCGTGCCCGGGCGCCGGTCTCGCCGGTGGTGACCGCGGCGATCCCGCGGTAGGAGGAGGCGGGCGAGCCGAGCAGCCCCGCCATGCCGGTCAGCGACCCGGGTACGAGGACGACGACGTGCCGGGCCCAGTCCCCGCCCCACGCCCGGGACACGGCCGGCACCGCGCGGTCCGCCAGCGCCGCGTACGAACGCAGCGCCTTCTCGGACTGCCCGACGCCCAGGACGAGGCTGTGCTCACCGCGGACGACGCTCACCTCGCCCTGGTCCCACAGTTGCTGGGCGGAGCCCTTCGCGGGCCGCTCCGCCTCGACGTACCAGCGGCCCTCCGCGTCCCGGCTCAGGCTCAGCGTGCGGCCGGCGCTGACGGGAGACCGGTCGTAGCCCCGGACGCGGTAGCGGAGTTCGGCCTGGGCGGTCGCGGTGTCACCGGTGCGCCGCAGTCCGGTCAGGCGGTACGACCAGTCGGCGAGGGGCAGCGCGCCCAGGTTGCCGAACCGGTCCCGCGCGCCCGTCCGCAGATACGCCGCCTCGTCGCGGTCGAGTACCGCGGCCGCCCGCCGGTCGAGCAGGCGCTGCACCTCCGCCTCGGCACGGTCGGTGGCGGGCCGCCCGCCGCAGCCCACCAGCGAGACGAGCAGCAGACAGAGCGCGACGACGACGCGCGTTCCCGACCCCCGCCTTCGACCAGCCATTTCCCGATCGTACGGCGGGGAGGGCGCGGCGGTCAGACCCGCGTCGGACCAGCGTCAGACCCGGGTGACCGTCGCCCCCGGCATCATGCCCACCGGGTCGTAGCGCACGGGTGCGCCCGGGTAGGGCGCGTGGATCACCTGGCCGTTGCCCGCGTACATCCCGACATGACTGGCGTCGGAACGGTAGGTGACCACGTCGCCGGGCTGGGCCTCGGAGAGCGGGACCTGCCGGCCGGCGTACCGCTGGCCCTGCGAGGTGCGCGGCATGGAGACGCCGGCCTGGGCGTACGACCACTGGATCAGGCCCGAACAGTCGAAGCCGGAGGGGCCGTTGGCGCCCCAGATGTACGGCTTGCCCAGCGCGGTCTGGGCGGCGGCGACGGCGGCCGCCGCGCGGGCCGAGGGGGCGACGGCGCTGCCGAAGTCGGGCAGGTCGGCGCGGCCGGAGCGGGAGGCGCGGTCGAAGGCGGCGCGGTCGGTCGCCGAGAGGGAGTTCAGAAGCCTGCGGGCCTCGGCGAGTTTGCGCTCGACGGTCCGCTTGTGGGCGGCGACGACCTTGCGACTCTTCTCCAGTTCGGTGAGCTTCTTGGCCGCCTCGGCACGCTCCTGGGCGACGAGGCGCATGGCGTCCTGGAGGTCCTGCAGCTCGCCGGCCTGGTGGGCGCTGATCCGGGCGATGCGGGCGGCCTTGTCCAGGTAGTCGGCCGGGTCCTCGGAGAGCAGCAGGGCGAGGGAGGGATCGATGCCGCCGGACCGGTACTGAGCGCCGGCCAGCGCACCGAGGGTGTCCCGCATGGAGTTGATGCTCTCCTGCTGCCGGGCGATCCGGTCCTGGGCGTCACCGACCTGCTCGCGGAGCTTGTCGGCGCGCTCGTCGGCCTTGTTGTAGGCCTCGGTGGCCTTCTCGGCCTCCTCGTAGAGGCGGTCCACCTTGGCCCGGGTGTCGTCGTGCGGCGCGGCCGTGGCCGGTACGACCCCGAGGGCCGTGGCGGCGGCTGACATGACACAGAGCGCTGCACCGGCGCCCCGGTCGAACCCGGACGATGCAAGGCGGCGATGGGACCCCACGGGAAGCAGCTCTCCTTCCGCTGGCGACAAGGACCTTCCCCGGCGACCGGGGAAACGCGGCAGACAGTAGCTCCGTGCGAGGGCGACGACCAACGACCGCGCCGGGCACGCAAAGTGACGCCCCGCCTCTGACGCAGGTCATAGGCGGGGCGTGGGGTCAGCCGGGGGTCTCGGGATTCGCTCGTTCGGGCGGTGCGCTGTGTTGATCTTGGAGGGTCGGGTCAGACCCGGACGCCCCACATGAACGGGCCGCCGATGGTGTCCATCGACTCGTACCGGACGACCGTGCCGGTGCGCGGAGCGTGGATGATCTGGCCGTTGCCGGCGTAGAGGCCGACGTGGTGCAGGTCGTTGAAGAAGAAGACGAGGTCGCCGACCTGGAGATCGCTCTGCGAGTAGATGCGGGTGCCGATGCCGGACTGCGCCTCCGACGTGCGCGGTATGGAGACGCCGGCCTGGGCGTAGGCCCAGGAGGTCAGGCCCGAGCAGTCGTAGGAGGACGGGCCGGTGGCTCCGTAGACATAGGGCGAACCGAGCTTGCTCTGGGCGGCCTGGAAGGCCGCCATGGCCCGGCCGGAGGCGGCGGAGGCGTTGCCGAGGTCCACGCGGGCGGCCGACGAGCGGCTGGCGCGGGCCTCCTCCTCGGCGAGGGCGGCCTTCTCCGCGGCCGTCAGGGAGTTGAGCAGCTTCTGCGCCTCGGCGAGCTTGCCCTGGACTTCCTTCTTCTTCTTGCCCAGCTCGGTGCGGGTGGAGGAGAGGTCCTTGAGCTTGTCGGCGGCCTCGGCGCGCTGCTGGGCGAGTTCGCGCTGCTTCTGCTGGATCTTCTTCAGCGAGTCGACCTGCTGGGCGCTCAGCTGGTCCATGGTGGACGCCTTGTCCAGGTAGTCGTCCGGGTCGGACGACAGGAACAGCTGGACGGAGGAGTCGATGCTGCCCGTGCGGTACTGGGCGGCGGCCGCGAGGCCCATGGAGTCGCGCAGCCCGTTGAGCTCCTCCTGGCCGCGGGCCACGTCGTCCTGGATGGTGGAGATCTCCTTCTGGAGCTTCTCCTGCTTCTCCTTGGCCCCGTTGTACTTCTCGGTGGCCGCCTCGGCCTGTTCGTAGAGCTTGTCGACCTTGGCCTTGACCTCGTCCTTGCTCGGCTTCTCGCCGGGCGCGGCGTTGGCGGCCTGCGAACTGATGGCCACGGCAGCGGCGGCGGCTGTGGTCAGCACGGTCACGCGTGCTCGGCTCGGATGCTTGGGTCGACGATGGGACGCCACGGAGGTGAAACCCTTCTTCTGAGTGATCACCTGCTCGGAGGTTCGGCGCCGACCCTAGTGACCTTCCTGTGATCAGATCAAATCCTCAGAAGAAAATTCTCGTCACACCATGCATTCTTTGCACACAACTCACGTGGAGTGATATCGGCTTGACACTACGTTGCGTGACGGTTGCCCCAATTCGGGCATTGCGCCTGTAGGTTGGCGTTTTCAGGACAGCCGCTTGAGAAGCACCGCAGACGCCACCGGCCGCGCCCCGGCCCGTGCCACCCCGTCGGCCACCTCGCGGTCGGTCGAGGCGACGATGACCGGCCGGCCCGGCGGCTCGGCGCGCACCAGCTGGCGGATCAACTCGTCCGCGGTCACACCCGGCTTGGAGAACAGCACCCGCACCCCGCGCGGCGGCGCGAGCAGCACCGGCGCGGCCAGCTCGGCCCCGTCGAAGACACAGGTCACCTCGGCGCCGGTCTGCGCCGCGAGCTGGGAGAGCTGGCCGAGCAGCCGCAGTCGCTGCTTCTCCAGCGGCATCTGGGGGTAGCCGGTCTTGGTGACGTTGTAGCCGTCGACCACCAGATGGGCCTGCGGCAGGGCGAGCAACTGGTCGAGGATCGCGGGGTCGTTCTCGGACAACGCCCGTGCGGCGATGTCCTTCGGGGTCATGCGGCCCGGTTCGACCGCGTCCACGGTCTCGGCGGGCCGCACGGACACCGGCGGCAACGCCAGCTCCCGGCGCAGCCCTTGGGTGGCGTCCAGGAGGGTGTCGAGCAGCAGCCGTACACGCATGTCCTCGACGCTGCGCCCCTCGCGGGCGGCTCTACGCGTGGCCTCCAGGGCCGCCTCGGCCTCCCCGAGCCGCGCCTTGAGCCGCCGGGTCTCGCTCTCGGCCGCGGAGACCTGGGCGTGGCCCTCGGCCCGCACGGCCTCGATCTCGCCCTGGATCTTACGCAGGGCGGCCTCGCCGCGCTTGACGTCACTGAGGGCGGAGCGCAGCTTCCGGTGCAGCGACTCGGCTTCCTTCTTGGCCGCGTCCAGCTCGGTGCGCAGCCGCTCGGTCTCGTGCCGGGTGTGCTCGCGGGCGTGGGCGAGCTCCTCGCGCAGCCGCTCCAGCTCGGCACGGTTCTCCTCGTCGGCGCGTTCGGCGTCGGCCCGCTGGGCCTCCTCGCCGGCCGCGGTGACGAGCTTGACCCAGCCGGTGGGCCGTAGAACATAGGCCGCGGCCGCCACGTCGAGCGGGTCCGCGGCCGGAGGTGCCGAGCCGGAGTCGAGGGCGCCGGAGAGCTCCGGCTGGGCCTCTCTGAACTTCTCCCCGATGCGCTGCCGGAACAGTGGATCGGTCTCCAGCGCCGCCGCCATGGCGTTGCCGGCGAACTTGGCCCGGCGGTTCGGGGCGAACCTGGCGTACTGTCGCAACTGTGCGGGCAGTTCACCGACGGTCAGCCCGCCGAACCCGTCGGACACGATCTGCACGACCTTGCGCCGTACGCCGTCGGGCAGCGGACGGTCGAGCACCTCGGCGGCGCCGTCGCCCGGCCCCCCGCCTTGTGTCTCCACCATCCGTCACACCCCAATTTCTGTGCGGGCCCTCCCCCGCTCTCAGCTTCGCCCGAGCGGGGGGACCCCCATCGTCAGGAGCCGGCGCCCGGCCTGTCCACGAGTTCCACCTTGTCCACGGCGTTGCACCAGCGGCAGCGCACCGACTCGATCGTCTCACTGAGCACCTCGCGCTCCTCGATCTTGGGCTCGCCGGCCAGATCGAGGTGGACGTACTCGACGACCCGGGACGAGCGCGTCACGTCGAAGCGCGTGAGGTTGCCGCAGAGGGTGCAGCGCCACCGCGTCGTGGCGGTCGGCAGGGGAACCGTCATCGTGACCGTGCTCTTTCCTTCTAGGTCTTCCATTGTCCGTGACACCCCTGACTCCCGGGTGCGTGTGGCTCGTAACCCTACGGCCTGGCGGGTACTCGCCGCCCGTCCGTCCTGGGCGGCGAGGCGGTCTGTGTGCGTGCGTCCCGTTACGTCATGCTCTGTATTCATGATCGGCAACTGGCGCGTGGCGCATTTCGGAGCTCGGTTCGGCAGGGCCGGCCGGTCGGTCCTGCGGTCACCGGCGCCGGTGACGTACGGGCTCATCGCCCTGTGCTGCCTGATCTTCCTTCTCGGGCCGGCGGCGGGGCTCAATCCGGCGTACGGCTCCGGCGACGGGCTGCTCGCCGCCCAGCGGGCCTACTTCCACCGCTGGGGCGTGGTGCCCGCTGACCTCTTCGAGGGCGCGCCCCGGGCCGCCCTCACCCCCGCCACCGCCCTGTTCGTCCACGGAAGCTGGGTGCACCTGCTCGGCAACATGCTCTTCCTCTACGTCTTCGGGGTGATGGCGGAGGAACGGATGGGCCGCCTCCAGTTCACCCTCTTCTACCTCGGCTGCGGCTACCTGGCCCTGCTGGGCTACGCGGCCGCCAACGACGACTCCACCCAGTCCCTGGTCGGCGCGTCCGGGGCGATCTCCGCGGTCCTCGGCGCGTTCCTGTTCCTCTTCCCCGGGGCACGCGTGACAAGCCTGCTGCCCTTCCTCCTCTTCCTGCCGCTGCGCTTCCCGGCCTGGGTCGTGCTGCCCTTCTGGGCGGCCCTGCAGTGGGTGGCGGCGGGGCGGGCTCACCAGGGGCCGGGGGTGGCGTATCTGGCGCACCTGGTGGGGTTCGGGGTCGGCTTCGGCTACGCGTGGGCCCGATTCGGCCGTAGGACTAGAGTGAGTGCCGCCCCTGCTCCGGCCCCCGAGGGAGAGAACCAGCCGTGATCACCGCGATCGTCCTCATCAAGACCAGCGTGGACCGGATCCCCGAGATCGCCGAGCGGATCGCCGCGCTGGAGAGCGTCAGCGAGGTCTTCTCGGTCACCGGGACGTACGACCTGATCGCCATGGTGCGGGTGAAGCGGCACGAGGATCTCGCCGAGGTGATCCCGGGCCGGATCAGCAAGATCCCCGGCGTGGAGGGGACGGACACGCACGTGGCGTTCCGCACGTACTCGCAGCACGACCTGGAGGCCGCGTTCGCCATCGGCCTGGACAGCTGAGAGCCCTCCTCGTCGCGCAGTCCCGGATGAAGAGTTCTTCATCCGGCCCTCATCCTTCTCGCCGGGTTCGGGGCACAGGATCGGGCACATGGCTTTCACTCGTCGTATGGCGGCCCTGTCCGCCGTCGTGCTGATCCCGCTGGGCATCGCCGCCACCAGCTTCGCGCTCACCGACCGTCCTTCGGCGCCGAAGGTTCCGTCCGAGGTGGTGCTGGACAGCGACAGCCCCACGCCCGCGACCACCCCCACCCTCAAGCCCAAGCCCAAGCCGACGCCCTCACCCGAGCCGGCGCCGACCGACGAGGTCGTGCCACGGCCTCCGGTGACCGACAGTCCCACGAATGATGACGATGACGACGACAACGGCCAGGGTGCGGACAACGACGGACCCGACGACGACGGACCCGACGACACCCCCTGACCCGGGCCGCAGACGGGTCACCGCCCGGGTCCGCATCCTGCTGTGGTTGCTGCTGGTCATGACGGTCGCGCTCATCGAGGTGACCACGACCACCCGCTCCTTCCTGATGCGGGACGTCGACAACCGGATCAACCGCCTCCTCACCCAGGAGGCCGGCGAGTTCGCCGGCTTCGAAGAAGGCGGGGACCCGGCGACGGGCGCTCCGTTCTCCAGTGCCAGGCAGTTGCTGAAGGACTTCCTGGAGCGGCAGAACCCCGACGCCGACGAGGAACTGGTCGGTCTGGTGCGCGGGACGAACGGCGGTCTCAGTCAGCTGCGGCAGCCGAGCGACATCTCCGTCGCACTGCCCCTGCACGAGGACGACGACGCCAAACGCCGTATCTTCGACTCGCCCGACTCCACCGGTACCCTGCACCGGCCTGAGGGCGAGATCCGGTGGGCCAAGGTCACCGTGGCCCGCGCGGGTGCGGAGCCGGACGCCGCGTTCGTCGTGGCCTTCCATCCGCAGCCCGAGCGGGAGCGGGTGGAGAAGGTGTTCCGCACCCTGCTCATCATCTCCGGCGTCGCCCTGCTGCTCACCACGGGCATCGCCTGGGTGGTCGCCGGACGCATCCTCAAGCCCGTGCGCGTGGTGCGGGTCGCGGCGGCGCAGATCACCGAGCAGGACCTCACCCGCCGGATCCCGGTGCACGGCAAGGACGACATAGCCGCGCTCGCCGAGACGTTCAACGGCATGCTCGACCGGCTGGAGGGGGCCTTCGCCGCGCAGCGCGAGTTCGTCGACGACGCCGGTCACGAGCTGCGCACCCCGATCACCATCGTGCGCGGCCATCTGGAGGTCATGGGCGACGACCCGGCCGAACGCGACGAAACGGTCCGGCTGGTCACCGACGAACTGGACCGGATGAGCCGCATCGTCGAGGACCTGCTGCTGCTCGCCAAGACCGAACGACCCGACTTCGTCGTACCCGAACCGGCCCAGGTCGCCGAACTCACCGCCGACGTCTTCGTCAAGGCCCGCACCCTGGGCGAACGCGACTGGCGGCTGGCCGAGGTCGCCGACGTGGAGTCCGAGCTGGACTTCCAGCGGATCACCCAGGCCATGGTGCAGCTCGCGCAGAACGCCGTGCAGCACACCATGCCGGGCCAGACCATCCGCATCGGCTCCCGGGTCGTCGGACCGCACATCGAGCTGTACGTCGCCGACTCGGGCCCCGGTGTCCAGCCGGCGGACGCCGAGATCATCTTCGAACGCTTCCGGCGGGGCACCGCCCGCCGGGGAGCACGCGGCTCGGGCGCCGGACTCGGCCTGGCGATCGTCAAGGCCATCGCCGAAGGGCACCACGGCCAGGTACGCCTGTCCGACACCCCCGGCGGCGGCGCCACCTTCACCCTCGTTCTGCATGCTTCACCCGCACCGGAAAGGCAAGACACGTGAACCGCATCCTCATCGTGGAGGACGAGGAGCGCATCGCCTCCTTCGTGGAGAAGGGGCTGCGCTCGAACGGATTCACCACGACCGCCGTCACCGACGGCGACATTGGCTACGAGTACGCCCTGACCGGCGGCTTCGACCTCGTGATCCTGGACATCAACCTGCCCGGACGCGACGGCTTCACGATCCTGCGCGAGCTGCGCGAGGCACGGGTGACGACCCCCGTGATCGTGCTGACCGCGCGGGACTCCGTACGAGACGCGGTGGCCGGCCTGGAGGGCGGCGCCGACGACTGGATGACCAAGCCGTTCCGCTTCGAGGAACTGCTCGCCCGGGTGCGCCTCAGGCTGCGTACGGCCGCCAGGGCGCCGGAGGTCACCGTGCTGAAGGCCGGCTCGCTGAGCCTGGACCTGCGCACGCGCCGGGCCAGGGCGGACGAGCGCACCGTCGACCTGACGGCCCGTGAGTTCGTGCTGCTGGAGCTGTTCCTGCGGCATCCGGGGCAGGTGCTGTCCCGCGAGCAGATCCTCTCCCACGTATGGGGCTACGACTTCGACCCCGGCTCCAACATCGTGGACGTCTACGTCCGCACGCTGCGCAAGAAGCTCGGCCCCGAGCGGGTGGAGACGGTGCGCGGGATGGGGTACCGGCTTCCCACCGGGTGAAGTTCCTTTCATGTTCGGCTCATCGACGGCTCACCGCCCGGGTGAACCCTCGATGACGTGACATTGAACCTACGAGCTATCACTGCCCTGTGTGTGGCGCTCTCGCTGTGCACGCTGCTGGCCATTCCCGGGAACTTCACGGGGCTCGGCGGAGACGCCCGCTTCACCCTCGCGGTGTTCGTCCTCGCGACCTGTGCGTGGATCGGGACGTCGATCGACGACACATACATAGCCCTGGGCGCCGCGCTGGCCCTCACGGTGACCGGCGTGATCAGCAACGACACCCTGTTCGGCACCCTCGGTGACTCCACGGTGTGGCTGCTGATCTGCGCCTTCGTCCTGGCGGCGGCGGTGACCCGGACCGGACTCGCCGGGCGGGCAGCGGTGTTCCTGGTCAGCGGCGCCCGCACCGTACGGCAACTCGTGCACCTGACGACGGCGGCGCTGGTCGTCACGGCGTTCGCGGTGCCGGCCACCTCCGGCCGGGCCGCGCTCGCGCTGCCGGTGTTCCTGGCCCTCGCCAAGGTCCTCGCCGACCGCAAGCGCCTGGTCGTGATGCTGGCACTGCTGTTCCCGACCGTGATCCTGCTGTCGGCGGTGGCGACCCTGATCGGCGCCGGCGCGCATCTGATCACCGTGTCGGTGCTGTTCGAGGCGACCGGGGAGCACATCGGCTTCACCGAGTGGCTGCTGCTGGGCCTTCCGCTGGCCGTGACGTCGTCCCATCTGGCCGCCGAGCTGGTGCTGTGGACGACGACCCGCCGCGAGGACCGGCGCGGACCGGTCCACATCACCCCCGAGCAGATCCAGGAGCACAGCGAGCAGCCGGTCACCGGCCCCTGGGCCCAGGCGGAGAAGCGTTGCGCGCTGCTGCTCGCCACGGTCGTGCTGCTGTGGTGCAGCGAGCCGCTGCACCATCTGTCGCCCGCGATCGTGGCGCTGATCGGCGCGGTCGTCGCCTCCTCGCCCGCCCTCGGCACCGTACGCCTGAAGGACGCGCTGAAGACCGTCCCCTGGTCCCTGCTGCTGTTCATGGCGGCGACGATGGCGATGGGCGTCGCGCTCGCCGACTCGGGAGCGGCGAAGTGGCTGGTCTCCGGGCTGCCGACGAACGAGCCCCCGGTGGTGTTCCTGGTGATCGTGATCGTCATCAGCACGGCGGCCCACCTGGTCCTGCAGTCCCGCTCCGCCCGCTCGTCCGTCCTGGTGCCGCTGGTGGTGGCCGCCTCCGTCGGCGTCGGGGTCAACCCGGTCGCCGCCGCGCTCGCCTCGACCGCGGCCGCCGGCTTCTGCCACACCCTGCCCGCCTCCGCCAAGCCGGTCACCCTCTTCGCCCAGGTCCCCGGCACCCCGACCTACACCCCGCGCGACCTGTTGCGGCTGTCCGCCTTCCTGGCCCCGCTCACCGCCGCGCTCGTCCTGCTCTTCGCCGTCGCGGTCTGGCCGCTGCTCGGCGTCTCCGTCACCCGTTAAGGAGCTCTCATGCTGAACCGTGTCGTCGTAGCCCCCAGCGGTTTCAAGGAGTCCCTCTCCGCAGAGGCCGCCGCCGACGCCATCGCGGCCGGCGTACGCCGTGTCCTGCCCGACGCCCAGATCGACCTCATCCCCCTGGTGGACGGCGGCGAGGGCACCGCCGTCGCCCTGGCCGCCGCGACCGGGGGCCAGCTCGTCACCGTGCCCGCCACCGGCCCGGTCGGGGAGACCGTCGGCGCCCACTTCGCCCTGCTGGGCTCCGGGGACACGGCGGTGGTCGAGATGGCGGCGGTCGCGGGCCTCTCCCTGGTCCCGCGCGACCAGCGCGACCCCGGCGCCACCACCACCTACGGCGTCGGCGAACTGATCCTCGCCGCGCTCGACCAGGGCGTACGGCGGATCCTGGTCGGCTGCGGCGACTCGGGCACCTCGGACGGCGGCGCGGGCGCGCTCCAGGCGCTCGGCGCGCGGCTGCTGGACGAGGACGGCTTCGAACTCGGCCTCGGCGGCCGGGAGTTGTCCCGGCTCCACCGCATCGACTCGTCCTGCCTCGACACCCGCCTGAAGGACGTGGAGCTGCTCGTCGCCTGCAACCCGTACAACGTGCTGTGCGGCGAGCGGGGCGTGGCCCGGGTCTTCGGCCCGCAGAAGGGCGCGACTCCCGAGCAGGTCGAGGAGCTGTCGGACGCCCTGGAGAACTGGGCCTTCGTCCTCACCCGTGACGTCGCCGTCCCGGACACCGACCTCCGCCAGGGCGCCGGTACCGGAGCCTCCGGCGGCCTGGGAGCCGGCCTCGCCGCCCTGGGCGCCCAGCTCCTGCCCCGCTTCGACGTGCTGCTGGACCACCTCGACCTGGACACCCGCCTGGCCCGCGCCGACCTGGTGATCACGGCCGAGGGCGCTTTGGACCACCAGACGCCGCGCGGCAAGGTCCCGGCCGAGGTGGCCCGGCGCGCCAAGCTCTACGACCGGCCGGTCCTGGCCCTGGCGGGCACGCTCGGCGAGGGCGCGCAGGACGTGCCCGGCGTGGACGCCTGCCATGGCATCCTGCCCGCGCCGATGGCCCTGTCCGAGGCACTGCACCGGGCGAGCGACCTGCTCACGGACGCCACCGAGCGCGCCCTGCGGATGATCGTCCTCGGCACCCGGCTACCGCTCACGCTGCCGGGCGGGGCACCGGAGACGGACGCTCAGACCGAGGTGCCGGAGACGCACGCCCGGGCCGAGGCGCCGCAGACGCCCGCTCACGCCGACGTGTCGGGCACGCACCGGCCGTCCTCCGTGCGGTAGTTCCACTTCGCCCCGTCCGCCACGAGCTCCCGCACGGCCCGCACGAACCGCTCCACGTGCTCGTCCGGCGTGCCCGCGCCGAAGCTCACGCGGATGGCGTTGAGGGACTTCTCGCCCGGGGCCGCCTCGGGAGCGCCGCACTCGCCCTGCGTCTGCGGGTCGCTGCCCAGCAGGGTGCGGACGAGGGGGTGTGCGCAGAACAGGCCGTCGCGGACACCGATGCCGTACTCGGCGGAGAGCGCGGCGGCGAAGTGCGAGCTGTTCCAGCCCGCGACGACGAAGGAGATCACGCCGACGCGCGGGGCGTCGTCGCCGAACAGGGACAGGACCCGGACCTCCGGGACCTCGGCGAGGCCCGCGCGGACCTTCTCGATGAGGTACCGCTCACGGGCGACCAGGTCGTCGAAGCCGGCCTCGGTGAGGGCCTTGCAGGCGGAGGCGATGGAGTAGGCGCCGATGACGTTCGGGGAGCCGGCCTCGTGGCGGGCGGCACTCTCGTGCCACTGCACCTCGACTCCCCCGTCCTCGCGCCGGGCGACCTTGCGGCTGGCGCCGCCGCCCGCGAGGTACGGCTCCGCCTCACGCAGCCAGTCGGCGCGGCCGGCCAGGACGCCGGAGCCGAACGGGGCGTACAGCTTGTGGCCGGAGAAGGCGACCCAGTCGACGTCCAGGTCACGCACGCTCACCGGGTGGTGCGGGGCGAGCTGCGCGGCGTCGAGCACGATCCGGGCGCCGTGCGCGTGGGCGGCGGCCGCGAGCTCCCGTACGGGCCACAGCTCGCCGGTGACGTTCGAGGCGCCGGTGACGCAGACCAGGGCCGGGCCGTGGCCCCCTTCAGCCGACACAGTGCGGTCGGCGAGGGCGCGCTCCAGGGTGTCGACGGCCTGGCGCGGGGTGCGGGGCGCGTCGAGGTAGGTGACGCGGGCGTCGCGCCAAGGCAGCAGGGAGGCGTGGTGCTCGGTCTCGAAGACGAAGACCTGGCAGCCGTCCGGGAGGGCGGCGGCGAGGAGGTTGAGCGAGTCGGTGGTGGACCGGGTGAACACGACCTGGTCGGTGTCGCGGCAGTCGAGGAACTCGGCGACCGTCCTGCGGGCGTTCTCGAACAGGTCGGTGGAGAGCTGCGAGAGGTAGCCGGCGCCGCGGTGGACGCTGCCGTAGTACGGCGCGTAGGCCGCCACGTCGTCCCAGACGCGCTGGAGGGCGGGGGCGCTGGCGGCGTAGTCGAGCGCGGCGTAGGTGACCTCGCCGCCGGTGACGAGCGGGACGGTGACATCCCGGCCGAGGACAGGCAGCGGGGCGCAGACGGTCTGGTCGGCGGCAACAGTGGAGACGGACATGGCTGGACTCCCGTGAAGGCAGGTGAGATGCGCCGCGGAACCGAGAGGGCTCGACGCGGTGAAGGGAAAAAGAGGAAAAGGGGATGCGGAGGCGGGGCTCTGCGGCCCTATCGCATTCGCTTGCTCACGGAAGGCTCCTCGATGACCAGGACCCCTGGCTGATCGAGGGGTCCGCGCTTGCCGCAGACCTCGCTGCCTACGGCCTGGTCTTCACCCGGGGCACCCCGCCACGGACGGAGGGTTGCCGGACAGTCGGCCGGGGCCTCATGACTGTCACTCATGACCTGGACATGAACGTACGTGAAGTGATCGATGTCCCGCAACCCGTGTCCGGATCGCGGGACATCCCCACGTGGAGCGCTACTTGTTGCTCGCGGCGACCCAGCGCTCCAGCGTCAGCTTCGCCGCGCCCGAGTCGATCGACTCCGCCGCCCTGGCCATCCCGGCACGGATCCGCTCCGTCAGCGGACCGTCCCCCGGCTCCCACGCCACCAGCGCCGCCGCCGAGTTGAGCAATACGGCGTCCCGCACCGGCCCCGGCTCACCGTCCAGCAGGCGCCGGGCGACCTCCGCGTTGTACGACGCGTCCGCGCCCCGCAGCGCCTCCACGGGCACCAGCTCGATACCGACGTCACGCGGGTCGAAGGCCTCCTCGGTCACCTTGCCGTCGCGGACCACCCACACCCGCGAGGTGGCCGTCGTGGTCAGCTCGTCGAGGCCGTCGTCGCCGCGGAACACCAGCGCGGACGAGCCGCGTTCGGCCAGTACACCGGCGATGAGCCCCGCCATCCGGGTGTCGAAGCAGCCGACGGCCGAGGCGGTGACCCGGGCGGGGTTGGTCAGCGGGCCGAGCAGGTTGAACGAGGTCGGGATCCCCAGGTCCCGCCGGACACCGCCCACGAACCGCATGGAGGGGTGGAACTTGGCCGCGAAGCAGAAGGTGATGCCGGCCTCCTCCACCACCTGCGCCACCCGCTGCGGCGACAGGTCCAGGTTGATGCCGAGCTTCTCCAGCACGTCGGAGGAGCCGCTCGCCGAGGACGACGCCCGGTTGCCGTGCTTGACGACCTTCGCGCCGGCGCCCGCGATCACGATGGCGGACATGGTCGAGATGTTGACCGTCTTGGCCCGGTCGCCGCCCGTGCCGACGATGTCGACGGCCGGTCCGGGGATGTCCAGCGGCTGCGCGTGGGCGTACATCGCCTCGACGAGACCGTTGATCTCCTCGACCGTCTCGCCCTTGGCCCGCAGGGCCACCATGAATCCGGCGATCTGGGCGTCCGATGCCTCGCCGCTCATGAAGCGGTCCATCGCCCATGCCGTGTCGCCGGCGCTCAGGTCCTGTCCGCCGAGCAGGGCGCTCAGCACCTCGGGCCAGGAACGGCCCGCCGCGGTGTCGCCTCCAGCGGGGGTCACAGCGCTCATCAGCCGCTCCTGGGTCAGTTGTGGTGTCCCGGACCACGGGACACGAGTCTCGACGAGGTCCACCCTATCCAGCCACGGGGCACGGAGAAGGGCCCCGTCCGAAGACCGGACGGGGCCCTTCTGCCGTGGCGTGCGCAGCGATCAGTGGTGGCCGTGGCCGCTCGTGATCTCCTTGTACTCCTCGACCGTCGGCTTGGGGATCTGACCGTCCTCGCCGAAGTACGACTTGCTGAGCTTGGCGCGCAGCTTCTGCGAGCCCTTCACCTTGCGCTCGACGCCGTTCTCGTCGACCGTCGGGCCGATCTCGAGCGGCTTGTACTGCTCGTGCGCGGTGAGGGTGTACAGCGCGTCCTGGCTGAGCGGCTCGTGCACCTCGATGAACTCACCGTGCGGCAGGCGCTTGATGATGCCCGACTCGCGGCCGTGCAGCACCTTGTCCTTGTCCCGGCGCTGGAGGCCGAGGCAGATCCGCCTGGTGATGATGAACGCGAGCACCGGTCCGGCGAAGAACCCGATCCGGACGAACCAGGTGACCGCGTTGATCGACAGGTGGAAGTGGGTGGCGACGATGTCGTTGCCACCGCCGATCAGCATGATCATGTATCCGGTGATCCAGGCGACACCGACGGCCGTACGGGTCGGGGCGTTGCGCGGCCGGTCGAGCAGGTGGTGCTCGCGCTTGTCACCGGTGACCCAGGACTCGATGAACGGGTACAGGGCGATCACGGCGAGGAAGACACCGAAGAGGACCAGCGGGACGAAGACGCCCAGGACCAGCGTGTGACCCCAGAAGTTGATCTCCCAGCCCGGCATGGCACGGACGAGACCCTCGGCGAAGCCCATGTACCAGTCGGGCTGGGCGCCCGTCGACACCATGTCCGGGCGGTACGGGCCCAGGGCCCAGATCGGGTTGACGGACGCGATGCCGGCGATGAGGGCGATGACACCGAAGACCAGGAAGAAGAAGCCTCCGGCCTTGGCCATGTAGACCGGCAGCAACGGCATGCCGACGACGTTCTTGTTGGTCTTGCCGGGGCCCGCGTACTGCGTGTGCTTGTGGTAGAAGACCAGGATCAGGTGGGCCACCACGAGACCGAGCATGATGCCCGGCAGCAGCAGGATGTGGATCGAGTAGAACCGGGCCACGAAGTCGGTGCCCGGGAACTCGCCGCCGAACAGGAACATCGAGATGTACGTGCCGACGATCGGCACGGACAGGATCGCACCCTGGGTGAAGCGGACACCGGTGCCGGAGAGCAGGTCGTCCGGGAGCGAGTAGCCGGTGAAACCGGTGAACATGCCGAGGACGAACAGCAGGAAGCCGAACAGCCAGTTGACCTCACGCGGCTTGCGGAACGCGCCGGTGAAGAACACGCGCATCATGTGGACGAACATGCCGGCCAGGAAGATGATCGCGGCCCAGTGGTGGATCTGCCGGATGAGCAGACCACCGCGCACGTCGAAGGAGATGTGCAGGGTCGAGCTGAACGCCTCACTCATCAGCTGTCCCTGGAGCGGGACGTAACTGCCGTGGTACTCCACCTCGTTCATCGACGGGTGGAAGAACAGCGTCAGGTACACACCCGTGAGGATGATGATGATGAAGCTGTAGAGGCAGACCTCACCCAACATGAACGACCAGTGGTCGGGGAAGATCTTGCGCATGTTGGCCTTGGCCAGGGAGTAGATCCCGAGCCGGCCGTCGGCCCAGTCGGCGACACGCTCGCCGGCCGGCGCCTTCCCGCGAGAGCGGGACTCGGTCGTCTCTGTAGTGCTCATCCGCGCTCCCAGAATGCAGGACCGACGGGCTCTTCGAAGTCGCCGAGCGCCTCGAGGTAGCCCTCGTCGTTCACGCCGATGCGCAGCTGCGGCAGAGCGTGACCGGCCGGGCCGAAGAT
This sequence comes from Streptomyces sp. NPDC006385, assembly GCF_040612485.1. Taxonomy (NCBI): domain Bacteria; kingdom Bacillati; phylum Actinomycetota; class Actinomycetes; order Kitasatosporales; family Streptomycetaceae; genus Streptomyces; species Streptomyces sp. NPDC006385. The sequence continues at coordinate 68,426 of NZ_JBEXQG010000045.1, forward strand.
CACTCGGGCACCGTCGGACAGGTCGAAGGTGGACTGGTGGCAGGGGCAGAGCACGTGGTGCGTCTGCTGTTCGTACAGGGAGATCGGGCAGCCGACGTGGGTGCAGATCTTCGAGTACGCGACGATGCCCTCGTGGGACCACTCGAGCTCGCGCTTGTCCTTGATGTCGCCGGGCTGGAGCCGGACGATCATCAGGGCGGCCTTGGCGATCTCGTTGTGGAAGTCGTGGTCGTGCTCCTCCAGGCCCTCGGGCTTGGCGAAGGTGAGGGAGCCGACCGCGACGTCCGAGGGACGCAGCGGCTCGTTGGTGTTCATGTTGACGAGCAGCTTGCCCTTGGACCACAGGGTGTGGCGCAGCTTGGTGCCGGGCAGCGGGCCCAGGTCACGCAGCAGCACGACGCCGGAGAGGGGGACCAGGGCCAGCGCGCCGAACATCGTGTTGCGGATCAGCTTGCGACGACCCAGCGCGGACTCCTTGGCGCCCTGCCGGAAGTCGGCCATGACCTTGGCCTTGACCTCGGGCGCCGCCTCGATCGGGTGCCGGTCGTCCGCGACCTCCACGTCGGACATCAGGGTGCGGGCCCAGTGGACCGCGCCCGCGCCGATGCAGAACAGCGCGAGGCCCAGCGTCACGCCGAGGGCGAAGTTCAGCGCGCTGATGTGGCCCAGCGGGAAGATGAAGACCGACTTGTCGACCGGGATCGCCACGAACGAGGCGATGAAGCCGATGGTGGCCAGCATCGACACCGTGAACAGCAGGGCGACCGCGCGCTCGGACCGCTTGGCGGCCCGCTCGTCGATGTCCTGGATCCGGTGCTCGTGGGGCGGCAGACCGGGGTCGGCGAAGGGGTCCTTCTCGTCCGCGAGCGCGACGTGGGCGTCCTGCTCAGCGGGCAGGTTCTCTTCTGGAATGTCTTGGCTACTCATGACTTCTTGGCCTTTGCGGTCCGAGCGGCAACCCACACAGCGACGGCGATCAGGCCGCCGAGGCCGAAGATCCAGCCGAACAGACCCTCGCTGACCGGCCCGAGGCCGCCCAGCTCCAAGCCGCCGGGGTTCTCCGTCTCATCGCTGTTGACCGCGTGCAGGTACGCGATGATGTCCTTCTTGTTCTGCTCCGACAGCGTGGTGTCGGGGAACGACGGCATGTTCTGCGGGCCGGTCTGCATGGCCTCGTAGATGTGCTTCGGGTCGACGCCCTCGAGCGTCGGCGCGTACTTGCCGTGCGTCAGCGCGCCGCCCTTGGCGGTGAAGTTGTGGCACTGGGCGCAGTTGTTGCGGAACAGCTCACCGCCCTCGGCGATGTCCGCGCCCTCGGGGCCGTACTGCTCCTCGGTCGGGACGGTCGGGCCGGCGCCCAGCGAGGCGATGTACGCCGCGAGCTGGTCGATCTGCGCCTGCGAGTAGATGTTCTTCTTCCGCGGGACCTGGGCGCCCTGGGAGGTGGCGGCCGGCATACGGCCCGTCGCGACCTGGAAGTCGACGGCAGCGGCGCCGACGCCCACCAGGCTCGGACCGTCGGAGGTGCCCTGACCGCCGGTTCCGTGGCAGCTGGCGCAGCCGACGGCGTAGAGCTTCTTGCCCTCCTCGATGGTGAGGGACTGGGCGGTTTCCTCGGCCTGCGCCTTGTCCGCGGGCGCGAACACGGCGTACAGCCCCCCCGTGCACGCCAGCGCGAGGAGTAGGACGACGATCGCCGCCAGCGGATGGCGTCGTCGTGCGGAGAGCTTTTTCACGGATTACCCCGGTGTCAGGATCTTCTGCGTCGATGCTTCTGGTTGGTGCGTTACGTGGAACGCGCGCGGGATCGGGCCCGGCTACTTGATCATGTAGATCGTGGCGAAGAGGCCGATCCAGACGACATCGACGAAGTGCCAGTAGTAGGACACGACGATCGCGGCGGTCGCCTGCTCGTGCGTGAACCTCTTCGCCGCGTAGGTGCGGCCGAGGACCAGCAGGAAGGCGATGAGCCCGCCCGTCACATGCAGGCCGTGGAAGCCGGTGGTCAGGTAGAAGACCGAGCCGTACGGGTCGGACGAGAGCGAGAGGCCCTCGTGCTTGACCAGCTCGGTGTACTCGTACACCTGACCGCCGATGAAGATCGCACCCATGATGAAGGTGACGATGAACCAGCCCCGGAGCTTCTTCACATCACCGCGCTCGGCGGCGAAGACGCCGAGCTGGCAGGTGAGGGAGGAGAGCACCAGGATCGTGGTGTTCGTCGCCGAGAACGGGAAGTTCAGGGCGTCCGCCTTCTCGTGCCAGAAGTCCGGACCCGTCACCGATCGCAGGGTGAAGTACATCGCGAAGAGGGCCGCGAAGAACATCAGCTCGGAACTCAACCAGATGATGGTTCCGACGCTGGTGAGGTTCGGTCGATTGACCGACGGGTGCGCGTGACCCTTGTCTACTGTCGTTGCTGTCGCCACGACCGACATTATGTCGGTCGCTTATCCCGCCCTCACTCCGGGGGGTGCCGTTCGGAGTGTCTTCCCCTTCCGTACCGGTGTTGACGTGGTGTTCAAGGGAGTAGCATCCGCCGCATCGGATCTTTCCGTACGACGCTGACGTCTCGGAGGAAGCATGCAGCCGACCGCCACGGTGCTGGTCTACAGCGACGACTCCCACACCCGCGAGCAGGTGCGGCTCGCCACGGGGCGCAGGCCCGCTCCGGACGTGCCGGTGGTGGAGTTCGTGGAGTGTGCGACTCCCGCCGCCGTCATCAAGGAGCTGGACAAGGGCGGGATCGATGTCTGTGTCCTGGATGGTGAGGCGGTGCCCATGGGGGGCATGGGGGTCTGCCGGCAGATCAAGGACGAGGTGTTCGACTGCCCGCCGGTGCTGCTGCTGATCGGGCGGCCGCAGGACGCGTGGCTGGCCACGTGGAGTCGGGCCGAGGCGGCTGTGACGTTGCCTGTGGAGCCGGTGGAGTTCGCGGCGGCGCTGGCTTCCCTGTTGCGGACGCGGAGGCTGCAGAGCGCCTAGGAGAAGTGCGGGGGTGCGGCCCCTGAGGGCGTTCACACGCTCTGTGGCCGCAGCCTTGCCCTCTCCGCCGGGCTAGGGCCGTCGGGGGTGCCGCCCACCAGGGCGCTGCCGTTGCGCCAGTTCTTCCAGTCGAGGTTCCAGTCGCCGAAGCCGTTACCGAACGGTTCCATGGTGGTGCCGTACGAGTTGACGACCTTGACGATGTCGCCCTCGCGGACGTTGTCGAAGAACCACTCGGCGTTGGCGGTGCTCATGCCGGTGCAGCCGTGGCTGACGTTGGCGTAGCCCTGGGAGCCGACCGACCAGGGGGCGGCGTGGACGTACTCGCCGCTCCAGGTGACGCGGGTGGCGTAGTAGACCGGCAGGTCGTACGACTCGGCGGAGCCCTCCGCTATGCCGATGCTGGTACCGCGCATGCGTACGAAGTACTCCTTGCCCAGGACGACCTTGACGCCGTTGCGGGTCTCGAAACCGGGCTTGCCGGTCGTGACGGGGATCGACCTGACCGCCTCGCCGTTGCGGTAGAGCGTCAGCTGGTGGGACGCCGCGTCGGTGACGGCTATGACCTGGTCGCCCGTGGTGAAGGTCAGGGGCTTGACCTTGCCGCCCCAGAGACGGTCGCTGATCTTGATGCCCTCGAGGTTGCTGCGGGCCCGGATCGTGGCGTTGGTGGGCCAGTACTCCTTGGGGCGGTAGTGGAGTTCCTTGTCGTCCACCCAGTGCCAGGTGCCCTCCACGGCGGGCGTGGAGTCGACCTTCAGGGCCCGTTCGACGGTCGCCCGCTGCTTCTTGTCCTTGACGGGCCTGTTCAGCTCGGCCGTGACGGGCTGGCCCACGCCGTACTTGCCCGCCTTCGGGCCGAACGTCACCGTCAGGTGCTTCTTGGTGGTCGGCTTGCTGGTGTCGAAGGTGAGGACCTTGCGGCCGGGGGCGCCGTCCTCGTCCTCCGTGCTCACGCGCACCGTGTAGCGGGCGTTGGCGGCGAGCGGGGAGGTGCTGTGCCACCGGGTGCCGTCGGCGGAGAGTTCGCCCGCGACGTAGCGTCCTGCGGCGTCCCTGGCGGTGACGTCCGTGATACGGCCGTCGGAGTCCTCCGTGGTGACCTCCAGGGGCTTGTCGGGGTCGGCCTTCCCGCCGTCGCCCGAAGGGCCGTTGAAGGCGATCTGGTCCGCCGCGTCGTACGGGGCGGCGGACAGCGGGTTGCCGTCGCTGCCACAGCTGGTGACGCCCACCCCGAGGGCGATGACCAGGAGGGTGCAGCCTATGACGGCGCTCGTGCGCGGTGGCGTGTGGCTCATGGCTTCACGCTAGGAAGCCAGGTCAGCCGTGGCGCGTCGGGTGACACGTACGGGTGAACGTGGTTGCGGCAGACGCAGGAGCCCGGACGCTCCTTGCGGAGAGTCCGGGCTCCTGACGGGTTCAGCTCGTGTTACTGGGTGCGGTTCTCACCGCGGTAGTACTCGAAGACCCAGCCCCAGATGCCGATCAGGATCAGCGGCGCCGAGAAGTACATCAGCCACCAGCCGATCGCGACCGACAGGAAGGCGAGAGCGCCACCGATTCCGAGGGAGAGCGGCTGCCAGCTGTGCGGGCTGAAGAACCCGACCTCGCCGGCGTCGTCCGCGACGTCCGCCTCCTTGTTGTCCTGCGCCCCCGTGTCGACCCGCTTGGCCGTGAAGCCGAGGTAGAAGCCGATCATGATGGCCAGCCCGAAGGCCAGGAAGAGGGCCGTGGTACCGGCCGGCTCCTTCGACCACACGCCATAGACGATCGCCATGGCGAGGATGAAGACGCTCAGCCAGATGAACATCCTGCCTTGGACCTTCACTTGCCGGCCTCCTTGCCACCAGCCAGAGCCTTCTCACCGTGAGGGGCGTTCTCGAGCTGGTCGAGCGCGGCGATCTCAGGGTGGTGCAGGTCGAACGCCGGGGATTCGGAACGGATCCGCGGCAGAGTGAGGAAGTTGTGCCGCGGCGGCGGGCAGGACGTCGCCCACTCCAGCGAGCGGCCGTAGCCCCACGGGTCGTCGACGCCGACCGGCTTGCCGTACTTGGCGGTCTTCCACACGTTGTAGAAGAACGGCAGGATCGACGCGCCGAGCACGAACGAGCTGATCGTCGAGATGGTGTTCAGGGCGGTGAAGCCGTCGGCCGCCAGGTAGTCGGCGTACCGGCGCGGCATGCCCTCGGCGCCCAGCCAGTGCTGGACCAGGAAGGTGCCGTGGAAACCGATGAACAGCGTCCAGAACGTGATCTTGCCGAGCCGCTCGTCGAGCAGCTTGCCGGTCATCTTCGGCCACCAGAAGTGGAAGCCGGAGAACATCGCGAAGACGACGGTTCCGAAGACGACGTAGTGGAAGTGCGCCACCACGAAGTACGAGTCGGAGACGTGGAAGTCCAGCGGCGGCGAGGCCAGGATGACACCGGTCAGACCACCGAAGGTGAAGGTGATGAGGAAGCCGGTCGCCCACAGCATCGGCGTCTCGAAGGACAGTGAGCCCTTCCACATGGTGCCGATCCAGTTGAAGAACTTCACGCCGGTGGGGACGGCGATGAGGAACGTCATGAAGGCGAAGAACGGCAGCAGCACACCGCCGGTGACGTACATGTGGTGCGCCCACACCGTCACGGACAGACCCGCGATCGCGATGGTCGCCGCGATCAGACCCATGTAGCCGAACATCGGCTTGCGGGAGAAGACCGGGATGACCTCACTGATGATGCCGAAGAACGGCAGCGCGATGATGTACACCTCCGGATGGCCGAAGAACCAGAAGAGGTGCTGCCACAGCAGCGCTCCGCCGTTGGCCGAGTCGAAGATGTGCGCGCCGAACTTGCGGTCCGCCTCCAGCGCGAACAGCGCCGCCGCGAGGACCGGGAAGGCCAGCAGGACCAGCAC
>NZ_JBEXQG010000046.1:0-73223 GCF_040612485.1 Streptomyces sp. NPDC006385
CCACCTGCTGCTATGTCGAAGTGGACATGGAAGAGGGCAACGCGCTTTTCGTGCGGGCCGGTCACCTCGCCCCGCTGCTGCGCCAGCCCGACGGCTCGGGGTACGCGCTCACCCATGTCGTCTTCCATCTCACCGACTGGGGCCGCCTCCCCGCGGGCGTCCCCGCGGACCTGGCCACCTACCTGGCGCACTGGCTGCCGCCCTGGATCGACACCTGCCTGGACGCCGGGATGTGGGACCTGACCTGCGAGCTGCTGGTCGTGGCCGCGAGCCTCCCGAACCCGCCCGAGCCCGCGACCCTCCAGGACGCCTGGACCCGCGTCGCGCGGGCGCAGCTCGACTCCGGCGCGCTGCCGGAGCAGCGCCTCGGGGGCGACGCCGGACCGGACCCGGAGCCGGACTTCCGCCACTGCTACCACTCCACGCTGATGGCCGCCTTCGCGGCGGCACAGACCGTCAAATGCCTCACCGACGCGGGCGGTGCGGTACCCGCGGGCGGCATGCAGAACCGGTACGGGGGACAAGGAGTGCCAGGATGACCGACACCCGTCTGATGCACACCGTCGGCGTGCGTGCCCTGGAGTGGTTGTGGGCCCACCGCGACGGTTTCCGCCTGGAACCCGAGGCCGATCCGGAAGTGGGCTTCCTGGAGCGCTTCAAGCCGGTCGGCGAACTCGCCCTGATCTGCCGGGTGTTGTTCCGGGAGGGCGTGGCCGGATCGCGGCAGGCGGAGCTGGCACGCCGGCTCCTGGACCACACGTGGCGGGAGACGTTGGACGGCGGTCGCATGCTGGTGCGCGGCCAGCGGATCGAACCGCTCTCGCCCATCCCGTTCGAGGTGTACCTCCCCTACAAGGAACTGGGCTACAGCGAGCCCGAGGTGGAACGCGCCACCGTCCTCTACCACCGGCTCGACAGCTGGGACGCCCTCGAACTGGATCCGACCCGACGCCTCGGACTGGCCGCGTTCCAGCGCCGCTTCGGCCTCACGCCCCGCACGCCCGAGGCCGGCCTGGTCGGCTCCACCTGGCTGGCCCGCACGCCCGAACCCTGGACGGTCAGCGGGCACATCGCCTACGACGTCACCCACACGGTGTTCCACCTCACCGACTGGGGAGAGCACCCCGAGGGCCTGCCGCCGGACATCGCCGAATACCTCGCCACGTGGCTGCCGGTGTGGATCGACGACTGGCTGGACCTCAAGCGCTGGGACCTGCTCGGCGAACTCCTCGTCGTCGACGCCTGTCTGCCCCGCCCCACCCTGGACGAACCGGCCTGGGAGGGCTTCGCCGCCGCGCAGCGGCCCGACGGCGCCATGCCCGCCGTCCGGGACATGCCCGAGGGCGAACCGGACGAGGTGTTCGACATCGTCTACCACCCGACGCTGGTCGCCGCCTTCGCCTCCGTGCTGGCCACGTCCCGCGCCCTGACCGAACTCACCCACGCCACCACCTCATGACCGACCGGGCCACGCCCTGGCCCGGGGCCGATGACGCCGTGCACCCGTGGGGTGTGGGGGTGGTGGGACTGCGAGGCGGTGCCGACGCCGGGGAACTGCCGAGCGCCGTCCCGAGCCGTGATCGTGTCGGTGGCGCTCTTGGGGACGACTACGCGCTGCTGGAGCGGCTGGAGCGTGCCGTCGACGCCGTGGAGGCGCCCGATGTCGTCTTCGCCGTCTCCCGGTCCGGTCGCCGCACCCTGTACTGCGGCGGCACCGCCCCACCCCCGCCGGTCGCCCGGCAGGAACTGCGCTACGAGATCGGTTCGGCCTCGAAGACGTTCACCGGGCTGCTGCTGGCTCACCTCATCCAGCGGGGCGTTCTGACCGGGGGCGAACCGGCCGCCGCCTGCCTGGACCCGGTCCGGCGGACCGACGCGGACCCGGTGACGCTCGCCCACCTCATCACGCACACCGCCGGGCTGCCCGCCCTGCCCGCCGACTTCTACCTGCGGGCGCTGCCCGCCTGGCGCACCAATCCCTACGGCCGCTACCCGGCCGAGCGGGTGACCGACGCCTTCCTGCGCCACCGCCCACGGCACCGGCCCGGCACCCGGTGGCAGTACTCCAACTTCGGCGTCGCCGTGCTCGGCCACGCCGTCGCCGCCGCGACCGGCACGGCGTGGGAGGAGCTGCTCGGCGCCCACGTGCTGCGTCCGCTCGGGCTGAGCGGCACCGCTCTTGAGGCGCGGGACGCGAAGGCCGACGCCGTCGGACACGGTAAGGACGGTCGCACGACCACCCTCGCCTTCGACGCGGGCGGCTTCCAGGCGGCGGGCGCCCTCCGCGCCACCCCGCACGACCTGCTGACGTTCCTCGAAGCCCACCTCGACCCGGCCGGCACCCCGCTGGCCGACGCGCTGCGTGCGGTACGCACGCCCGTGCTCCGGCGCGGTCCGGGACGCCGGCACGTCCACACGGTCGCGTGGTTCCGGCACTCCACGGACGGCGGTCCTCTGTACTTCCACGGTGGGGCGACCCTCGGCCAGCAGGCATTCCTCGGCTTCAGGCCCGACACCGGCACGGCCCTGGTCGCGCTGTGCACCCGCCGCTTCCGCGCCCGGGACCGCTTCGTCGCCACGGCGTACGGGCTCCTCGCGCAGGAGTAGACAGGAGTAGAGGGGAGTAGAGGGGAAGGAAGGGAACGGGAGCGGACGGTGCGGGGCGGGGCCCCGCACCGGAAGGGTCGTACGACTCCTACATCCGCTGCCACAGCGCCGGAGTGGCGACCGGCGACCACGCGCCCTGGGCCTGGTGGGACTGGAGGCACTGGTAGCGCACGCCCGCGTGGGTGACGGTGGCGCCGGCCTCGTAGACACGGCCCGCGGCCCAGGTGTCCGCCGTCCCGTTGTCCTGCGGAGCGGAGGCGCCGGACTGGGCGGACGCGGTCTTCAGGACGAGGTCGAACTCGCTGAGGATCGGGTTGATCGGCTGGTAGAAGGTGGTCCCGCCGTTCGTGCAGTTACCGGAGCCGCCGGAGGTCACGCCCTGTGCCTGGGAGCCGGAGACGTAGGGGCCGCCGGAGTCGCCCGGCTCGGCGCACACGGTGGTCTGGGTGACGCCGTCGACGGTGCCCTCGGAGTAGCTGACGCTCGTGTCGTGCTGCTGGATGGTGCCGCAGTGCCATCCGGTGGTGGATCCGGAGCGGCAGATCGACGCGCCGACGAGCGCCTGGACCGAGCCGGTGACCTGCGTCTGCTGACCGCCCTCTCCGCGCACGTCGGGTGTGGCGGTCCAGTCGCTGTTCACGGCGACCCAGGACATGTCCTTGCCGGGGAACGTGGACTCCTCGAACGTGCCCTGCGCGGCCCTGTTGGAGCCGGTGGTCGAGTCACCCTCGTCGCCGCAGTGGCCCGCCGAGGCGAAGCCCTGCTGCTCGTCCTTGGTGACGGAGAACCCGATGGAGCAGCGGGCGGTGTTCTCGATGTAGTAGGCGTCGCCGCCGACGAGGTCCGCGAACAGCCGGGGCCGCGCCGCCGACACGCGGACGCCCACGCCCTTGCCCTCGACATCGGCGGCCTTGATGAAGGCGGTGGCGGCCGACCGCTTGGTCGCCTGGACGACGACCCGGTTGGCCGGTACGTCGACGTACCAGACCGGTGTGTCACGCGTCTTGAGGCGTCCGGCTGCCGAGTCCAGCTTCTTCTTGACGGCCCGCAGCTCGGTCAACGGCCGCTTGACGACGGCGGCCTTCGCGCCCTGCGCCTCGATGGCGGCCACGTCGGCGGCGTGCGTGGTGGCGACGGTGAGCTCGGCGGAGGTCGCCCCTCGCACCCAGGCGCCCGCGAAGTGCGTGCCCAGGGCGTTGCGCAGGCGGCCCGCACGGGCGCCGGCCTCCGCCTCGTTGACCAACCGCTCGGCCGCCTGACCCGGCTTCAGCTTGAGGTCCCGTTCCAGGGCGCGCAGCACCGCCGCGGGCGGCCGGTCGGCACCGAGGGTCTGGGCGGCGGTGGACGCGGGCACCGGCGCGGGCGGCGGCTCGGCCGCGGCGACCGGGGTGACGCCGGTGAGCACGAGGGCGCCGAGCGCGGTGAGGGCGGCGCGGCGCCGAGCTGCGGTATGTCTGCCGAGCATGCGGTGTACCTCCATCGGGTGGGAGTGGGATGTCGATCAGCTCAAGCCCTTGACGGAAAGCGACGCGCCGATGCCCGAAGTGACGTTTTTTCGCGCTTTGGGGGGCGTTGGGGGGTGCCATGTGCGCCAGCGGACGGAATGGAGGCCCCCGGCTCCCCCGGCTCTCCCTCCCCCCCGGCTCTCCCTCCCCCCGGCTCTCCCTCCCCCCCGGCTCTCCCTCCCCCCGGCCCCGACCCCGGTCAGGGCGGCGCCCCCAAAGTTTCATCGTTCGTTTTCTTGAATCATTCGTGTTTAGGGAGGTAGGTTGTCGCCATGACCTCCCAGACTCCGACCCCCGCCGAGGAGCTGCGCGGTGCCGGGCTGCGGGTGACCGCCGCGCGGGTCGCGCTGCTGGATGCCGTCCGCGCCGGTGACCACCTCGGTGTCGAGGCCATCGCCTCCGGGGTGCGTGATCGCGTAGGACATGTCTCTTTGCAAGCCGTGTACGAGGGCCTCCACGCACTCACCGCGGCAGGACTCATCCGCCGTATCGAACCGGCCGGCAGTCCGGCCCGGTACGAGGGGCGTGTCGGCGACAACCACCACCACGTCGTGTGCCGGTCGTGTGGTGTCGTCGCCGACGTCGACTGCGAGGTCGGCGAAGCGCCCTGCCTGACCGCGTCCGACGACCACGGCTTCGCCATCGACGAGGCCGAGGTCATCTACTGGGGCCTGTGCCCCGACTGTTCCACCGCCGACAGTGCACCCCGAGCACTGTGATTCACCTAGTTCGGAAGGTTTCCCATGGCTGAGAACCCCGATGCGATCGTCACTGACGCGAAGACTGAGGGCGCCGGTGGCTGCCCCGTCGCGCACGGTCGCGCCGCCCACCCGACCCAGGGCGGCGGTAACCGTCAGTGGTGGCCGGACCGGCTCAACCTGAAGATCCTCGCCAAGAACCCCGAGGTGGCCAACCCCCTCGGTGAGGAGTTCGACTACGCCGAGGCGTTCAAGGCCCTCGACCTCGCGGCCGTCAAACGGGACATCGCCGAGGTGCTCACCGACTCGCAGGACTGGTGGCCGGCCGACTTCGGCAACTACGGCCCGCTGATGATCCGTATGGCCTGGCACAGCGCGGGCACCTACCGCATCAGCGACGGCCGCGGCGGCGCCGGCGCCGGTCAGCAGCGCTTCGCCCCGCTCAACAGCTGGCCGGACAACGGCAACCTCGACAAGGCCCGCCGTCTGCTGTGGCCGGTCAAGAAGAAGTACGGCCAGTCCATCTCCTGGGCCGACCTCATGATCCTCACCGGCAACGTCGCCCTGGAGCAGATGGGCTTCAAGACCTTCGGGTTCGCCGGCGGCCGCGAGGACGTCTGGGAGGCCGAGGAGGACGTCTACTGGGGCCCCGAGACCACCTGGCTCGACGACCAGCGCTACACCGGCGACCGTGAGCTGGAGAACCCGCTCGGCGCGGTCCAGATGGGCCTGATCTACGTCAACCCGGAGGGCCCGAACGGCAACCCGGACCCGATCGCCGCGGCCCGCGACATCCGTGAGACGTTCCGCCGCATGGCGATGAACGACGAGGAGACCGTCGCCCTGATCGCCGGCGGCCACACCTTCGGCAAGACCCACGGCGCCGGCCCCGCCGACCACGTGGGCGCCGACCCCGAGGCCGCCTCCATGGAGGAGCAGGGCCTGGGCTGGAAGAGCACCTACGGCACCGGCAAGGGCGGGGACGCGATCACGTCCGGCCTGGAGGTCACCTGGACCACCACGCCGACCCAGTGGAGCAACGGGTTCTTCAAGAACCTCTTCGAGTACGAGTACGAGCTGGAGCAGAGCCCGGCCGGCGCCCACCAGTGGGTGGCCAAGGACGCTGCGGAGATCGTCCCGGACGCGCACGACTCCTCGAAGAAGCACCGTCCGAAGATGCTCACCACCGACCTGTCGCTGCGCTTCGACCCGATCTACGAGCCGATCTCCCGCCGGTTCTACGAGAACCCGGAGGAATTCGCGGACGCCTTCGCCCGCGCCTGGTACAAGCTGACCCACCGCGACATGGGCCCGAAGTCCCTGTACCTCGGCCCGGAGGTCCCGCAGGAGACGCTGCTGTGGCAGGACCCGCTGCCCGAGGCCGAGGGTGAGGCCATCGACGCCGAGGACGTCGCGGCCCTCAAGGCCAAGCTCCTCGACTCCGGTCTGACCGTCTCGCAGCTGGTCTCCACCGCCTGGGCGTCGGCCTCGACGTTCCGCGGCAGCGACAAGCGCGGCGGTGCCAACGGCGCCCGCATCCGCCTGGAGCCGCAGCGCAACTGGGAGGTCAACGACCCGGACCAGCTCGCGCTGGTGCTGCGCACCCTGGAGAACATCCAGCAGGAGTTCAACGCGAACTCCGGCGCCAAGAAGGTGTCCCTGGCCGACCTGATCGTGCTCGGCGGCTCCGCGGCCGTGGAGAAGGCCGCCAAGGACGCCGGCTTCGACGTCGAGGTGCCGTTCGCCCCGGGCCGGGTCGACGCCACCGAGGAGCACACGGACGCGGAGTCCTTCGCCGCGCTGGAGCCGACCGCCGACGGGTTCCGCAACTACCTCGGCAAGGGCAACCGCCTGCCGGCCGAGTACCTGCTGCTCGACCGCGCCAACCTGCTCACCCTGAGCGCTCCCGAGATGACGGTCCTCGTCGGTGGCCTGCGCGTCCTGGGCGCCAACCACCAGCAGTCGCAGCTCGGTGCCCTCACCGACACCCCGGGCGCGCTGACGAACGACTTCTTCGTCAACCTGCTCGACCTGGGCACGACCTGGAAGTCGACGTCCTCGGACCAGACCACGTTCGAGGGCCGTGACGCCGCCACGGGCGAGCTGAAGTGGGCCGGCAGCCGTGCCGACCTCGTGTTCGGCTCCAACTCCGAGCTGCGCGCGCTCGCGGAGGTCTACGCGAGCGACGACGCCAAGGAGAAGTTCGTGACCGACTTCGTCGCGGCGTGGGTCAAGGTCATGAACCTGGACCGGTTCGACCTCGTCTGATCCCTCCCGCACATGACGTCCAGGCCGGCCCGCGGGGTCGGCCTGGACGTCGTCGTGTCCACGCTCACCTCGCAGGCCACACCCTTCACAGAACACACACCGCGCCCCATCAGCTCTTTAATTTTCAATCGCTAGCCTCGCCGCGGGGGAGTGGCCCGGGGGTGCCTCACCCGCCGCGCCACTCGCTCCTCCCATCCCCCACCAGCACAGGAGACTCGGCGTGCTCGACGGCGACGTAGTGGTGATCGGCGGCGGCTATGCGGGCGTCCGTCTGGCGAAGCGACTGGACGCGACGGCGCGGGTCACGCTGGTGGACCGCAAGGAGGTCTTCTTCCACCGCATCGCCGCCCTGCGCGCCGGCGTGCGTCCGGACTGGTCGAGCACGCCCTTCATCCCGTACGACCGGCTGCTGCGCAACGGCCGCGTGGCCGTGGGCAAGGCGGTCCGCATCGACACCACCGAGCGCCAGGTCGTGCTGGCGACGGGGGAGCGGCTCCCGTACGACGTGCTGGTGATCGCCACCGGCGCCGACTACCCCGAACCGGCCCGCTTCGCGGGCACCACCGTGGAGGAGGCGGCGAAGTCCTTCGCCGAGCACCAGCGGCACATCGGCGGGGCCGAGCACATCCTGGTCGTGGGCGGCGGTCCCTCCGGCGTCGAGCTCGGCGCCGAGATCCGCCTGGCCCGGCCGGACGCCCGGGTCACGCTCGCGCACTCCGGGCCGGAACTGCTGCACTCCACGGGCAGCACCCGGGCCGGCCGCAAGGCGCGGGAGTGGCTGGAGTCGCACGATGTGGAGGTGTGGCTCGACGCCTTCATGTCCCCGGGCAACGACTTCGGCACCTATCGCGACAGCCGCGGACACCTCATCGAGGCCGACCTCTCCTTCTGGGCGACCGGCACCACCCCCAACACCCTGTGGCTGCGGCTGGCCGGGCACGGGGACTGGCTCAACGGGACGGGCCACGTGAAGGTCGACCAAGCGCTGCGCGTCCAGGGGTGGCTGGACGTGTTCGCGGTCGGCGACGTGAACGACGCCACCGAACTCAAGATCACCCCGGCCGCGCTCGCCCAGGCCGACCTCGCCGCCCACAACATCCGCGCCTACCTGAACAGCGCCGGCAAGCACCGCAAGGAGCCCCGCTTCTACCGGCCGATGCACCGCACCCCGCTCATCGTCCCGTTCGGCCCGGCCGACGGGGTGACCCTGCTGCCCGTGCCCGGCGGCGAGACCGCGGTCCTGGGCGGCCGCACCACCACGCTGGCCAAGGCCAAGACCCTCATGACCCCCTACATGAGGCGCCAGCTCGGCTACACCGCGGCCTGAGCGCCCGCTGAAGGAGCGGCCACCGGAACGGCACGGGAACGGCACCGCGGCGGCACTGAAGCGGCACTGAAGCGGCACGGAAGCGGCACGGCCTGAAGGTCGCCGAGTGCCGTATCGAACCGGGCGTGCCGGGTACTCGTACCCTCCACCGAGCCCCGGCCCCGGACCCGTCCCCGGCAGCGGGCTCGCACAGGACTGGCGGGCTTCGAACGGAGTCGTCATGACGCAGAACCGGGAGAGCGCGACGCCCGCGCGGCGCCCCGGGTTTCCGGAGCTGCGCCCGGTCGAGGAGAGCCTGGCGCAGTCGCCGCGGGAACCACGCTCACCGACCAACGAGGAACCGCGCCGTGACCGCGGCCAGGCGTTCCTCGACCGCAGCCAGGCGATCCTGGAGGCGACCAAGCAGATCGGCGCGCTGCTGAAACACAAGGGGCACAGTTTCGCCCTGGCCGGCAGCGTGGCCGTCTACGCCCACGGCGGGAGCGGCCACCTCCAGCACGACGCAGACTTCTGCATCCTCCGCTCCGACGCCGAGGCGGTGGCGGACACGCTGGCCGAGGCCGGCCTCACGGTCCGTACGCCCCCGGAGGACTGGCTGCTGAAGACCACCTGCTTCGGCCAGGAGGTCGACCTGCTCTTCGAGCTGGCGCACCGCCCGGTCAGCACGGAGCTGCTGGCCCGCGCGCAGGAGCTCCCGGTCGACTCGGTGCGCATGCCCGTGCTGGCGCCGACCGACCTCATGCGGGGTCTCATCGAGCCCTTCTCGGAGCACTACTGCGACTTCGGGCCGGTGCTCGCCGCCGCCCGAGCCCTGCGCGAGAAGGTCGACTGGGAGGCCGTACGCGCTTCCTGCGGCGACGAACCGATGCCCGCCGCGTTCTTCTTCCTGCTCGAACGCCTGAACGTCATCGCCCCACGGGAGGAGTCCCGATGAGCGGATACGGCGCCCCGCCCGCTCCCGACGCCGGCGCGACACAGAGCCTCGACTACCGCGTGGCCCATCTCGCCGACCACCTGGCCGCCGGGGACCTCGGCGAGCTGGGTGTGCGGATCGAGATCCGCGGTGAGGCGGTGCTGCTCACCGGCACCGTGCCGTCCGCGCAGTGCCGTGACGACGTCCTGCGCATGGCCCTCGACGAGCTGTCGGGAACCCCCGTCCACAGCGACATCGTGGTCGCGGACTCCTCCGCGCCCGACCACGCCGAGGAGGTCGGATGATCCGCATAGCGGCCGTCGGGGACATCCACATGGGACCCGACAGCAAGGGCCGGCTCCGCCCCTCCTTCGAGACGCTGCCCGAGTGCGCCGACGTCCTGCTGCTCGCCGGTGACCTCACCCGCCACGGCACTCCGGAGGAAGCCCGGGTGGTGGCGCACGAGATCGAGGGGCTCGCGGTCCCGGTCGTCGCGGTCCTGGGCAACCACGATCACCACGCCGAGTGCGCCGAGGAGATCACCGCGGTGCTGGAGGACGCGGGCGCGCGGGTCCTGGAAGGGCAGGCGACCGTGGTGGGCAACGGAGGCGCGCGCATCGGCGTGGCCGGCACGAAGGGGTTCGGCGGCGGATTCGTCGGGCGCTGCGCCGGCGAGTTCGGTGAGCCGATCATGAAGGAGTTCGTCAGGTACTCGCGCCGACGCGCCGACACGCTGCGGGACTCCCTGCAGGAGCTCGCGGGACAGGACTGCGACGTACGCATCGCCCTCACCCACTTCTCTCCGGTGCCGGACACGCTGGCCGGCGAACCACCCGAGATCTATCCGTTCCTCGGCAGCTACCTGCTGGCCGAGGCGATCGACACGTCAGGGGCGGACCTGGCGGTGCACGGGCACGCGCACCTGGGCACCGAGCACGGCATGACGAGCGGGGGCGTGAAGGTGCGCAACGTCGCTCAGCCGGTGATCGGCCGGGCGTTTCACGTCTACCACCTCGCGCGTCCCGAGCGGGCGACGGCCGCCGCCCCGGGGGGCCGGGCGGAGGTCTGACGGCGCCGGCCGGTGTGGGCGAGGCCACGTCGCTCATCGGCGTCCAGGCATGTCCAGCGGCCGGGACGCCGGGCTACCGTTTGAGGGATTCCCGTTGATCTGATGGATTCCCCGTCCATCGCCCGTACCTCGGACGGCCCGGCAGTGCTCGCAGATCTCTCCCCGCTCATCGCGGCGACCACCCAATGGCTGACACGTTCCTACCCCGCGTGCGGCGGTGCGCTGGCCGCTGCCCTGGGTGAGGTGCAGGCCCGGCAGGCCGTCACGGTCGCGGCGTGGCTGCGCTACCCGACGCCGACGGACGCCGCCCTCGTGGGGATGGCGGGCCCCGGCGGCTCGGGGGCTCTGGACTGGATCACCGGCGTCGACGCGACCGCGCACGACGAGACGGACGACTTCGCCTGGCGCACCTGGGTCGACGAGGTCGTGGCGAGCTGGGCGGCCTGCCTGCTCACCGACGACGACCTGGCCCGGCTGGCGGTCGCCGCGATTGCCGACGGCGGCCACGCGACCGGCGTGCCGTTCGAGTTCCGGCGCCTGGTGTCCCCCGACAACCGCGACCGCGAGGCAGCGGCCCTGCTGCGCCACCCCGACCTCGTCGCGCCCGTGGCCGCCCTCCACCGCGCCGCCCTGTACGCCCGCCTCGACCCGGGCCGGGCCCTCGTCGCCTGACGGGTCTGGGGTCCCGGGGTGGCCGGTGGGTGTGTGAGGGCGGCCCCACCCGCTGAGTCCGGAGCTGACCGGGCCGTGCACCGCAACGGGCTGAACCCCTATCCTCCCTGGGCCGCCGAGCCGCCGAGCCGCCGAGCCGCCGAGCCGCCGAGCCGCCGAGCCCCAGTGCCGGCGACGAACCCAGAACCCACGCGTCCGGCAGACCCGGCAGCCCCGGCAGCCCCGGCAGCCCCGCAGGCCGGGGCGCCACACGCGCCGCCCGGCATGTCTTGTGCAGCCAGGGCGTGCCGCTCGGCCCGGCGCCGCCTCCCCGCGCCGCCTCCCCGCGCCCCCGTCAGGCAGCCGTCCCCAGGGCCACTCGGCCCACGTCCCCGTCCTTCGTCGGCAGGGGCACGGGTGCCGGCGTCCGGCGGGCGCGCAGGGCGAGGCCCGCCGCGATGGTGCCCGCGATGATCAGGCCGCCCGTCACCAGGGCGCCACGGGCCCCGGCCAGTTCCATGAGGAGGCCGAGCGCCGGAGGGCCGCCCAGACCCCAGGCGGTGCCGATGCTGCTCCACACGCCGAGCACACGTCCCCGCAGATGAGCCGGCGGGTCGGTCTGGAGTACGGCGGTCCCGGCGGTGTCGGAGACCGACTCCACGACGGCCATGGGCAGGACCAGCACCAGCAGCACCGCCAGTGACGGGGACAGCCCCGCCGCCACCTGGAGCAGACCGCCCGCGGCCGCCAGGGTGCCCACCAGCCGGACGGAGGGCTTACGCAGCCGGGCTCCGAGCACCGCGCCCACGATGCCGCCGACGGCGAGCACCGTGGAGACCGTGCCGAAGGAGCCCGCGCCGCCCGCGAGCGGCCCGGTGACGAGGACGGCCAGGGTGAGGCCGTAGTTGCGGCCGAAGACCGAACTGACCCCGGTGACCGCGGCGAGGGCGACCAGACGGGGCCGGCGCACGAAGAAGACCAGGCCCTGGCGGACGGTCATGTCGGGCTCCGGCCCGCCGCTCCCGGGCCGGGGAACGGCGCGCACCCGGGCGGCGTGGCGCACCGCGCCGGGCGCCGGGCGCAGGAAGGGGATCACCGAGGCCACGAAGAGGAACGACAGTCCGTTCGCGGCGTACGCGGAGGCGGTGCCGAGGAAGCCGACCGTCACCCCGGCCAGGGCGGTGCCCACGAGCCGGCCCGCGTTGTGGACGAGTGCGCCGACGCCGATGGCGGAGGGGACGTCCTCCACCGGGACGAGATCGTTGCCCAGCAGGGCGCACGCCGGCCCGTCGACGGTGGCGATCATGCCGGTCACGGCGGCCAGCACCATCAGGAACGTCATGTCGAGCCGGTCCAGCGCCACCAGCATGGCCGTGGTGAAGGCGACCGCGCCGAGCAGCGCCTGGCTGACGGAGGCCGTCAGTTTGAGGGGCCAGCGGTCCACGGCCGTACCGCCCAGCAGGCTCATGAACAGGGCGGGGGCGGCCTGGACGGACATCGAAAGGCCCGTGGCCGCGGCGGAGCCGGTGATCTCGAGGACGAGCAGGTTCTGCACCGTGAGCTGCATCCACGTACCGGCATTGGACAGAAAGTTGGCGACGGACCACCAGCGCATGCTGCGGTACCGCAGCGACCGCCAGGGCGAGCGGGGCGCGCCCTTGGACGGGACGGAGGCGCTGTTCGGCGCAGGGGAGGGCAGGGCGGGGGTGGAAGACACAGTGCGGTACCCGGAACCAGGAGAGTCGGAGGAGGACCGGGGAACCGGCATCACCGGCTGCGCTGCGCGGAGGTTCCACCGAGTCGGTCACGGCGCGGACCATCGTGACAGACGGGACCCCCGAGACGCCGCCGCCTGCCCTGTCGCGCCGTCGTCCCAGGGGTCAACTGCCCGGGAGAATCCCGTATTTGGTGATCGAGTGTGGTTGCTCACAGCCCCCTGCGTCCGCACCGCAGGGCCTTCACCCGGAGGGGTCAGTCCTTCGTCAGTCCTTCGTCAGTCCTTCTTCTTGCCGCGGCCGCTCAGCGCGTCGCGCATGCGGTCCACCAGACCGGCTCCGGGGGCCAGGAGCTTGTTGGCCGGAGGCTTGTCCGGCGCGGACGGGTGCGGGCGGGTCGGGGCCATCTTCTTCGCCATCCGTACCTTGTCGCCCAGTTCGTCCAGCGCCTTGGGGGGACACGCCGCGCGCAGCCTGGGGAAGAGGTTCTGCTCCTCGTCGGCGATGTGCGAGCGGACCTCGCTCATCAGCATCCCGGCCAGGCGGTCGAACTCCGGATCTCCGACGTCGCACCCCTCCAGGTCCTTCATGATCTGCTCGGCCTTGGAGTGGTCGTCGATCTCCTTGTCGGCGATGGCGTCCCCGCCCGCCACGTGTTCCCGTACGGCGGGGTAGAGGTACTCCTCCTCGGCGACCGAGTGCCTCACCAGCTCCATCGTGGCCTGGTCGGCGTAGACCTTGCGGTCCTTGTCACCGGACGGAAGCGCCTCGATACGGCCGAAGATCTCCTCGACCTCGCGGTGATCGGTCACCAGCTCGTCGATGACGTTCCCACCATGACCCATGTCCTTCACCTCCAGCCTCAGCGGCGGCCCGGGCGGGCCCGCCGCCGGCTCCGAGTGCCCGCGGTCGGCGGGCTCACACGGAAGTCGCGGGTCTCTCTGGACAGACGCATAGTGGGAATCAACGTGTGAAACCAACTGACTCGGGAACCCCGTGGTCAGCGCGTCGCCGGGAAGAGGCGGCGCCCGGGGCGGCACCGCCGCCCAGCGCCATTCGCGACCTGTTCTTTCACTCTCACAACGGCTGGGGGAAGGCTCGCCGAAGCTTTCCGCAGCTCTCCGAAACCCTCGTGTACCGCGCCGATCGGTGTGTCGGGGGCGCCTTTTCCCGGCGCCTCCCGTGCGCGGACGAAGGAAGTTCCATGAGCGAATTCTCGACATGTACATGGCGACGTGCCCTGGTGGCCGGTGGCGCCGGCTTCCTCGGCAGTCACCTGTGCGAGCGCCTGCTGAATTCAGAGGTCGAAGTCGACTGCGCCGACAACCTGTGCTCCGGTTCACGCGAGAACATCGCGCACCTGGAGGGCCGCCGCGGATTCAGGTTCATCGAGTGCGACGTCTCGGCACCGGATGCCCCGCAGCGGCTGCCGGGGCCGTACGACCTGGTCCTGCACTTCGCGTGTCCCGCCTCGCCCGCCGACTACCTGCGCCTGCCGCTGGAGACGCTCGACGTCGGCAGCCTGGGCACCCGCACCATGCTGGCCGTCGCGGAGCGTGACGGAGCCCGTTTCCTGCTCGCCTCGACGTCCGAGGTGTACGGCGATCCGTTGCAGCATCCGCAACGGGAGGACTACTGGGGCAATGTCAACCCGGTGGGACCGCGCAGCGTCTACGACGAGTCCAAACGGTTCTCGGAGGCGCTGGTCACCGCACATGTGCGCGTGAAGGACGCGAACGCGGGCATCGTGCGCCTGTTCAACACCTACGGGCCGCGCATGCGCGCGCACGACGGCCGCGCGGTCCCCACCTTCGTCAGCCAGGCACTGGCCGGTGAACCACTGACGGTGGCCGGGGACGGCCGCCAGACGCGGTCGCTGTGCTACGTGGACGACACCGTCGACGGGATCCTGCTCGTGGCGGCGAGCCACTCGGTCCGCCCCGTCAACATCGGCGGCAGCGACGAGGTCACGGTGCGTGAGATCGCGCAGCGCGTGGTCGAGCTGACGGGCTCCTCCTCCCGGATCGTGTACGTCGACCGCCCCACCGACGACCCGCAGCGACGCCGCCCGGACACCGGCCTGGCGCGCGAGCTGCTGGGCTGGACGCCCCGCGTGCCCTGGGAGGAGGGCATCAAGCAGACCATCGCCCACTTCGCCACGGAATCTCCGGCGCGCGAGCCCGGCCCGCAGGACTGAACAGCACCCACCCGCACGCCGCACGGAGGCATCGCATGCGCGTCCTGGGAATCAACGCCCTCTTCCACGACCCCGCCGCCGCCCTCGTCATGGACGGCAGGATCGTGGCGGCGGCGGAGGAGGAACGCTTCAGCCGCCGCAAGCACGGCAAGCGCCCCCTGCCCTTCTCCGCCTGGGAACTGCCCGAACTGTCCGCCCGATGGTGCCTGGACCGGGCCGGCCTGACCCCGTCCGAGCTGGACGCGGTCGCCTACTCCTACGACCCCGAACTCGCCCGTCCGGCAGAGCAGTTGGGCCTGCACGACCCCTGGGACCACCTGCGGCAGGAATACGCGCGCCGCGCCCCCGAGTTCCTCGCCGAGGCCCTGCCGGGACTCGACCCGGACAAGGTCCGCTTCGTCGCCCACCACGTCGCGCACGCCGCGTCCGCCGGGCAGGCCGCCCCGTACCCCGACAGCGCCGTCCTGGTCCTGGACGGCCGCGGCGAATGCGGTTCCCACCTCGCCGGCCGCTACGCGAACCGCGAACTCACCGTCCTGGGCTCGCAGTCGCTGCCCGACTCGATGGGCCTGTTCTACGAGGACCTCACCCAGCACCTCGGATTCCTGCGCAGCAGCGACGAGTTCAAGGTGATGGCACTGGCCTCCTACGGCCGGCCCCGCTTCCTCGACCGGCTGCGCGAGTACGTCCACCTGGACGGCGACGGCGGATTCCGGGCCCGCCCCGTCCCGTGGGCGTCGCTGGTCCCGCCGCGTCCGAAGGACGGCCCCTGGACGCAGGACCACGCCGACCTCGCCGCCGGCGCACAGGCCTGCCTGGAGGAGGTCCTGCTCGGCCTCGCGCGCTGGCTGCACGACCGTACCGGCGAGGAGGTGCTCACGCTCGCGGGCGGTGTGGCGCTCAACTGCGTGGCCAACACCCGGCTGCACCGGGAGACGCCCTTCCGCCGCGTCTGGGTCCAGCCCGCCGCCGGGGACGCGGGCACCGCTCTCGGCGCCGCCCTCCACATCGCCCACCAGAAGGAGGCCGTGGAGGCCATGCCGACCGCCGCTCTCGGCCGCGACTGGAGCGACGAGGAACTGCGGGCCTGGCTGGATGCCGCGGCCGTGCCCTACGAGGAACCCGACGACATCGCCGAGACCGTGGCCGCCGAACTCGCCGGGGACGGCATCGTCGCCTGGTTCCAGGGCCGCAGCGAGTACGGGCCCCGGGCGCTCGGACACCGCTCCCTGCTCGCCCACCCCGGCCGCGCGCAGAACCTGGAACGCCTCAACGCCGTGAAGGGCCGCGAGGAGTTCCGCCCCGTCGCCCCCATGGTGCTGGCCGAGCGGGCCGCGGAGCTGTTCGACGGGCCGCTGCCCAGCCCCTACATGCTGTTCGTGCACGACGTCGCCGAGGAGTGGCGGGACCGCATCCCGGCCGTCGTCCACGTGGACGGCACGGCACGGATCCAGACCGTGGACCGCCAGGACGAACCCCTGGTCGCGCGCATGATCGAGGGGTTCGAGCGGCTCACCGGACTGCCCGTCGTCGTCAACACCAGCCTCAACACGGCGGGGCGCCCCATGGTCGACGATCCGCGTGACGCCCTGGAGTGCTTCGGCTCCGCGCCCGTGGACCTGCTCGCCCTCGGACCGTTCGCGATCCGGCGGAAGAAGGTGTTCGCATGACGGGCGCTCCCGCCTACTCCGTCGTCATCCCGACGATCGGACGGCCCTGCCTCGCCGACTGCCTGCGCGCGCTCGCCGAGGCAACCGGACCTGACTACGCGCCCGAGGCGGTCGTCGTGGTCGACGACCGCCCCGAACCCACCGGCGAACTGCCCCTGGAGGCGGCAGGCGACCTGCGCGGGCGGCTGCGCACCCTGCGCACCGGGGGCCGCGGCCCGGCGGCCGCCCGCAACGCCGGCTGGCGCACGGTCCGCTCGCCCTGGACCGTCTTCCTCGACGACGACGTCCAGGTGCGGTCCGACTGGTCCCGCCGCCTCGCGGACGACCTCGGCTCGGCCGGCGCCGGCACCGGCGGCGTCCAGGGACGCCTGCGCGTCCCCCTGCCCGAGGACCGCCGGCCCACCGACTGGGAACGCGGCACGGCCGGGCTGGAGGACGCCGCCTGGGCCACGGCGGACATGGCCTACCGCACCGCGGCACTCGCGGAGGTCGACGGCTTCGACGAGCGGTTCGGCCGGGCCTTCCGCGAGGACGCCGACCTGGCGCTGCGCATGCGGGAGGCCGGGTGGGCACTGCGCCGCGGACGGCGTACGACACGCCATCCGGTGCGGGAGGCCGACGCCTGGGTGTCGGTACGGGCCCAACGCGGCAACGCCGACGACGCGTTGATGACCCGGCTGCACGGCCCCGACTGGTGGGCGCGGGCCCAGGCACCCCGTGGACGACTGCCCCGGCACGCGCTCGTGACGTCCCTGGCGCTCACCGCACCCGCGCTGGCGCTGACCGGCCGGCGCCGCGCCGCCACGCTCGCCGCGGCCCTGTGGGCGCTCGGCACCGCCGAGTTCGCCCTGGCCCGCATCAAGCCCGGGCCGCGCACCCCGCAGGAGGTCACCACCATGGTCGCCACCAGCGTGGTCATCCCGCCGCTCGCCGTCCGCCACTGGCTCGGCGGCCTGGTCCGCCACCGGAGTGCCACGCCCCTGAGGAGCACGCCGTGAACCCGCGCGGCACGGGCGGCCGAGGACGCGTGGCCGCCGTCCTCTTCGACCGCGACGGAACCCTCGTCGAGGACGTCCCCTACAACGGCGACCCCACCCGCGTCCGCCCGCTGCCCGGCGCCCGGCAGGCACTGGACCTGCTGCGCGCCGCCGGCATCCCGACCGGGGTCGTCAGCAACCAGTCGGGCATCGGCCGCGGACTGCTGACGGACACCGACGTCCGCCGCGTCAACGACCGGGCGAACACCCTGCTCGGCGGCCTCGACACCTGGGTCTACTGCCCGCACCCGCCCGACGCCGGCTGCGGCTGCCGCAAACCCCGGCCGGGACTGGTCATCGAGGCCGCCCGGCGCCTGGGCGTGCCCCCCTCGGACTGCGTGGTGATCGGCGACATCGAGGCCGACGTCCTGGCCGCGCGCGCCGCCGGCGCCCGGAGCGTGCTCGTGCCCAACGCGGCCACCCTGCCGGAAGAGGTCGAGACCGCGCCCAGTACGGCCCCCGACCTGCTCACGGCGGTCCGCCGCCTGCTCGCCGAGACGGGTGGTGATCGCCCGTGAGGACCCTGGTCGTCCGCCTCGACAGCTTCGGCGACGTCCTGCTCGCCGGACCCGCGGTCCGGGCTGTCGCGGCGCACTCCTCCCACGTGACGATGCTGTGCGGCCCCCGCGGCGAACCCGCCGCCCGACTGCTGCCCGGCGTGGCCGACGTGATCGTGTGGGAGGCCCCCTGGGAGGGCTTCGACGCGCCCACCGTCCAGGACGCCGACGTCGACGGCCTCGTACGCCGCCTGAAGGACGCGGCGTTCGACGCCGCGCTCGTGCTGACCTCCTTCCACCAGAGCCCGCTGCCCACCGCGCTGTTGCTGCGCCTGGCCGGCGTCCCGCGGATCGGCGCCGACAGCGTCGACCACCCCGGCCGCCTCCTCGACGTACGGCACCGCAGGCTCCCCGGCCGCCACGAGGCCGAGGCCGCCCTCGACACCGCCGCCGCCATGGGCTTCCCGCTCCCCGCCGGGGACGACGGGCGGCTGCGCGTCCTGCCGCCGCCCGACACCATCGCGCTGACCGGCAACGGCCCGTACGTCGTGCTGCACCCGGGTGCCAGCGCGCCCGCCCGCGCCTGGAGCCCCGAACGCTGCGCCGAGGCCGTCGAGTCGCTCTGCGACGCCGGGCACCGGGTCGTCGTCACCGGCGGCCCCGACGAGACCGGCCTCACCCGGAAGGTCAGCGGCGGCATCGCCGTGGACCTCGGCGGCCGGACCGAACCGCGCACGCTCGCCGGAGTGCTGCGCACCGCCGACGTCGTGGTCTGCGGCAACACCGGCCCCGCCCATCTGGCCGCGGCCGTCGGCACTCCGGTCGTGTCCCTGTTCGCTCCCGTGGTCCCGGCGGAGCGCTGGGCGCCGTACGGAGTGCCGAGCGTCGTCCTCGGCGACCAGCGGGCCCCCTGCGCGGACAGCCGCGCCCGGCGGTGCCCCGTCCCCGGCCACCCCTGCCTGGAGGAGGTCACGGGCCACGACGTGGTGAGCGCGGTCCGCAAACTGCTGAAGGAGAGCGCATGAACGTCCTGGTGTGGCATGTGCACGGTTCATGGCTGACGTCGTTCGTGCAGGGCCCGTACGACTTCCTCGTCCCCGTGACCCCCGACCGCGGACCCGACGGCCTCGGACGGGCCAGAACATGGCAATGGCCCCCCACCGTGCGGGAGTCGAGCCCCGCCGAGCTGCGCGAGGCCGACATCGACCTCATGGTGCTGCAACGGCCGCACGAGCTGGAACTGGCCCGGCGGTGGACCGGCCGCCGCCCGGGCGTCGACGTGCCGGCCGTGTACGTCGAGCACAACAGCCCGCACGAGTCACCCGTGGACACCCGGCACCCGCTGGCCGACCGGACCGACATCACGCTCGTCCACGTCACCCACTTCAACCGGCTGATGTGGGACAACGGCCGGGCCCCCACCACGGTGATCGAGCACGGCATCATCGACCCCGGCCACCTGTGGACCGGCGAGGAGCCGCGCGCCGCCGTCGTCGTCAACGAGCCCGTACGGCGCGGCCGTACGACCGGAACCGACCTGTTGCCCGAGTTCGCCCGCGCCGTGCCGCTGGACGTCTTCGGCATGCGCACCGAAGGGCTCGCGGACCACCTCGCGCTGCCGCCCGACCGGCTCCGCAGCCGCGACCTGCCCCAGAGCAGACTGCACCCGGCGATGGCGCGCTGCCGCATGTACCTCCACCCCGTCCGGTGGACGTCGCTCGGTCTGTCCCTGCTGGAGGCGATGTTCCTGGGGATGCCCGTCGTGGCGCTGGACACCACCGAGGTGCGCGAGGCCGTCCCGGAGGGCGCCGGGGTGGTGTCCAACCGGCTCGACGTACTGCGGGACGCCATGCGCGGATTCCTCGCGGATCCCGTGGACGCCCGGCTGACAGGGGAGGCCGCCAGGGCCGCGGCACAGGCCCGCTACGGAGAGCGGCGCTTCCGGGACGACTGGGAGCGCCTGATCAAGGAGGTCACCCGATGAGCACCAGCCACCCCCCGGCCGGCCGCGTCGCCATGGTCTCCGAGCACGCCAGTCCGCTGGCCGCGCTCGGCGGACCGGACGCGGGCGGACAGAACGTGTACGTGGCGCAACTCGCCGGGCGACTGGTCCGCCGGGGACACGAGGTCACCGTGTACACGCGGCGCGACGACCCCCGGTTGCCGGAACGGGTCACCACACCCGACGGGTTCAAGGTCGTCCATGTGCCCGCCGGACCCGCGGCTCCCATACCGAAGGACGAACTCCCGCCCTACATGCCGGAGTTCGGGGACTTCTTGGCCCGGCAGTGGGCCGCCGAGCCACCCGACGTGGTGCACGCCCACTTCTGGATGTCCGGATGGGCCGCCCTCGCCGGCGCCCGCGAGCTCGGCGTGCCCGTCGTGCAGACCTATCACGCGCTCGGCACCGTCAAGAAGCGGCACCAGGGCGCCGCCGACACCAGCCCGCCCGACCGCATCGCGATCGAGACCGCCGTCGGCCGCCGGTGCAGCCGCATCATCGCCACCTGCAAGGACGAGGTGAGCGAACTCGAGGCCATGGGGCTGTCGCGACGGCACATCTCGGTCGTCCCCTGCGGCGTCGACCCCGAGCGGTTCGCGCCGGTCGCCACATCCCGCAGGCCGGCGTCCGCGCCCCGGCGGCTCCTCGCCGTCGGCCGGCTCGTCCCCCGCAAGGGCTTCGACCGCGCCATCCGCGCCCTGGCCGACGTCCCCGACGCCGAACTCCTCATCGCCGGCGGACCCGAAGCCGCCCTGCTGCTCGCCGAACCAGAGGCCGAGCGGCTGCGCGCGATCGCCGAGGAGTGCGGCGTCGCCGACCGGGTCAGGCTGCTGGGCGGGGTGAGCCGGGAGGAGATGCCGGGGCTGCTGTCCAGCGCGGACCTCGTGCTGTCCCTGCCCCGGTACGAGCCCTTCGGCATCGTTCCGGTCGAGGCCATGGCCTGCTGCGCCCCCGTCATCGCCACCGCCGTCGGCGGACAGCTCGACACCGTCGTCGACGGCGGCACGGGCGTCCTGGTCCCGGCCGACGACGACCACGACATCAGCGGCACCATCCGCCGCCTCCTGGCCGACCCGGACCTGCTCGCCCGCTACGGCGCCGCCGGCCGGCGCCGCGTCCTGGCCCGCTACACCTGGGACCGCGTCGCCGACGGCGTGACCCGTGCCTACAGCGCCGTCTCCTCCGTCCCCTCGCTCTCGGGAGCCGTCCGATGAAACTCGCCACCGACGTCACGCACTGCGACGACCTGATGAAGGCGCTCGAAGGCTTCCGCGGCTACGCCGCGCCCGTACTCCAGCGCTGGGGCGCCATGCTCGCCTCCCGCCTCGGATCCGGATCCCGGCTCCTCGTCGCGGGCAACGGCGGCAGCGCGGCCCAGGCCCAGCACCTGACCGCCGAGCTGGTCGGACGCTACCGGGACGACCGCCCGGCGTTCTCCGCCCTGGCGCTGCACGCCGACACCTCCTCCACCACCGCCATCGCCAACGACTACGGCGTCCAGGAGATCTTCGCCCGGCAGGTCGCCGCGCACGGCCGCCCCGGGGACGTCCTCGCGCTGCTGTCCACCAGCGGCGCCAGCGCCAACCTGCTCGTCGCGGCGCGCGAGGCCCACCGCCTCGGCATGACCGTGCTGGCCCTGACCGGCCCGGCGCCGAACCCGCTGGCGGGCGCCGCGGACGAGGCCCTGTGCGTCGAGGCGGCGACCTCGGCGACGGTGCAGGAGCTGCACCTCGTGGCCGTCCACATGCTCTGCGAGACCTTCGACCAGGCGGTCGAACGGCGGGAGGCGGCGCGGCGGCGGACCCGGGACGCCGAGCGCGGCGAGACGGCGGAGCGGCGGTACTGGGCCGTCGGCACCGGGGTGGCCCCGGAGGAGCGTCACCGGGCCGACGAACCGCACGAGGAAGCCGCCGGCCGACGCCCCGGGGAACGCTGGACGCTGCTCCTGGAGGAGGACGGAACATGACCGCCCTGGCCGCACTGCTGGTCGTCGGGGACGCCCTGCTCGACCACGACGTCTCCGGCCGAGTCGAACGGCTGGCGCCCGACGCTCCCGTACCCGTCGTCAGCGGGACCCGGCGCGCGACCCGCCCCGGCGGGGCCGCGCTCGCCGCCTGCCTCGCCGCGGCCGACGGCCGGCCCGTCACGCTGATCACCGCACTGGGCGACGACCCGGACAGCGCCGCCCTGCGCGGGCTCCTGACCGACCGGGTGGAACTGATCGAACTCCCTCTCACCGGCGCCCTGTCCAGCAAGACCCGCGTCCTCGCGGACGGCCGGCCGCTGCTGCGCCTGGACGACGGCGAGGGAAGGGCCCGGGAGGGCACGCGGGCGGCGACCCGCGCGATCACCGAGGCCGCGGCCGTGCTCGTCGCCGACTACGGCCGCGGCACCGCCGACGTGCTCCGCGACGCCCTGGCCGACGCGGCGGCACGGGTTCCCGTGGTCTGGGACCCGCACCCACGGGGCCGGCCACCGGTACCCGGCGTACGACTGGCGACCCCGTCCGCCGCTGAGGCACACGCCTTCGCGGGGCGGGCCGAGAGCGCCGGGGCGGAGGCTTCGGCGGGGCAGGTCGGGACCGCTGGGGCGGAGCGTTTGACGGGTGAGGCGGAGGGTGCCGGGGCGCGGGCTTCGGTGAGTCGGGTCGAGGGTGCCGGGGCGGAGGCTCCGGTGGGTGGTGCCCAGACCGCCGGGGCGGAGGCTTCGGTGGGTGGTGCCCAGACCGCTGGGGCGGAGGCTTCGGTGGGTGGTGCCCAGACCGCTGGGGCGGAGGCTTCGGCGGGTGGTGCCCAGACCGCCGGGGCGGAGGGTTTGGCCGGGTGGGCCGAGGACATCGAGGCGCGGGCCGTGGCGGGGATGGCCCAAGGCGCCGGGGCGCGGGCGGGGACCGGTCGGCCCGGCGGTGTCGAGGACCCCGGGCACCGCAGCGAACTGCACACGGCGGCTCAGGACGCCGGGCGGCTCGTGCGTGCGTGGCGGGCGGCGTCCGTGGCGGTGACGCTCGGCGGGCGCGGGGCGCTCCTGTCGCACGGTGAGACGCCGCTGCTCGTGCCGTCGCCGGTCACGGCCGAGGGCGACGCCTGCGGGGCCGGGGACCGGTTCGCGGCGACCGCGGCCGGGCTGCTGGCCGACGGCGAGCTCGTCGAGACGGCCGTACGGGGAGCGGTGCACGCGGCCACCCGCTACGTCGCCGAAGGCGGCGTCCGGACCCTCGCCGTGGACACCGCGCCGACCGGACCCGCGCAGCCATCGCCCGAGGCCGAGCCGACGGACGACGCCCTGCGCACGGCGGCCCGGGTGCGGGCGGCGGGCGGAACCGTCGTCGCCGCCGGCGGCTGCTTCGACCTGCTGCACGCCGGCCATGTCGCGCTGCTCCAGGCAGCCCGGCGTACCGGTGACTGCCTGGTGGTGTGCGTCAACTCCGACGCGTCCGTGCGCCGGCGCAAGGGCGACGGCCGGCCGCTCGTCCCGGAGGCGGACCGGATCCGCGTGCTGCGCGCGCTGGAGTGCGTCGACGCGGTCGCCGTGTTCGACGAGGACACACCGGAACGCCTCCTCGCGGAACTGCGCCCGCACATCTGGGCCAAGGGCGGCGACTACGCCATGGCCCGCCTGCCGGAGGCGCCCCTCGTGGAGAGCTGGGGCGGCCAGGTCGTCCTGTTCCCCTACCTCGACGGCCGCTCCACCACCGGCATCGCCGAGCGAGCGGCCCTGACTCCGGGCACGGCGGGCATGCGCCCGCGGGCCACGGGCGGCGGGCGGAGGCGACGGTGACGGATCCCTCGCGTCGCCGAGCAAGCAGTCCAGCGCCGCGACGTGCGGCGGCACACCGGCCGGTGACCGCGGACGGAACCGGGCCCGAACAGACAGGAACCGGCGTCGGACGCCGCGTGCTGGTGCTGCGGGCGCTCGGGCTGGGTGATCTGCTCGCCGGAGTGCCCGCACTGCGCGGCATTCGCCGGGCCTTCGCCCGAGATCACGTCGTGCTGGCGTTGCCCCCGGCACTTGAGGAGGCCGCGCTGGCCACCGGAGCCGTGGACAGCGTCCTGCCGGCCGAGGCGCCGGGGCGGGGCGTGCCCGCGCTGGATCACTGGTCCGGGCCGCCCCCGGACATCGCCATCGACCTGCACGGCAACGGACCCGAGAGCCGCGACGCACTGGCCGCGCTCGCCCCCCGCCGGCTGCTGGCCTTCGCCGCCCCCGAATCCGAATCCGAATCCGGATCCGTTCCCGATCTCGTCCGGCCCCCCGTCTGGCGACCGGACGAGCACGAGCGCGAGCGGTGGTGCCGCTTCCTCGGCGCCTACGGCATCGTCGCGGATCCCGACGACGTACGACTGCCCCCGCCCGCCGCGCCTTCCCCGGCGCCCGGCGCCGTCGTCGTGCATCCCGGGGCCGAGTCCGCCGCCCGCCGCTGGCCGGCCGAGCGGTACGCCCACGTCGTACGGCGGCTGCGAGCCGTCGGCCATCGCGTCGTCGTCAGCGGCGGCCCCACCGAGGACGCGCTCGTCCTGGCCGTCGCCGAACGTGCCGCCCTGCCCCCGCGGGACCTGCTGCGCGGCGGGCTGCCGTTCGGCGAGCTGTCGGCGCTCGTCGCCCACGCCGCGCTCGTCGTCAGCGGCGACACCGGCCTCGCCCATCTCGCGGTGGCCCACGGCACACCGTCCGTGACCCTCTTCGGACCGGTGTCGCCCCGGCTGTGGGGACCCCCGCGCGCCGAGCGGCACGTGGCCCTGTGGAAACCCGGCCCACCGGGCGATCCGCACGGTGACGTCCCCGACCCGCAGTTGCAGCGGATCGAGGCCGAGGAGGTGTGCACCGCCGCGATCGGCCTGCTGGCACCCGTTCCGACACCTGCGCGGCCACAGAAGGGAGGTGACGTTCATGACCCATCAGTTCGCGCCTGACGCGCCGCCTGCCCGTGCGGACGGACCCGACGGGCGTGTCACCGTCGCGGTGATCACCCGTGACCGTCCCCTGAGTGTGCTGCGCACCCTGGACGCCCTGGCCGCCCTGCCGGAGCGGCCCCGCGTGATCGTCGTGGACAACGGCTCCGACGACTCGACCTGCGCCGCGGTGCGGCGCCACCCGGCGGCCAGCCTGCTCCTCAGGCCATCCGAGAACACCGGCGCCCTCGGCCGGAACCTCGCCGTACGGCACGCGGACACGCCCTACGTCGCGTTCAGCGACGACGACTCCTGGTGGACCCCCGGCGCCCTGCGCCGTGCGGCCGACCTGCTCGACGCGCACCCTCGCCTGGGCCTGCTGGCCGCCCGCACACTGGTCGGCGCCGACCAGGCGGAGGACCCGCTCAACGCCGTGCTCGCCGCCTCACCCCTGCCGGACCGGCCCGACCTGCCGGGCCGCCCGGTGCTCGGCTTCCTGGGCTGCGCCTGCGTGGTGCGCCGGGACGCCTTCCTCGCGGCCGGCGGCTTCCATCCACTGCTGTTCTTCGGCGGGGAGGAGACCCTGCTCGCCTACGACCTCGCGGCCGCCGACTGGGGGGTGACGTACGAACCCTCCCTGACGGCCCGTCACCTCCCCGAGCCGGGAGGCCGCCACGGCCGTAGCCCCCTGGTACGCCGCAACGAGGTACTGACCCTCTGGCTGCGCCGCCCGCTCCCCGTGGCCCTCGGCGCCACCGCGCGCCTCGCGGCCTCGGCCGCCAACGGTGAGCCCGGCGCCCGCCCGGCGCTGCGCGGAGTGCTGACGCGACTCCCCGCCGCCGTCGCGCGGCGCAGGCGGCTGCCGGCGCACGTCGAGCACGCGGCCCGGCTGCTGGACGGGGGTGGTGCGCCCGCACCGACGCGGGGGGACCGGCCGGCATGAGCGCACCCAACACCACGCCCGGCGGGCCGGACGGCCGTACGACCGTGGTGGTGATCACCCACAACCGGTGCGCGGAGCTGCTGCGCACCCTCCGGCTCCTGCGGAAGCTGCCGGAACGACCGCGGGTCGTCGTCACCGACAACGCCTGCACCGACGGAACCGCCGAAGCGGTGCGGCGCGAATTC
Organism: Streptomyces sp. NPDC006385; assembly: GCF_040612485.1. Lineage (NCBI taxonomy): Bacteria > Bacillati > Actinomycetota > Actinomycetes > Kitasatosporales > Streptomycetaceae > Streptomyces > Streptomyces sp. NPDC006385. Next base: position 26,174 of record NZ_JBEXQG010000046.1, read on the forward strand.
CCCGACGTCGTGCTGCTGCGCCCCGGCCGCAATCTCGGCGCGGTCGGCCGCAACCTGGCGGTGCGCCTGGTCCGTACGCCCTATGTGGCCTTCTGCGACGACGACAGTTGGTGGGAACCGGGCAGCCTGCGGCGGGCGGCGGACCTGCTCGACGAGCGGCCGCGACTCGCGGCGGTCACCGCGCGCATCCTCGTCGAGCCGCACGGCACCGAGGACCCGGTCGTACAGGAACTCAGGGAGTCCCCGCTGACGGGGCCCGACTGGCTGCCCGGGCCGGCCCTCGGTTCCTTCCTCGCGGCCGCCACCGTCATGCGCACCGACGCCTTCCGCGCCGGGGGCGGCTTCCACCCGGGCCTGTGGCTCGGCGGCGAGGAGGAACTGCTGGCCACCGACCTCCAGCGGCAGGGCTGGTGGCTGAGCTACACCGAGGATTTGACCGTCCACCACGAGGCTTCGGTGCTGCGGGACAGCACCGCACGCCGGATCCTCGGACTGCGCAACACGCTCTGGTTCACCTGGCTGCGCCGCCCGCTCCTGCCGGCCCTGCGGCGTACGGCCCACCTGATGGCCACCGTCCCCCACGACGTGGCCTCGGCCCGCGCCTTCGCCCGCGCGGCGGCCGGCCTGCCCTGGGTGCTGCGGCAGCGCGACCCGGTGCCGCCGGAGATCGAGGACCGGCTGACGGCCCTGCAGCGCGCCCGGCGCTCCTCACCCGCACGCAGGTACGTCGGGTGAGAGCGGTGCCGACGGCGTCAGGTGGGCGTCAGGAGGTGCTCTCCGGGCCGTCGCCGTCCTGGCCGGCGAGGTCCTCGGTCGTCTCGGGGGCGTCGTCGCGCTCGCCCTCCGCCTGGGACGGTGTCGTGTACTCCGGAGCCGGATGGTGGGCCCACGGGGTCTCGGCGTCCTCGCGCTCGCCCTCGGCCTGCGACGGGGTGTGGTGGCTCACGCTCATCGTGGTCGTCCCTCCTACGCACGGGACGGTCGGCCGGCCCTCTCCCGGAGCGGGCGAGGGGCCGGGCACCGTCGAGCGCACGTCCGTGTACCCCCTCGCGCCCCGGTGACACGGTGCCGCCCGCCCGCATGGCTCCCGCACGACGGGTACTCGTCCGGCGGTACGGCCCGGCGGTGGAAAGGACGCGCGGTGCGCGAGCACCCATACTGTCTCTACGGGCGGACCGAAAGTCCCGAGGTGAGGTTTCCACCCGAAGGCCCGGGCAACCCGGGCCCGACGCCATGACGGCGTGTTGCCCCCCATAGACCCCAGTACGCAGTCCCCGGGCGGCCGAGCCGTCCAGGGGCTGCTCGTGGGTCCCGCTCGCCTCCTCGAACGGGAGTTCCGGATGACGATCAACCAGCACCCGTCGCCCGTCTCGTCCCCACTGCGGATCGGTCTGCTCGGCTCGTACGGCGGGTGCAACATCGGTGACGAAGCGATCCTGATGTGTGTTCTGAGCTGCCTGCGCGCCCATCGGCCGCACGCCCGACTCGTCGTCTTCAGCCGGCACGCCGAGCACACCCGCACCCATCAGCCGGAGGCCGACGAGGTGGTCGACTGGGAGGGCGTCCCGCAGAAACCCGTCCTGGACGCGCTGGCCGGGCTGGACCTGCTGGTGCTGGGCGGCGGCGGGATCCTCTACGACGGGGAGGCGCGGCGCTATCTGCGGCTGGTGAAGGCGGCGCACGAGCGCGGCGTGCCCACCTTCGCCTACGCGGTCGGCGCGGGCCCGCTGCGCGAGGCGGACGACCGGGAGGCCGTGCGCACCGTGCTGCCGCAGATGACCGAGGTCGTGGTGCGGGACGAGGAGTCCCGCCTCGTCCTGGAGGAGGTCGGCGTCGACCGCGAGGTCACCGTCACCGCCGACCCGGCGCTGCTGCTGACGCCGGAGCCCTTCACCGAGCAGATGATGCGCCAGGAGGGCCTGCCCACCGACACCCGGCTCATCGGGATGTCCGTGCGCGAACCCGGCCGGGCGGCGGAGAAACTCGACGAGGACGACTACCACGCGCTGCTCGCCGACGTCGCCGAGTTCCTCGCGCGGCGCCTGGACGCGCACGTGGTCTTCGTGCCGATGGAACGCCAGGACGTCCGCCACGCCCACGGCGTCCTGTCCCGGATGAGCGCCCCGGACCTGGGCCGCATCCTGCACAACTCCTACAGCCCCGGCGAGATCCTCGGCTTCATGAGCCATCTGGACATGGTCGTCGGCATGCGACTGCACGTCGTGATCTTCGCCGCGCTCACCGGCCTGCCCGTGCTGCCGCTGCCGTACTCCGGCAAGGTCTTCGACTTCGCCCGCCGTACGGGGGCACCCGCGCTGGTAGGTGTGGCGCGGGAACAGGCCGGGCTGCTGCTCGCGGAGGTGGACCGGCTCTGGGACGAGTTCCCGCGGCGGCAGGAGGACCTGACCACGCGGGTACGGGGACTTCAGGCACTGGCCCGGGAGACCTGCGCCCGCTGTGGCTTCCTGCTGGACTCCATCGACGGGGTCGTCCCGGGTGACGAGCGGGGGGCGGCGGCTGTCCATCTGCATGACGTCGTGACCCCGTGACCCCACCGATTCGACGGGAAGATGCGATGCCGATCCTGGAACCACCCCGACCCGGCGAGACCGTCACCCTGCCCCCGCGTGCGGCCCGTCACGGCGGCCGCACGGACGTCCTCGTCGTCGGCGGTGGCCCCGCCGGCACCGCCGCCGCCTACGCGGCGGCCGACGCCGGCGCCGACGTCGTGCTCGTCGAGCGCTACGGCTTCCTCGGCGGCAACGCGACCGTGGCGCTGGTGATGCCGCTGATGTCCTTCCACAACGAGCAGAAGCAGGCGGTCTTCGACGAGGGCGGCCACGACAGCCGGCTGCTGCCCACCGACCACGGGGAGGGCGAACCGGTGGTGGCCGGCTTCCTGTGGCTCCTGCTGGACCGGCTCGCCGCACGCGGCGGCTGCATCCCGCCGTCCCCCGACACCGGCTACACGGTGCCGTTCGACCCGGAGACCTACAAGTTCGTCCTCCTCGACCTGATGGACCAGGTGGGCGTGCGCATGCTGTTCCACTCCTTCGCCTCGGCCGCGCTGCCCCTCGACGACGGCTGGCGGGTGGTCTTCGAGACCAAGTCCGGCCCGGTGGTGATCGACGCCGGTGTCGTCGTCGACGGCACGGGCGACGGCGACATCGCCGCGGCCGCCGGGGCGCCGTACGAGATCGGCCGGCCGGAGGACGGGCTGGTGCAGCCGATGACGCTGATGTTCCGCGTCGTCGACTTCCTGCAACCGATGTTCTCCGAGTACGTCAGCGAGCACCCCGACCAGTGGCGGGGCGTGCACGGGCTGTGGGACCTCGTCCAGGAGGCCACCGAGGCGGGCGAACTGCGCCTGCCGCGCGAGGACATCCTGTTCTTCGGCACCCCGCATCCCCGCGAGGTCAGCGTCAACAGCACCCGGGTCACCCGCGCGCTCGGCACCGACGTGTGGGACCTCAGCCGCGCCGAGTACGTCGCGCGCCGCCAGATGGAACAGATCGACCGCTTCCTGCGCCGCCACGTGCCCGGCTTCAGGAAGTCGTACGTGGCCCAGAGCGGCGTCCAGATCGGCGTACGGGAGACCCGCCGCATCCTCGGCGACTACCACCTGACCGGACACGACATCCTCGCGGCGCGCTCCTTCCCCGACGCCGTCGCGCACGGCGCCTACCCGGTGGACATCCACAACCCCAGGGGCAGCGGCACCGTCCTCAAGCGTGTTCCGCGCGGGCACTTCTACGACATCCCGCTGCGCTGTCTGCTGCCCAGGGACACGGACCGCCTGCTGGTCGCCGGACGCTGCATCTCCGGCTCGCACGTGGCGCACTCGTCCTACCGCGTCATGCCCATCTCGATGGCGACCGGTCAGGCGGCCGGTGTCTGCGCCGCGCTGTCCGTGCGGCTCGGCCGCAGCCCCCGCGAGGTGCCCTACCACCTCGTCCAGCGCGCCCTCAGGCGCCAGGGCGCCCATCTGCGCCTCGGCCCTCGCGGTCCGGTGCCCCAACGGCGCTGACACCGGCTCCGGCCGCCGGCGCCCGGTCAGGCCTCTGTGTCGGTGTCGGTGTCGTCGTCGGTGTCGTTGTCGCGCCAGTGGCCGCCGTCGGGTTCGGTGTCGAAGCGGGTGGCCGACGAGGCGTTGCCGCAGAAGTCGTTGCCGACGACGCGGCCGCCCCTCCACCGGCCGCCGTGCCTGAGCCACAGGCCGTGCGTCTGGGTGCCGGGCCGCTGGTCGTCCCAGATCCGGTTGCCGGTGACCTGCGCTCCCGTGATGTCCGCGGCGGTGGTGATCCCGGCGCGCGGCGCCGGCGAGTCCGGCAGCCGGTACGCGGAACCCGCCTCGGGTGTCCCGTCGAGCCAGGCCGTGCCCGCGCCCGGGCGCATGGGCGCCAGGGCAAGCTGCGTCGACGTGTTGAACGTGACCACGGCGCTCTGCCCGCCCACCGTCAGCCGTTTGCCCCGGTGTCCGTCAGGTGGCCAGTCGGCGTTCTCGTCGGTCAGGGACAGGCTGGTGAAGTGCACCCCGTCGCCGCTGCCGGAGGCCGCGGGCGCCGCGCGCCGGCCGTTGTTGCGGATGCGGTTGCCCATGATCGCCGGATCCCGCAGAGCGGCGTCGACGCGGATGCCGTCGAGCGCGTTGTCCCGGATGTCGTTGGACTCCAGCACGAGGTCCGCGACCGCTTCCTGATCGCCGCCGGCGAGGTTGTGCTCCCAGTAGCCGTAGCGGCCGTTGTCGCTGACGCGGTTTCCGCGAAACGCGTACGGGCCGGGGGTGTTGCCGAACCCGATGCCGTCGCGCACGTTGCCGTCGATCACACAGCCGGTGACGATGCCGCCGCGTCCGCCGATGCCCGCGGTGCCCTGGGAGGACACGTCGAAGCCGGCCTCGTGGTTGGACAGCATCGTCGAGGACGTGACGATCAGGCCGTCGGCGCCCCAGTCGGAGATGCCGAACCGGTTGTCCTCGGCGTGGCAGGCCGTGATGCGGATACCCCGCGGCGGCGGCCAGTCCTCCTTCTGCAGTTCCACGAAGATGCCGTTGGTGCCGTTGCCGAGCGCGGTGCAGGACGTCACGGTCAGCCGCTCGACCATGCCCCAGCCGCCGATCCCGATCCCGATGCCGGCGCCGCCCATCCGGTCACCGGGGTCCTGCCGCCCGCAGCGCGCGGCCAGCACCCCTTCGACGACCGTGTCCTGCAGGAAGTCGCAGCCGAAGCCGGTGGCCGCCGTGTCGTGCACGTACAGGTCGCTGAAACGTCCGCGCAGCACGTACTGCAGCCCGAGCCCCTTGGCCAGGGCGTCGTACTCCTCCGTCACCACGCCCGAGCCGTCGACCTCGAAGTGCGCGAAGGTGATGTCCTCAAGGTGGTTGTGCGGGCCGGCGTCGTGCAGCTCGGAGGTGAACCAGGCCAGCGGGACCGGTGTCCTCGGGGCGCCGGGATTGCACAGCACGAAGCAGGTGGCGCCGCGTCCGGCCCCGATCAGCGACACACCGCTGCGCCATACGACGGCCTGGTCCCGGATCACGTAACGCCCGGCGGGGACGTGCAGGACGCGCGGCCGGCCGTCCGCCTCGCACGCCGCGCCCAGCGCGTTCACCAGCTTCGCGAGGGCCGGCTGGTCGTTGGTCGTGCCATCGCCGAGCAGGCCGTGCTCGCGCGCGTCGACGGTCAAGGGCATGGACATCGTGCCGCTCCTCTCAGGGGGCGCTCCGGCGACCGGCGGACGCGGGCAGCGGGCCGGTGCTCGCGGGGCGACCTCCGGTGATCGCCGAGTACCAGGCATGCGCACGACCTATGCCCGGACCGGTCCGGCGGCGCCCGGACGACGGCACCCCGCGATCCGTGGCCGTGGGGCACGCCGCCTAGGGTGCGGGCATGACCGCACAGGCGTACCTCTCCGAACTGTTCTCCCTCGACGGCCGCGTCGCCGTGGTGACCGGCGGCAGCTCCGGCATCGGCCGGGCCATCGCGGAAGCCCTCGCACGCGCGGGAGCGAGTGTCGTGGTCGTGGCGCGCGGGGAGGCCGAGCTGGCCGCGACGGTCGACGAGCTGGCGGCCCACGGCTGCCGGGCGGCCTGGGTCAGCGCCGACCTCGGCACACGCGACGGCGTGCGCGCGGCGGCCGAGGCGGCGGCCGGGACATTCGGCGAGCCCGACATCCTCGTCAACAGCGCCGGGATCAACCTGCGGCCCCCGCTGGGCGAGCTGGGCGAGGACGTCTGGGACACCACCATGGCCGTGAACCTTGAGGCCCCCCACCTGCTGGGGCAGCGGTTCGGGCCGGGCATGGCCGAGCGGGGCTTCGGGCGGATCATCCACATCACCTCCCAGCAGGCGCACCGGGCGTTCGTCCAGAGCGGCGCCTACGGCGTCTCCAAAGGGGCACTGGAGTCGCTGGCCCGTTCCCAGGCCGAGGCATGGTCGCCGTACGGCGTCACCTGCAACACGCTCGTGCCGGGGTTCGTCATGACGCCGCTGAACGCACGCCTGTCCTCCGACCCCGGGAAAGTGGCGGCGCTCGCCGCCCGGACGATGGTCGGGCGCAACGGCCTGGCCGAGGACTTCGCGGGGGCGGCGGTGTTCCTCGCGAGCCGCGCCTCCGCCTACGTCACCGGGCAGGCGATCTTCGTCGACGGCGGGTTCTCCGTGCACTGAGCCCGGCCGGGCCGGTCCGTCAACGCAGGTCGAGCCGCATCAGGATCCGGGGATGGCCGGCCAGCACCGAGGTGGTGTCGGCGACGTGGACGAACCCGGCGCGTTCGAAGTTCTTCCGGAGCCCGGCGTACGCCGTCGTCAGGTCGACCCTGGCGTCCCCGTTGTCGAGCGGGTACGCCTCGACCGCCGGTGCCCCGTGCGCGCGGGCGAAGTCGACCGCGCCGGCGATGAGGGCGTGGGTGATGCCCTGCTTGCGGTGGCCGGGCCGGACGCGGACGCACCACAAGGACCAGACCGGCAGGTCGTCGACGTGCGGGATCTTGCGGCCCCGCGCGAAGGACGTGGCCGAGCGCGGCGCCACGGCGGCCCAGCCGACCGGTTCGGCACCGTCGTAGGCGAGGACGCCCGGCGGGGGATCGGCGCGGCACAACTCGGCGACGTACTCACCGCGGGACGGCCCGCGCAGTTCGTTGTTGAGCTTGGACGGGATCCGGTAGCTCAGGCACCAGCAGACGTTCGCTCCGGGCGACTTCGGGCCCAGCACCGCACGGACGTCCTCGAATACCGAAGCCGGACGAACTTCGATGGCCATGGCACCACCCTGTCACGGTGGGGCCGCGGGCGCCGCGGAGGCCGCGTGACCGGCGTGACCGGCTTGACCGGCGTGACCGGCGTCGGCGTAGGCGCCGGGCGACGCGGGTACCCGGGCGGGCATGAGGTGGCAACAGGTGCAAGCCTCCCCGGCCTCGGTGTACGTGCTGGTGCTGGCCCCGGAAGAGGACGCCCTCGCCGAGATCACCGGCTTCGCCCGGGAGCAGTCCCTCGGGGCGTCCCAGGTGACCGCCGTGGGCGCCTTCTCACGGGCCGTGGTGGGCTGGTTCGACCGCGACGCCAAGGACTACCGGCGCATCCGGGTCGACGAACAGTGCGAGGTCCTGTCCCTGCTGGGGGACATCGCCGTCGGTGAGGACGGACCGACCGCGCATCTGCACGCCGTGCTGGGACTGTCGGACGGTACGACGCGCGGGGGTCATCTGCTGGAGGGCCAGGTGTGGCCGACCCTGGAGGTGATCGTGCGGGACAGCCCGGCGGCGCTGGCGAAGATCCACCGCCCCGACCTCGGCCTCGCGCTGATCGACCCAGGGGAATTCGGACGGGACGGAGGGCCGTGAGGATGCCTCCCCGGACACAGACTCCCGCGAGCGATCCCCGGGTGGGCCGCCGCGCCGCCACCCGCACCGCACGCGCACGCGGCCGGGTCCCGGAGCCCGACGAGGAACCCGATCTGCTCGGCCGGTACCTGGCCCGGATCGCGGCGACCCCACTGCTCACGGCGCAGGACGAGATACGGCTGGCCCAGCGCATCGAGGCCGGGGTGCGGGCCGCCGGGGAACTGCGCCGGGCCGACGTCGGCGAGCCCGCCCCGGAGCCGGGGCGACGCCGGGAACTGGACGCGGTCTCCCGGGACGGCCGGGCCGCCAAGGACCACATGATCCGGGCCAACCTCCGGCTCGTCGTGGCGATGGCCGAGCGGCGCGCCCACCGCGGCGTGCCGCTGCTCGACGTCATCCAGGAGGGCAACCTGGGGCTGATCGGGGCGGTGGAGAAGTTCGACCACACCAAGGGCTTGGAGTTCTCCACGTACGCCACCTGGTGGATCCGCCAGGCGATCGAGCGGGGCCTGGCCCAGCGCGCCCGCGCCGTGCGGCTGCCGATGCACGTGGTCGAGGAGCTGCGCAAGCTCGGCACGATCGAACGGCGTCTGCGGCACGACCTGGGACGTGACCCCACCGTCGAGGAGGTGGCCCGGGAGAGCGGCTTCGCCGAGGACCGCGTCGACTGGCTGCGCCGGGTCGGGAGGCAGGAGATCAGCCTGGACACGCCGGTCGACGCGACCGGTGAGACCGTGGTCGGCGACCTCATCCCGGACACCGAGGTGCTCCAGTCCGCGGACATCGCCGAGTACCAGGCGCTCGCGGCGGACCTGAGGAAGGCCATCGGCACCCTCGCGCCCCGCGAGGCCATGATCCTCAGCCTCCGGTACGGCCTGCACGACGGGGAGCAGCGCACCCTCGACGAGGTCGCGCGGCACGTGGGCCTCACGCGCGAGCGCGTACGCCGGCTGGAGAAGCAGTCCCTGGCGCGGCTGCGGGCACCCGAGACGGGGCGGCGGCCGTCGGCGTGGGCGAGTTGACCGGCACCCCGCTGCACGGCTTCACGCCGTGGCGTGGAACGCGTGCAGCGTGTCCGCGACCTGAGCGTCCGACACCGGACCGAAGTCCTCGTACCACTCACCGACCGCGTGCAGGGCCGGCGGCTGTTCGAGGCAGATGACGTCGTCGCACTCGGCGCGCATCGCCGTCACCGTCCGCGCGCTGCCGACCGGAAACGCGGCGATCAGCCGGGCCGGACCGTTGCGGTGCAGGAAGCGCAGCGCCGCCCTCGCGGTCAGGCCGGTGGTCAGCCCGTCGTCCACGAGGACGACCGTGCGGCCGTGGACGAACGGGACGTGGCGGCGGCCGCGGTAGACGTACTCGCGGCGGTGCAGCTCGTTGCGTTCCTGGGCGACGACATCGCCGAGCCGGTCCTCGGACAGATGCATCATGGCCAGGCTCTGCCGGTCGTACAGCGGCGGATCATCGGCGACGATCGCGCCGATCGCCGTCTCCGGCTGGATCGGGGTGCTGATCTCACGGGCGACGAGCACGTCCAGCGGGGCACGCAGAGCGCGGGCCACCTCCGCGGCGACGGGCACGCCGCCCGGCGGCAGGGCCAGCACGAGCGGATTGATCAGATCGCCGGAGTCGGCCCACTCGACCAGCCGCAGGGCGAGCTCCTGTCCGGCGTGGGTACGGTCACGGAATGACACGGCGCTCTCCCTCGACGTCGGGGCAGCCGCCGAGTGCCCGGTGGGCGTACCCCGAAACGGGGGCGAGCGGCCCACCCCAGGCAGCGCAAAACGCACATGAGGGACGCAGGATCGGGTACCCGAGCCGTCCGGTGCGTACCGGACGGAAGCGCACGACACGGCGACGGGACGAACCATGACCGACCCCCACTTCGAGAGCGGCGCCATCGCGGCCCAGCAGGCCCTGCGCACGGTCGTCGAGAAGGGCGCGGACGAGGCGGCACTGAGCACGCTGGCCCACAGCGAGGTGCTGGTGCCGGCGGCGACGAACGCGGAGGGCCCCCCTCCCACGGCGCTGACGCTTCCCGTGTTCGAGCAGGAGGACGGGACCGAACTGGTACCGGTCTTCACCACGCAGGAACGCATGAAACAGGCCATGCCCAGGATGCGGCGGCACCGCAGTGTCCAGCTCGGCGCCCTCGCCCACGGCTGGCCCTCCGAGAACCTGTCCCTGGTCATCGACGCGGGCACGCCCGAGCAGCTGGCGCTGACGGCGCACGGCGTCAAGGCACTGCTGGACCGGGGCGACAGCTGACCTCACGTGTGTGCGTGGACCGTCGCGCCATCCGCGCCGCAGCGACGCCCGCGTGACCTAAGTAGTCGCTTTTCGGCCGGTGCCGGGCGGGAACCCGGATCGCCGTCCAGGACCGCCGAGCGATCAGGAGGCCGTTGTGACGGACCCGCGGCACACCCAGCAGAATCCGGCCACCCAGCACCCGCAGCCCGACTTTCCCGCCCAGGACCAGCCCCACCCCGGATGGACCGGGCCGATGGATCCGCCGCCCGACCACGGTGAGGAGAGCTACCGCGGCACCGGGCGACTCGAAGGCCGCGCGACCGTCGTCACCGGGGGCGACTCCGGGATCGGGCGGGCGGTGGCCCTGGCCTTCGCCCGCGAGGGCGCCGACGTGCTTTTCACCCACCTCGACGAGGAGGCGGACGACGCACGCGAGACGTCCCGGCTCGTGGAGGACGCCGGCCGCAAGGCGGTCGCCGTGTCCTGCGACATCCGCGAGGAGCGCAACTGCCGGGCCCTGATCGAGCGTGCCGTCGCGGAGTTCGGGCGCATCGACGTCCTGGTGAACAACGCCGCCTACCAGATGTCCCAGCCGGACGGCATCGAGGCGATCACGACCGAGCAGTTCGACCGGGTCATGCGCACCAACCTCTACGGCATGTTCTGGCTGACGAAGTTCGCCTTGCCGCACATCCCCGAGGGCGGGAGCGTCATCAACTCCACGTCGGTGCAGGCGTACAAGCCCAGCCCGCATCTGCTGGACTACGCGATGACCAAGGGCGCGATCGTGACGTTCACGCAGGGGCTGGCCCAGATGCTGGCCGACCGCGGCATCCGCGTCAACGCGGTCGCGCCGGGGCCGGTGTGGACACCGCTGATCCCCGCGACGATGCCCGACACGGTCGAGTTCGGCAAGCAGAGCCCGCTGGGCCGCCCGGCGCAACCCGCCGAACTGGCTCCGGCGTACGTCTATCTCGCCTCCCAGGAGGCCAGTTTCGTCACCGCGGAGATCCTCAACGCGACCGGCGGGACACCCCTTCCCTAGGGCGCGTGTGGCTCGCGCTCCTGCGGGTACTGCGGCGCGCATGACCGGAATCGAACTCAAGAGCTCCGCGTTCGACGACCACGCGATGATCCCGCGCCGCCACGCCAAGCAGGGCGAGAACGTCTCCCCGCCGCTGACCTGGTCCGGCGTGCCCGACGAGGCGGCCGAGCTGGCCCTGCTGTGCGAAGACCCGGACGCCCCGTCGGGGACCTTCGTCCACTGGCTGCTCACCGGCATCGATCCGCACACCGACGGGCTGCCGGCGGGCGGCACGACCCCGGGGAGCCACCCGCACACGAACGGCTACGGGGAATCCGGCTGGGGCGGCCCCCAGCCCCCGGTCGGCGACGACGCGCACCGGTACGTCTTCCGCCTCTACGCCCTCCCGGGCCCCGTCTCCATCCCGGAGGCGGCCACGGCCGACGAAGCACACCGGGTGCTCGACCGGCAGCAAGTGGCGAGCGGAACACTCGTCGGCCTCTACCAGCGCTGACGGGCCCAGCCGGGCGCACCAACGCTGACGCTGACGGGCCCAGCCGGGCGCACCAACGCTGACGGCCCACCTAGTCGCCGAGGCGCGTGACGAGCGCGTCGAGCGCGTCGAGGAGCCCGTCCGCGCCGTCCTCGGGCGGTCCTGCCAGGAACGCCCGCCTGCGGTGCCGGGCCGTCTCGCGCCCGTACGAAAGGCACCAGCCCCACCAACGGTCCAGCTCAGCGGCGTCCAGGCGCTCGGCGGGCACGAGGGCGGGCCAGTCGCACGCCCGTGCCTGCGCGGTCACCTTGGCCCCGCCGACGACGGGATCGACGGCCAGCGCCGGGGTCCCGGCGCGCAGGGCGAGCACCAGGCCGTGCAGCCGGTCCGTGACGACACAGTCCAGCCGGGGCAGCAGGGACTGGAACTGGTCGGCGGTCGTGCACAGCCGCCAGTCACGGGAGTCGAGCCGGGTCTCCAGTTCGACCGGCGCGCAGTCCAGACCGCCGAGCCACCGGGTCACGGTGTCGGCGACCTCCTCGTGCCGGCGACGCCCGCCGTACTCGCGCTGGCCGTGGGTGAGGATCACTCCGACGACGGGAGCGGGAGCGACGGGAGGGGCGCTCAGGGAGAGGTCGAGCACCGGGGCCGCGCCGGGGGCGTCCCGGGCCAGTACGCGATGGAAGCCGGTGACGGCGGGATCGGCGGGGTCCAGCACCGAGGTGCCGACCGCGATGCGCCGGCACCGGTCGAACCGCCGGTGCAATCGCTCCACCTGCGGACCGTGCAGCGGTCCGCACACGAACAGCAGATCGGAGTACATCTGCGGCCGGACGTCCTCCAGATGCAGCGCCTCGTCCGCGTACCCCGGACTCCACGCGGTGTCGTAGGCGAGCCCAGCCCGGGCCAGCAGCTCCTGGACCCGCCTCAGGGCGAGCACATCACCCGCCGTGACCTCGCCCTCCCGGAGGCTGAACCACCCGGTGAGCAGGATCCTTCGCATCCGGTCACACCCCCGTACCCGTCCGGTCATGGGCGTGCCGGGTACCCGGCCGGTCGTGGGCCATGCGACGGACGGGCCCGGCACGGCCGGTACGCCGGGCTGCGTATCGGCCGCGCAGAGCGCATGGTGGTGACATGAGCACGCGTCCCCCCGTGGTGGTGCTGCCGCCGGCGTCGGACGGCGGGCGTGAGGTGACGATCCGCGGCGAACCGGCGGGCACCGCCTACAGCCTGTTCGACGTCCTGGACCTGGTGCACCGCGCCGACCTGCCCGCCGAGGACCGGGCCGTCGACGATCCCGAGCTGATCGAGTGGCGCGGCGGCGGGCCGTACGACTGGAACGAGACCGACACCTCCGGCACGGCCGGTGAGTGAGCCCGGGCGCCACCCTCGGATGTCCGAGGTTCCCGCCGGAGCGCCGCTGACCTTGACTGAAGGCGGCACACCGAACGGAACCACTACATCACGGGGACACACGCATGAACCGCAGGAAGACCGCTCTCGCAGCCGGCCTGGCCACCACCGTCTCGGCCCTCGCCCTCACCGTCGGCGGCCCGGCCGCCCCCGCGCAGGCCGCGGCGCCCGCCGACGCCGCGGCCATGGCGGGCACCGTCGACTGCGACGGCTGGGTGCACAACAACAACCCGGACCACGGCATCGCGGGCTGCAAGAACAACACCGACCGCACCGTCACCTTCCGCGCCGAGATCGTCTGCGGCTGGGCCCCGGACGTCTCCGGCCAGTGGGTGACGCTGGCCCCCGGCCAGTACGGCGAGTCGTCGGGTGTCTGCGCCCTCTACAGCTCGGGCGTCGGCAGCGTGGGCTGGACCATCCAGTAGGGCTACCGCCTGGGGCTACCGCCCCGGTGCGCGCTCCGGGTCGGGGTTGAACACCGGGTGGTAGCTCTCCGGCGGCGCCAGGTAGCTGACGGGCAGCCCACCGGTGTCGATCACGATCTGGTCGACGACTATGCCCGGATCGACCATGAACAGGCGCAGTACGTGGTCACCGGGCTCGTCCACCGTCACCCGGGCGGTCAGCCGCTCCACGCCGTCCTCCACGTTGCGGGCCCAGGCGTCGCCCCGGTTGCCGGTGGCGACGGCCTGGCCCGACAGGACGGTGGCCGGCTGGTCGTCGACCGCGACGGCCAGCCGGCGATGCCCGCGCTCGTCGAGGGACGGCAACCGCAGGACGGTGACCGCGAAGGTGCCGGCGCCCTCGAAGCGCACCCGGTACCTCAACTCCGGTGCCTTGGCGGCGAAGTCGGCGGTGACCGGAGCCGCCGTCGACGGCACCGCCTCCATGGCTGCCGTACGGCGGCCCAGTCCGCGCACCGCCCGCCAGCGGGCCCCGCCGCGCGCCACCCGGTGGTCGGCGTGCACGGCGTCGATCGAGACGTACCCGTGGGCCGCCACGAACCCACGGGCCCGCCGGCGCGCCCGCTCACCGTCGTTGACCACCCGCAACGGCACCTCCACCCGCTGCCCGCCCCCGCTGACGGCGACCGTCGCGTCGTACGTGCCCTCCGGCATCCGCGCCCAGTCGATCTCCACCCACACCCGGGTCTGCTCGGTGAGCGAGCCTCCCGTCGTGCTCAGCAGCACCCAGGGCCGGCTCGCCTGCGCCGACCAGTCGAGCGGAAGGAAGCCGGTGTTGAAGACGTCGAGGAAGCGGCTGTCCCGCGTGTAGGAGGAGAAGGACAGCGGGCGCTGGACCCCGGTCTCGTTGCCCTCGGCCGCCACACCCAGCCCCGAGGTCTCCTGCCGGGCGAGGCGGGTGACCGTCGGGCGGCCGGGCGCCTTGGGGATCTGGGAGGGGTACGGATTGACGATGCCGTCCCATTTCCCTCCCGCCACCTCGGTGTTGTACCGCCTGGTGAGCGCGGCCTCCTCGGCGTGGGCCGCCTCGGCCAGGTCCGCGAACCGGTTGGTCCCGGCGCCGCGTCCCTGCCGGACCGCGAGCGCGTTGCGGTCCGCCCAGTAGTACTTGAGGTTCATCAAGTACGCGCCGTGCACCGGGTATTCGACCAGTTCGTAGTAGGCGTCCCGGTACGCCTCGGGCAGCTTGGCGCCCAGCGCGCGGACCCGCTCCAGCAACCGCTCGTACGCGGCCATGCGCCGGCCCGCCTCGTCGCCGTGGTGGACGACGGAGAAGACCCCGCGGTCGATGAACTCCGGGCGTCGCTCCGCCGCGAGGCGGTAGTACTCGCCGCGCAGGGCGGCGATCTCGCGGCCGTACCGGCGGCCGAACTGCCTCCCCGCCCACTCGGCGAGGAAGTCCTCCACGTCGTCGGCGCCCCACCGGTCGACGTCCCAGGCCATGTCCATGCAGAAGGACAGTCCGGTCTCGATCGACTTCACGTCGCCCACGTTGAAGATCCACATCCGGTCGACGCCGTGCTCGTACACGCGCCGCAACTCCTGCCACACCTTGGCCGGTTGGGTGGTGTCGAGCCAGAGATAGCTTTTCGGTCGGCCCCAGTAGGAGAGGTGGTAGTAGATGCCGTTGCCGCCCGCGCGCCGCCGCTCGGCGTCGTTCGGCAGCTGGCGCATGTTGCCGTGGTTGTCGTCCGGCCAGATCAGCGTGACGTCGTCGGGGACCTGGACGCCCGCGTTGTACAGCTCCAGGACCTCCTTGTACGGGATGAAGATCTGCGGCTCGGCGGCCGCGCCGACCTCCTCGGCCAGGATGCGGCGCTGGTCGGCGATGATGTCGTTCATCACCGCGACCTTCTCGGGAATGGTCGTGGCGTACTTGGTCTCCAGCGCGCTGTCGTGCAGACCGCGCATGCCGATCGTCCAACTGCTCTCGTACGAGGCGTTCTGTCTGGCCCTGGCCCTCCAGTAGTCGGAGATGACCTCGGGGTTCACCGTGTAGTCGTACAGCGGCAGGGCGCCGTCCGCGCCGCGGTGCTCCTCGGCCCACGGCGCCCACTCGTGGACGCCGTTGCGCAGCAGGGCCTCGGGGTGGCTGGAGCCGACGACGATGCCGTAGCGGTCCGCCAGTTCCGGGTTCTCGCGGTGCTTGTTGAAGAAGTCGGAGTACGGATGCATGGCCGGCCACAGGTAGTTGGCCTTGAGGCGGAGCAGCAGCTCGAAGACCCGCTTGTAGGTCTCGGGGCCGATGTTCTTGTCCGGCTCCTGGGTGCGACGCGACCAAGTGGTGAGGTTCTGCTCGTCGTTGACGAAGACACCCCGGTAACGCACCGAGGGCTCGTACCGTTTGATCGGCCCCGCGGGCACCGTCACCGTGTCACGGCGGGGCACGGGCACGTCGGCCCACCAGTACCACGGGGAGACCCCGATGCGCTCCGAGGTGTCGTAGACGCCGTAGACCGTGCCGCGCCGGTCACTGCCCGCGATCACCAGGGCGCGCTCCACCCCGGGCAGCGGGCGCTCCACCACCTGCGTCACCGACGCCTCCCAGCGGCCTTTCACCCGCGAGACGTCCAGGCGCCCGCGTGCGGCGAGCCGGTCGATGACGGGGCTGGCGCCGAGGGTGCCGATCAGCACCAGTCCCGCGGCCGTCTCCGGGAGCGTGTGGCGCAGCTCCGGCCGGACGCCGCCGACGCGTTCGACGTCCGCGCGGAGATCGCCGGCCGCGCGGATCACGGCGGGGTCGTCCGCCGCGTCGACGTACAGCTCGACGGCGGCGCCGCCCCGCACCAGCGGGAAGTCGGGCCGGTCCGACGCGGCCCGGGCGGCCGTGGGGAGCACGCCGGGCACCAGCGGGGCCACGCCGACGGCGGCCATGCCCCGCAGGAACGCCTTGCGGGACCACGGCTGGGACGGGTGGGGCGATGCGTGGTGCGGCACGGGGCGGTTCCTTTCGCGCATGGCTGTGGGGGCGTGGAGCGAGGAACGACGGGAGCGTGCGGGCGGTGGCAGGGTTGGCATGACCCGGCTAGAAAGCGCTTGCCGTCGGGAACCCTAGGCCAGGTCGGCACGACGGGTCCAGACCCGTGCGGGGAGCAGGACCAGCCGATCCGAGGACGCTTCAGGCGGGCCTCGTGCCGTGTGTCCGGTGCCGGTGGGTGGGGTACGCGGCGACGGACGGAAGGGGAGACCCATGCTGTTCCGTGACCGCAGGGAGGCCGGGCAGGAGCTGGCGGAGCAACTGCGCGTCCGGCAGGAGAAGGGCCTCCTCGCGCATCCCGTGGTCCTCGCCCTGCCCCGCGGCGGTGTCGCGGTCGCCCGGGAGATCGCCCGGGTGCTGCAGGCCCCGCTGGACGTGCTCGTCGTACGCAAGATCGGGGCCCCGTTCCACGAGGAGTTCGGGGTCGGCGCGCTCGCGGGCGACGACCCTCCGCTTTTCGACGAGGCGACGCTGTACCGGCTGGGGCTGAGCGAGGCGGATCTGGCGCCGGTGGTGGAGCGCGAGCGCAGGGAACTGCGGCGGCGCGAGGAACGCTATCGGCAGGGCCGGCCGGCGCCGCCGCTGCGCGACCGCACCGCCGTGGTCGTGGACGACGGCGTGGCGACCGGCTCGACCGCGCGCGTCGCCCTGCGCGCGGTACGCAGCCGGCAGCCCCGGCGCCTGGTCCTGGCCGTACCGGTCTGCGCACCGGAGGCGGCCGAGGAGTTGCGCCGGGAGGTGGACGACTTCGTCTGCCTCCATGAGCCGAGGCTGTTCAGCGCGGTCGGCGAGTGGTACCAGGACTTCGGCCAGCTGACCGACGCGGATGTGCTGGAGGCACTGCGCGGCGACTGACGCTCACGGAGGATCACTCCGGGCCACCCTCGGGCATCGGCCGTGTCCGATGGGGCTCTCGACGGCCCCTCCCCGGTCGGCGGCCTCAACCCGGCGTGCACCGCCCGGCCCCCGCGCGACCAGCAGGTCCGCCTCCGCGGCCCAGTCCGGGAAGCCCTCAACGCCCGCGCCCACATCACGATCGGAGCCCGGACCGGACGCGACAGCCGTACGCCACGTGCCAGGTGGCGCACCGGACGGCAGCGCGGCCGATTCCGGCCGCGGCCCAGATCGCGGGCGCGCGTCGCGACGCCCGGCTCGGCCGTGCTCCCGCGCCGACGCGACCGCGGCTTCGACCGCCGGCGGTGACCCGCCGGGCGAATCGCCGTCCGGCGGGGCAGCCGGGGGGGTCGGCTCGGGGGCCGCCGTCGCAGGCCACGCGGTGTCCGGCGTGGCGCAGCGACAGCCCCGCCAGGGCGAAACGGGGCCGGTTCGTCGCGTCGGCGTCGAGGAGGGGCGGCGAAGTCGGCGGTTGAGCGGAGCCGGCGGTTCACGCGGTGGTTCGGGAGGCGGATTTCGTCAGGGTGAGGGCGCCGTCCGCGGCCAGGGCGAGACGGGTGCCGTAGGCGATGCGGTCGAGGGTGGCGTGCAGCCAGGCGCGGTCCTCGGGCGGCGCCGGCTCCAGGCGCATGCGGCGGGCGAGGAGGGGCAGCATGCGCAGGTCGGTCAGTTCGCCGGTCTCCGCCGCCACCGTCACGAGGTAGGCGATACGCAGGTCGTCGCGGTACTCCTCGTACCCCGGGATGCCCTCGTAGTCGTCGATGAAGTCGCCGCAGCCGTGCAGGATCAGCCGGTTCCGGTAGAGCTCGACGGGGCGTGGGTGGTGGGAGGAGTGGCCGTGGACGAGGTCGGCGCCGCCGTCCACCAGGGCGTGCGCGAAGCGGCGCTGGTCGCGGGGGACGAGGTAGCCCCAGTTGGAGCCCCAGTGCACGGACACCACCACGAGGTCGCCGGGCCGCTTGACCTGCCGGATGCGCCGTACCGCCGCGGCGGCCGTGGCGGGCGACAACTCGGGCGCGTAGGCGACCCCGGGCAGGTCCGCCGTGGCCGCCCAGCCGGGCGGGATGCCGCTGTTGCCGCAGCCCAGGGCGAAGACGAGTACGCGGCCGCCGTGGGGGAGCGGGAGCGCCACCGGCGCGTACGCCTCCTCGGCGCCGCGCCCCGCGCCCGCCGTCCGCAGCCCGGCCCCGTGCAGCACGTCGAGCGTCTCCTCCAGGCCCGCGCGCCCGAAGTCCCGTACGTGGTTGTTGGCCAGGACGCAGACATCGGGCCGGGCAACGGTCAGGGCGGGCACGTTGGCCGGATGCATGCGGTAGTGGACCGCCTTGCCGGGCTCGAACGCGTCACTGCGCGTGACGGACGTCTCCAGGTTGACGATCCGGACGTCCGGCGCGCTCGCCTCCAGCAGCGCCAACGCCTCGCCCCACGGCCAGGACGGGTCGACCGGCGCCGGGATCGGGCCGCTCACCGACTCCGCCATGCTCACGTAGGAGCGGGCGTCCGTGACGTACCCCTCCCGCAGCGCCGGGTCGCCGGGCCGGGCCAGGATCTGGTCGACGCCGCGTCCGAGCATCACGTCGCCGCAGACGAACAGCGTCACACCGTCGCCGCTCATGTCTCAACCGTACGAAATTCCCCACCCGTGCCGCCGGGGCACTCGGCGCGATAGCGAGCGCCCCACGCGGGTACCCCGCACCTGCGGCGCCGGGCGCCGCGGACCGCCGGACGAGGCGCGGGAGGCTGACATGGAACTGGTCGAGGAGGCTCCCCACCGCTTCCGTATCGACCCGCACGGCCCGATGCGCGTGCCGGGCGTGGTGTTCGCGTCCCGGAACCTGCTGCGGGACGCCGAGAAGTCCCTGGAGCAGGTGGCCAATGTCGCGACGCTGCCGGGGATCGTCGCCGCGTCGTACGCCATGCCCGACATCCACTGGGGTTACGGCTTTCCCATCGGCGGTGTCGCCGCCACCGACGTGGCCGACGGCGGTGTGGTCTCGCCGGGCGGGGTCGGCTTCGACATCTCCTGCGGCGTACGGCTGCTGGCCGCCGACACCGATCACGAGGGGCTGGCGTCGGCGCTCCCCGCGGTGATGGACGGCCTGGACCGGGCGATCCCGCGAGGCGCCGGTCCCGGCGGGGTGTGGCACCTGACCGGCCCCGGGCAGTTGGAGCGCATCCTGCGCGGCGGCTCCCGGTACGCGGTGCAGGAGGGCCATGGCGAGGAGCGTGACCTGAGGCGCTGCGAGGACGGCGGGGCGGTCGCCGACGCCGACGTGGACCAGGTGAGCGCGCGGGCACGCGAGCGCGGCCTCGGCCAGGTCGGCAGCCTCGGGTCCGCCAACCACTTCCTGGAGGTGCAGCGCGTCGACGAGGTGTACGACGCGGCGGCCGCCGCCGCGTTCGGGCTCGCCGTCGGCCAGGTGTGCGTGATGATCCACTGCGGTTCCCGCGGCCTCGGTCACCAGATCTGCACCGATCACGTCCGGCTGATGGACGCCGCGATGGCCCGCTACGGCATCAAGGTCCCCGACCGCCAACTGGCCTGCACGCCGGTCGAGTCACCGGAGGGGCGGAGGTACCTCGGCGCGATGGCCGCCGCGGCCAACTACGGCCGGGCGAACCGTCAGTTGCTCTCCGACGCGGCCCGCCGGACCTTCCACCGCGCCGCGCGCACCCGGCTGTCCCTGGTGTACGACGTCTCCCACAACCTCGCCAAGATCGAGACCCATCCCGTGGCCGGCACCCACCGCACCCTGTGCGTGCACCGCAAGGGCGCGACCCGTGCCTTCCCGCCCGGCCATCCGGATCTGCCCGAGGACCTGCGCGAGGTCGGCCAGCCGGTCTTGATCCCCGGGACGATGGGCACCGCCTCGTACGTCCTGGTCGGCGTGTCCCCCGGCGACGCCTTCTTCTCCACCTGCCACGGCGCGGGCCGCGTCCTCAGCCGCCACCGGGCCGCGCGGGCGGTGGGTGGCGGGGAGTTGCGGGCCCGTCTGGAGTCCGCGGGGATCGCGGTGCGTCCGCGGTCGTTGCGCGGGTTGGCGGAGGAGACCCCGGAGGCGTACAAGGACGTGAGCGAGGTGGTGGCCGCGAGTGAGGGCGCGGGGCTGTGCCGGACGGTGGCGCGGTTGGTGCCGCTGGGCGTGGTGAAGGGCTGAGCCGGCGGGAGCGGGCGCGCATCGCCGCGTCGGCGTGCTGGTGCCCAGGCCCAGGCCCAGGCCCAGGCCATCCGCCGAGGGCGAGGAGCGTCCGAGCGTGCGCAGTCGTCACCGGGCCGCGCGGGTGGTGGGTGGTGGGTGGCGGGGAGTTGCGGGCCCGTCTGGAGTCGGTGGGGATCGCGGTGCGTCCGCGGTCGTTGCGCGGGTCGGCGGAGGAGAACCCGGGGCGTACAAGGACGTGAGCGTGCAGGGCTGAGCCTCACACGTCCACGGTCACCGCGCAGGACCACCCGTACGGGCCCGGTCCGATGTGCAGCCCGTGCCAGGAGATGCCCTTCGGCGTGGCGCCGGTGACCTCCACGTCGGCCAGTTCGGCGAGGGCGAGGCGGACGTCCAGGTCGCCGTCCGTGGTGTCGGCCTCCAGGTCGACGGGCACCCGGCCGTCCACGTCGAGCCGGAAGACGACCTCGTCCAGGAGCGCGGTCAATAGGTCCTCGTCGCTGTCCTCGGTGAGCCGCACCCGCTCCACCGAGGTCGGCCGCACCGCGGTGACGTCGGCGAAGCACTCCACCATGCCCAGCGCGGCCTCCACCAGGCAGCGCTCGCGGCTGGCGCCCCATGCCTCGATCCGCACGTCGGCCGTGTGCGGCACCGCCCGGTGGCCGCTTCCGCCGCTCCGCCGTGTCTGGATGTCGTCGTCCGTGTCACCGACCATCGGCATCACCTGATCCGCTCGTGCCGTCCGGGATCTCGGTCCGGTCAGGCCCGCGCGCCCGGGTCCGGCGTCCTGTGGAACGGGGAGAAGCGGCGGGGCTCGTGCCGCCGCGGGCCGCGGTGGCGGTGGTGGGTCGCCCCGCGCCTCACCATGGCCAGCCCGAGGCAGAACAGGAGCGCGAGGGCGAGACCCGAGCAGAAGACCGCCAGCGTGTTCATGGTCGCGAGCCCCTGGTCGAGCACCGAGACGGAGTACTCAGGTCCGCCGGAGAGGTTGTCGGCGATGACCAGGCCGGTGAACGCACCCGTGGCCGCGAGAAGGAGCAGTCCGAGGAACAGCATCCGAGTCACCTCCCAGGAGGGTGCTGCACCGATAGGGGTACCCGCGACCGGGCACGGCGTACCGCCGGGGACGAGGAGACAGGCGCGGACCCACGCGGACCCATTGACCTCGACCATCCACGATCATAATCTCCGTCCTCATATGTAGATGCCATCTTCATGTGAGGACCCCATTCAGTGGGGTGAACGGTGAACGGACGCGGCGTTCAAAGGAGAACCGCACATGCCGCTCGTGGTGGTCGGGATCAGTGTCCTGGTCCTGCTCGTCCTGATGACCAAGCTCAGACTGAACGGCTTCGCCGCCCTGCTCCTGGCGGGGCATCGGACTGGACAAGATTCCGGACCAAATCGGCGACACCATGCTCACCATCGGGCTCGGTGCCATGGTCGGCCGGGTGATGGGGGACTCCGGCGCCGCCCAGCGCATGGCCGGCCGGCTCCTCGACGTGTGCGGGCCGCGCCGGGTGCAGGTGGCCATGGTGCTCACGGCCATGCTCATCGGCGTGACGATGTTCTACGAGGTGGCCTTCGTCATCATCGTCCCGATCGCCTTCACCCTCGTCCGGGGCACCCGCTCCACCCTGCTGTGGGTCGGGCTGCCCATGTCGATCGCCCTGTCCACCATGCACAGCTTCCTGCCGCCGCACCCCGGGCCCACCGCGGTGGCCGCCACCTTCCACGCGTCCGTCGGACTGACCCTGTTCCACGGCCTGTTCATCGCCGTCCCCGTCGGCGCGTTCGTCGCCCTGCTGTGGCCGCGCCTGCCCTTCGTCCCGGTCGCTGTCCGTGGCCCTGCTGCCCGTGGTGCTCATCGCCGGTGCCGCCGTGACCGACCTGGCCGGCCCGGGCGACGGCGCCCTGACGCACTTCGTCGCCTTCGCCGGCTCCGCACCGATCGCCCTGCTGCTCACCCTGCTCGTGGCGATCTGGGCGTTCGGCCCGCGCATCGGCCGCAGCCTGGCCGAGGTCAGCGCCTCCTGCAAGGAGGCCGCCCAGGCGATGGCGATGATCCTGCTCGTCATCGGCGCGGGCGGCGCCTTCAAGAACGTCCTCGTCGAGGGCGGGATCTCCGACTACATCAAGGAGGCCACCGACGGCTGGTCCGTCTCCCCGATCGTCCTCGCCTGGCTGATCGCCGCCATCCTCCGCGTGGCGCTCGGCTCCGCGACCGTCGCCGTCGTCACCGCCTCCGGTGAGGCGCTGCCCCTGCTCGCGGGCAGCGGCGTCCACCCGGAGGTGATGGTCCTCGCCGTCTCCTGCGGATCGATCGCCTTCTCCCACGTCAACGACCCGGGCTTCTGGATGTTCAAGGAGTACTTCAACCTGTCCGTCCTGGACGCCATCAAGGCCCGCACCACCTACACGACGGTGCTCGCGATCCTCGGCCTCGGTGGCGTACTGGTCCTGGAACAGGTCCTCGACGTCCTCGGCGTCTGACCCACCACCCCCCTCACGAGAACGGCACCCACCGCCATGACCCAGCCTGTCGTCACCCGCTTCTCCGTGTACCCGGTCGCCGGCCGGGACTCGATGCTCCTCAACCTCTCCGGCGCGCACGCCCCGTTCTTCACCCGCAACGTCGTCGTCCTGGAGGACTCCGAGGGCCGCACGGGCCTGGGCGAGGTGCCCGGCGGCGAGAAGATCACGCGGACCCTGCGCGACGCCGAACCCCTGGTCGTCGGCGCCCGGCTGGGCGACCACAAGAACGTCCTGCGCACCATCGGGACGACGTTCGCCGACCGCGACTGCGGTGGCCGCGGCGCCCAGACCTTCGACCTGCGCACCACCGTCCACGCCGTCACCGCCGTCGAGTCAGCCCTCCTCGACCTGCTCGGGCAGCACCTCCAGGTCCCGGTCGCCGCCCTGCTCGGCGACGGCAAGCAGCGCGACGCCGTACGCGTGCTCGGCTACCTCTTCTACGTCGGCGACCCGGACCGCACCGACCTGGACTACGTCCGCGCACCCGACGCGGCCGTCGAGTGGTACCGCGTCCGGCACGAGGAGGCGCTGACCCCCGAGGCGATCGTCCGGCAGGCCGAGGCCACCTACGACCACTACGGCTTCCGCGACTTCAAGCTCAAGGGCGGCGTCCTGCCGGGCACGGAGGAGGTCAGGGCCGTGACCGCCCTGAAGGAGCGCTTCCCCGAGGCACGGATCACCCTCGACCCGAACGGCGCCTGGTCCCTGCGCGAGGCCGTCGAGCTGTGCCGTCCGCTCGTCGGCACGCTCGCCTACGCCGAGGACCCCTGCGGAGCGGAGGACGGCTACTCGGGCCGGGAGATCCTCGCGGAGTTCCGCCGGGCCACCGGGCTGCCCACGGCGACCAACATGATCGCCACGGACTGGCGTCAGCTCACCCACGCCCTGGCCCTGCAGTCGGTGTCGATCCCGCTGGCCGACCCGCACTTCTGGACCATGCGGGGCTCGGTGCGCGTCGCCCAGCTGTGCCACGCGATGGGCCTGACCTGGGGCTGCCACTCCAACAACCACTTCGACATCTCCCTGGCGATGATGACCCACTGCGGAGCGGCGGCCCCCGGCGAGTACAACGCCCTGGACACGCACTGGATCTGGCAGGAGGGACGGGAACGGCTCACCGTCGATCCGCCGAGGATCACCGGCGGCGAGGTCGCCGTGCCGGACACGCCCGGACTGGGGGTCCGCCTGGACAGGGACCGGCTGCTCGCGGCGCACGAGCTGTACCGGGAGAAGGCGCTGTCGGGCCGGGACGACGCGCTCGGGATGCGGTACCTGATCGACGGCTGGACCTTCGACGCGAAGCGGCCCTGTCTCGTGCGCTGAGTCCCTGAAAGCGGGTCAGAGGGCGAAGACGCGGCGGGCGTTCCCGTGCAGGAACAGCTCCCGCGTCTCCTCGTCCAGGTCCAGGGCGTCCAGGTGCTCCAGCGCCCGACTCGGCGTGATCATGGGGTAGTTGGAGCCGAACAGGACCTTGTGCCGGCCCCGGCCGCGCAGGTACTCCACCAGTTCCGGCGGATAGCGGCGGACGGTGTAGGCGCTCGTGTCGATGAACACCTTGGCGTGCTTGTCGGCGACCGCGATCATCTCCGCCGTCCACGGGTGGCCAATGTGCCCGCACACGATCGTCAGCTCCGGGAAGTCCAGCGCGACCTGGTCGATGTACGGGATGGGCCGCCCGGTCTCCGACGGGCGCAGCGGTCCCGTGTGCCCGACCTGGGTGCAGAACGGCACGCCGAGGTCCACGCAGGCCGCGTAAAGGGGGTAGTACAGCCGGTCGGTGGGCGGCAGCCCCCACAGCCACGGCACGACGCGCAGCGCCACGAAGCCCAACTCCTCGACCGCGCGCCGTAGTTCCCGTACCGCCGCCATGGGCCGGGCGAGGTCGGCGCCCGCCACTCCGCGCAGCCGGCCACGGGCCTGCTCGACGAAGGCGGCCACCTCGTCGTTGTCGATCAGCGGGCCCTGCGGCCCGTACCAGGCGGCCGCCAGGCCGATCTCCACGTCCGCGGCCTCCAGTGCCGCCACCGTCACCTCGACGGGCAGCGGCTCGTCGAGCCGCTCCATGCCGGTCCACCGGCGCAGCGACTCGAACATCTCGTGGTTGGCGTGGCGCAGCGTCGGATGCTGCATCCAGGCGTCTACGACGGGCATGGGTACCGCCTCTCGGGACGAAGGTCGGGCGTGCGCGGCCACGGTGTCCACCGCGTCCACCGCGTCCATCCGTACCCCACCCCTCCCCGTCCGGGAAGCGACGCTCCCAGGAGCGGCACTATCGTCGGGCCATGTACTCCACGCGAGTCTCCTGGTACGTGAACGCCCCGCGTGCGGCCGTCTACCGGGCACTGCTGGACGCGGACGCCGTCGCGCGGTGGCGGGTGCCGGACGGCATGACCGCCCGGGTGCACGAGTTCGACGCCCGCGAAGGAGGGGCGTTCCGTGTCTCGCTGACGTACGACATGCCGACCGGCACCGGGAAGTCGGACCCGCACACCGACACCTACCACGGACACTTCGTGCGGCTCGTGCCGGACGAGCGGGTGGTGGAGGCGGTCGAGTTCGAGACCGACGATCCCGCGCTGCGCGGCACGATGACCATGACCACCACCCTCACGGACGCCGGCGGCGGCACGGACGTCCTCGTCGTGCACGAGGGCGTCCCCGACGCCGTGCCGGCCGCGGACAACGAGACGGGCACGCGTATGGCCCTGGCCAACCTCGCCCGCCTCGTCGAGGGCGCAGCACGGTGATCTCATCGGGAAACCGATCGGCAACCTCCGGGCGTTCGGCGGCGACTACCGGTCGAGGAGGCTTACCCGTTGCCTCCCCGAGCCCGAACGAGAGTCACCGCGATGAGCACCAGAG
Organism: Streptomyces sp. NPDC006385; assembly: GCF_040612485.1. NCBI lineage: Bacteria > Bacillati > Actinomycetota > Actinomycetes > Kitasatosporales > Streptomycetaceae > Streptomyces > Streptomyces sp. NPDC006385. The sequence continues at coordinate 52,090 of NZ_JBEXQG010000046.1, forward strand.
CAACGCCGCGCAGACCGCGCAGACCGCGCAAGCACCGCAGGAGATCCGCCGACCGCCGTCGCCCGCTGCCGATCGGCCTGACCGGCGCACTGACGATCACCCTGGTCGCGGCCGCCGCGCTGGTCGGCGGCCTGCTGATGACGGGGCCCGGCTCCGGGCAGGACACGGCCAAGGGCGACGGCCCGACGCCCCAGCAGGCGAGCGGCACCCTCCGCTCCGCCGACTCGACGCCCGCGGCCTCCCCGTCGCCCGCCCAGTCATCGGCGTCCCCGTCCCCTTCGAAGGCGTCCGCCTCGCCCAGCGAACGTGCCACCGCCTCCCCGAAGCCGGACTCCGCCGCCCGTTCCTCGACCGCCTTCGCCGCCTGGCCCGCCTCAGCCGCCGACCGTCCGGTGCCCGCCACCATCGAGGTCTCCGGCACCTACGACGGCGGTCTCAAGCGCTTCCACGGTTCCGGAGCCCTCGGCGGCGACGGCCAGGACGAGGACCAGGGCGCGCTTTTCGAACTCGCCGACGGGGCAGTCCTGCAGAACGTGATCCTGGGCGCCCCGGCCGCCGACGGGGTGCACTGCCTGGGCACGTGCACCCTGCGGAACGTGTGGTGGGAGGACGTCGGCGAGGACGCGGCCACGTTCAAGGGCGCCTCGGCGTCGGCGACGTATCTCGTCCTCGGCGGTGGCGCCCGGCACGCGGACGACAAGGTCTTCCAGCACAACGGCGCCGGAACCGTGACCATCAGGGACTTCCAGGTCGCGGACTTCGGCAAGCTCTACCGCTCGTGCGGCAACTGCGACACCCAGCACGCACGCCATGTCGTCATCAGCCACGTCAAGGTGACCGGCCCGGCCGACGCCATCGCCGGCGTCAACGCCAACTACGGCGACACCGCGACCCTTTCGGGCGTGACGATCACGGGCGACGGCAACCGGGACATCACCGTCTGCGACCGCTTCCGGGGCAACGACAGCGGAGCCGAGCCGACCGGGACCGGCAGCGGACCGGACGGCACACACTGCCGCTACCGTGCCTCGGACGTCACCTACGACTGACGCCGCGCATACCTGTCCGGGCAGCACACCTAGCCACGGGGCAGCACCGTGACCCGACGGAAGTTGCACGCGTCCCCTGCCGTGCGCCCGGCGGGGGCGGGCCGGTGCTGATGGGCCTTGAGCGCGGCGCTGACCAGGCTCATCAGCAGGTCGACGTCCGTGTCGCAGTCGAGGTGTACCGTCACCCAGCTCGACCCCGGGACCAGCCGGATCGCGGTCGACTCCTGGAGGTCGTCGTGGAACCGCCGGATGACCGACGCCGTCAGATGCAGGTCCACGTCCCGGTCGGAATGGAAGTGCACGATCTCGCTGTGGACGGAGCGCAGTGCCCGCCCTGCGCCGCAACTGGCCGGGCCCGAGCGGAGATCGGGCCAGACCTGCAGTTGCTCCATGGCGCGTTGGGCCAGTGTCATGCCCCCATAGTCACCCGATCACCGCTCCGCAACCAGGGGTTGAGTGAACCGTAACCGTGGTGTGAGGTGATTCGATCACCGGACGACTACGCACGGTGAGGGCCTACTCCGGTGGCGTCGGGGTGTCGTGCGTGCGGTACATCGCCTGCACGTCCAACTCCAGCTGGACCGTGGGACCGACCACCGCGATGCCACGGGCGAGCATGCTGCGCCAGTTCAGCGTGAAGTCCTCCCGGTGCAGCTCCGCCTTGGCCAGCGCCGCGCACCGCAGCTCCTCGCCGTAGCCGCCGTTGACCGACCCCAGGTACGTCGTGTCCAGCTCCACCGAGCGGCTCACGCCGTGCATGGTGAGCGTGCCGTGCAGCGTCCACTTGGCGCCGCCCCGGTAGGCGAAGCGCCTGCTGGTGAAGTCGATGTACGGGTAGCGCTCGACGTCCAGGAAGTCGGCCGAACGCAGATGGTTGTCCCGGGTGTTGTTGCCGGTCGTGATGCTGGAGGCGTCGATGCGCACCGACACCTGGGACGCGCCCATGTCGGACGCGACCTGTATGCCGCCCGTGAACCGCTCGAAGCGGCCGTGGACATGGGCCATGCCGACGTGCTTGGCGATGAACCTGATCGCCGTGTGCGGCGGGTCGAACAGCCAGGTTCCGGGCGCCGGCAGGTCCAGCTGCCGGGCCGACGACAACTGCGCCCGCGCGGCGGGAAGCGGCGGACCGGCCGCGACGTCCAGGGTCTCCCGGTGCGGGGTCAGCCCCTCGGCCGTGATCATGAGGCTGTAGCGGCCCGGGGGCAGCGCCGCGAAGAACAGGCCGTACGGGTCCGTCGTCCCGCGTGCCACCACCTGGTGCGAGTCCAGCGCGGTCACGGTCACGTCGGCGCCCCGCATGGGCAGTCCCATCGGGTCCGTGACCTCACGGCCCACGACGCCCGCGCCGTCCGGCACGGGCAACGGGACGCCGGACGCCCCTCGGGAGCGTCGACTCCCTCGGGAGTTTCGACTCCTGAGCAGACCGAGGGGCATGGCGATCACCTTTCTTCCGGCGTGGGGGCTTCGAGAGTGGGGGGTGAAGGGGGAGGGGTTTGTCAGTGGGCGGCCATGGCCGGTGGTGCGCCTTCGTAGGCGGCTCGCAGCAGGGCGAGCACTCCGTCGGCCGTGACCGGGCGCGGGTTGGCGTACGCCTGGCCCGCGGTCACCGCCGCGGCCGTCGCCAAGTCGGCTTCCTGGAGACCGAGTTCGGCGAGGGAGCGCGGGGCGCCGAGACGGCCGGCCAGTTCCCGCAGGGCCGTCGGCGCGTCGGCCGCGTCCAGGGCGCGGGCCACCGTGGCGACGGCGTCCGGTGCGGCCGGCGCGTTGTGGGCCAGGGCGTACGGCAGCACCACCGTGTGCGTCTCGGCGTGCGGCAGGCCGAAGGTGCCGCCCAGGACATGGCACAGCTTGTGGTGCAGGCCCATGGTGGTGGCTCCCAGGCAGGACCCGCACAGCCAGGCGCCGTACAGCGCACGGCCGCGCGCCCGCAGCGACGTCGGTTCCGCGGCCACCTCCGGCAGCGCCCGCGCCATCGCCCGTACGCCGTCCTCGGCCATCAGCCGGACCAGGGGCGATGTGTCCGGGGCGTACAGCGCCTCCACGGCGTGCGCGAGGGCGTTGACGCCGCTGGCCACCGAGAGCGGTACGGGCAGGGAGAGGGTGAGCTCGGGGTCGTAGACCACGCTGCGGGGCTGCGCCCTCGGGTCCCGGCCGGTGCGCTTGGCGCCGTGCTCGGTCAGACCCCAGACCGGGGTCATCTCCGACCCGGAGTACGTGGACGGCACCGCGATCAGCGGCAGGCCGGTGCGCAGGGCGATCGCCTTGCCGAGCCCGATCGACGAGCCGCCGCCGACCGCCACGCAGCCGTCGGCGCCCGCCGCGCGCACCGCCTGGACGGCCACGTCGGCGATCTCGACCGGCACATGCATCCGGGCCCGGTCGTGCACGCCGACGCACGCCGGCCCGAGCGCGTCCGCGACCGCCCGCGCGGTGTCCGCGCCCCGCGTCCCGCACACCACCAGCACCCGCCGCAGCCCGAGCCGCCCGACCTCGTCCGGCGTCGCGGACACCGCCGCGCCGGGCCGGAAGACGACCCGCACGGGCAGGGCCTCGTAGGAGAAGTCGAGGACGTCCTTCACACGCGCTCCAGTACGAGGTCGAAGCGGGCGTGCCGGAACGGGTTCGGCACGCCGAACTCCCCGGCCGCCGACGGATCGTCGACCGGCGCGAAGTCCGCGACCAGGCCAGGCTTGACGGCGAACACCGCGTCCGAGTCGAGGTGGTCGCTCCCCGCCACGAAGATGTGCGTGGTCACCGGGGCGTGCCCCTCGGCCGAGGCGATGAAGTGGATGTGCGCGGGCCGGTAGGGGTGCCGTCCGGTGGCCCGCAGCAGCCCGCCGACCGGCCCGTCCGTCGGGATCGGGTACGGGCTCGGCACACACGTACGGAACCAGAACCGCCCCTCCTCGTCCGCGGTGAACAGGCCCCGGCCGTTGCCGGGAGGCTGCACGCCGGGCTGCTGCACGTCGTAGAAGCCGTTCCCGTCGGCCTGCCACACGTCGACCACCGCGCCGGGCAGTGGGCCGCCGCCCCGGGACAGCACCCGGCCGCTCACCACACAGGGCTCGCCGCCCCCCACCAGATCGATCGTCGCGCCGAGTGCGCGCGCCGGCGACTCGGTCATGTGGAACGGGCCGAGGACCGTCGACTCGGTGGCGCCCGGACCGTGCCGGTCGTTGATCGTCTCCACGAGCGTCGACAGGCCGAGCACGTCCGACAGCAGGATGAACTCCTGCCGGGTGTCCGTACACGCCTGCCCGGTCGAGGTCAGGAACCCGATCGCCCGCTCCCACTCCTCCCGCGTCAGCCGGGTCTCCCGCGCGAAGGCGTGCAGATGCCGGACGAGCCCGGTCAGCAGCTCCCGCAGCCGCGGATCGGGCGTGCCCCGCAGACTGGCGACCACCTCGCCCGTGACCGTCGTGTCGTCGCCCATGCCGGCCCCTTCCTGCGCCCTCATCTCAACCGTGCCCGAGAATCCGCCGCAGCGCGTCCGCGAGCATCCCCGCGGCGTCCTCGGCCGCGTCGGCGTGCCGGAAGGCGACATACCCGTCGGGGCGGACGAGGAGGGCGCCGGCGTCGGAGATCTCGCTCAGGTTCGCCCAGTCGCCGTAGGGGTCCTCGTACTCCTGGCCCGGTCCGACGACGGCCGTGGCGATGTCGAGGGGGTGGTCCTGGGCGGCGCGTACCCATGCCTCGCCGCCGATGCCGGTGAGCAGCGTGAAGCGGCCCTTGCCGACGACGTCCAGGGTGGACAGCGTCCGGGTCCCGGAGGTGAGCCAGGCGTGCGGGAGCTTCGCGCCGGGGCGCGAGGTGGGCTGGTGGTGCAGCTCGGGATCGCGGGCGAAGCCGGGGTCGGGCGTGCCGTCCGGGACGACCGCGTCGGAGGCGTAGCGCTGGTTGAGGTCGACGCCGTGCGCGTTGAACTCGTACACCTTGAAGGCGATCGCCTCGCGCAGCGCGGCCCGCTGCTTCGCGGCGGCCGCGGTGGCGTCCTTGCGGGCGGCGATGTTGGCCCACAGCCGCTCGGGCGTCCGCGGCGACAGCCCGTCGAGCGCCTCGAAGACCGGGGCGGTCTCGGCGATGGACTTGTTGGCGCGGGTCACGACCTGCCTGCCGACCGGCGCGCGCTCCACGGTGTAGGTGTCGAGGAGGCTCGGCGCGGCGACGCCGTCGAGGACGAGCTTCAGCTTCCAGGCCAGGTTGTAGGAGTCCTGGACGGAGGTGTTGGAGCCGAGCCCGTTGGACGGCGGGTGGCGGTGCACGGCATCTCCGGCGCAGAAGACACGGCCGTTCGCATACGTCTCGGCGTACATCTCGTTGACCGTCCACGCCGAGGACGACTTGATGCTCACCGGTATCTCGTCGTCGCCGACCAACCGCCGTACGACGGACAGGGCGTACTCCTCGGTGAGGTCGGGGGCGCCCGCGGTGACGTCGTAGCCCCACACGACCAGCCACTCGTTCCAGGGGCGCACGCAGCGCACCAGGCCCGCGCCGATTCCGCCGACGGTGGCGCCGGGCGCGAGCACCCAGTAGAGGGTGGAGGGGCGGTGCGCGGTGTACTTGCCCAGATCGGCGTCGAAGACGATGTTGACGCTGCCCGCGACGCCCATCCGGCCGCCCATCGGCAGGCCCGCGTCCTCGGCGACCTTCGAGCGGCCGCCGTCGGCGCCGATCAGGTACTGGGCGCGGACGGTGTACTCGTCGCCGCGCAGCCGGTCCTCGACCGTGACCGTGACGCCGTCCGCGTCCTGGACGAAGGACTTGTAGGCCGTGCTGAAGCGGAAGTCGGTGCCCCGGGCGATCGCCGCGTTCACCAGCACCGGCTCCATCAGGTGCTGCGGCATGTCGCACATACGGGTCGGGCTGGCCAGCTCGTGTGCGGCCTGCACGAGCGGATCGTTGCCCCAGGACCGCACCCGGCCCAGCTCCTCGCCGGCCAGGCTGGTGCAGAACGTGGTGTTGCCCATCAGGTGCTGCGGCGTCGCCTTGGCGATGACCTCCCGCTCGACGCCCAGATCGCGCAGCACCTCCATCGTGCGCTGGTTGGTGATGTGCGCGCGGGGCGTGTCGGCGAGACTCGCGTACCGGGTGACGACCATGGTGCGCACGCCGTAGGTGCTCAGCGCGAGCGCGGCCGAGGCGCCCGCCGGGCCGCTGCCCACGATCAGTACGTCGGTCTCGACAACGGTGTGCACGACAGGACGCTCCAGAAGATGAGACAGGAGATGCGGACCGACTCCGCCCTTTCCCGAGGACGGACTCCATCCCTCTTTCAAGATCATGGAGGGGTGCGGCCGGTCATGGGTGTCTCATTACGAGACAGCCCGCCGTCGCCGCGCGGACGGCGCCCCGGATACGGTGAGACACGCCATGACCACCGCGGAACACCCCCCTGCCCTCGCCCCGCTCCGCCAGGCCCGCCAGCGGTTCCTGGCCGGGCGTCCGCTCCCGGACGGCGTGCCGGACGACGTCGTCGCCGCCTGGCGGCGCGCCCGCTTCTTCGGCGTACGGCCCGACCTCGACAGCCCGGCACGGGAGCCGGCGGCCGGGCCGGTCGACTCGCCCCTGCTGGAGGCGGCGCGTCCGGTCCTCACCCGCCTCGCCCCGGCCCTCGATGCCGCACGGTCCGCGCTCGTGCTCACCGACGAACGGCTGAGGGTGCTGTGGGCGGCCGGCCGCGCGCCCGGCGATGACACCGGCCGCGACCTGTCCGAGCGGACGGTCGGCCACAACAGCGCCGCGCTCGCCCTGCGCACCCGGCGCCGCGCGGAGGTGCACGGACCCGAGCACTTCCTGGACGTCTGGCAGGACGTCTCCGCGGTCAGCGTCCCGCTGCTCTCCCCCGAGACGGCACAGGCACTGGGCACGGTGACCATCGCCTCCGGCCTGTACGCCGGCTGCCCGCCGCACCCCGGCGCCGCCCTCGCGGAGGCGGCCGCCGCGGCCGTGGAGGCGGAACTGCGGGCACGCGCGCGTACCGCGGAACGGGCGCTGTTCGACGCGTACGAGCGGGCGGCGCGGGGGCACGAGCGGGCCGTCGTCGCGCTGGACGGCCGAAACCGCCTGGTCAGTGAGGCAGCGGCCCGGCTTGCCTCGCCGCAGGTGCTGGAGGCGCTGGAGCGGGGCGCGCGGGCGCGGGGGAGAGGCACCGGGGAGCCGTACGAGATCGCGCTTCCCGAGGACGCCGGGTGCGCCGCCGAGGTCACTCCGGTACGGCACGCAGGGCGCGTCCTCGGCCTGGTCGCCGTGCTCGCACCACGTCCCGTGGAGCCCGTGCGGTCGCCGCCGCGTCCGGTGAGCGCGCTGGTGGGGGGTTCGGTGCCGTGGCGGCACGCGGTCGCGCGGGCGACGGCCCTGGCGGGTACCGCGGGCCCCCTGCTCGTCGTGGGCGAGCGGGGCACCGGCAAGACCACGCTGGCCCTCGAACTCCTCGACGGTACGGACCCGTTGGTCCTGGACGCCGCCGAGTCACCCGAACTCGGGGTCGAGGCGGACGACCGGATCGGCGACGGCCCCGTGCTGCTGCGCCACGCCGAACGGCTGGCCCAGCCGGACGTCGCCGCCCTCAACTCCCTCCTGGACGAGCGCCCGGACGCCCACCTGGTCGCCACCTACACCCCCGGAACCCCGCCGGGTCCCTGCCTCCAGCGCCTCCTCGACGCCCTCGCGGCCCGCTCGGTGACCCTGCCGGCCCTGCGGGAACGCCCCGAGGACATCAAGGAGTTGCTCCCCGCCCTCGCCCCCGAGGCCGCCCCCGGCAGCCCGCCGCTGACCTGGACGCTGGACGCCCTGCGGGCGCTGGAGCGGCACCCCTGGCCCGGAAACGTCACCGAACTCGCCCACCTCGTACGGGCGCTCGCGCGTGGGCGGCGGACCCGCGGACCGGTGCGGCGCGGCGAACTGCCGGACTCCGTCCGGGAGGGGCCCGCCGGGCGCGGCCTCAGCCCGATGGAGCGCGCCGAACGGGCCGCGATCCTGGAGGCGTTGCGCCGCCACGGCGGCAACAAGGCGCGCACCGCGGCGGCGTTGGGGATCGCCCGGGCCACCCTGTACCGGAAGCTGCGGGAGTATCACGCGGCACCGAAGCCCTGATCGGTCCGGAGCCCTGGTCGCCCCTGATCCCGCCGATGCCGTGAAACCTCAGCGTGCCCCCGTCCAGTTGTGCGCGACGTCGATCACGACCCGGTCCGTGGCCACCCACACCCGGAACGGCAGCCGCGCCCGGACGCCGAGCCCGATCTGCGTGTCCCCTTCGAAGCTGCCGGCGAACCGGGCGTCCCTGAAGGTCCGGTACCCCGTGAGGTCCACGCCCGGCAGGCGCTGACCGGCCCGCGCGGGATACGTGGGCTTCCCGGTGTCGGGGTCGTAGGCGGGGGCGGCCACGCGTACTTCGAGGACGGCTCCGCCCGCGACGGGAATGTGGTTGCCCGAACCGTCCTGGTGGAGGCGGCTGACATATCCGACGGAATAGCCGAGGTCGCGGGTGCTCGCGCCGGGGACGTCGACGACCATGCGGTCGAAGCAGGCGTGCCGGCCGGTCCTGATGTTCGTCACCGACTCCGACGTGGCGGCGGAGCGGGCCTTGGCCGTACTGCCCCACCCGGTGGGGCAGGCCGTGGTCTGGGTGGTGGTGGTCGTTACGGCCTCGGCCGGGACCGCCGCCACACCCAAGGTGGCGGCCATGAGCGCGACTGTCGTCGCCCATGCGGTTTTGTTTCGTCCCATTTCATCCCCTGGAAGGGTGGTGTGTCTGATATTAGAGGAGACATTCGACCTGACGGAATGGTTGCACCGTTCCGGAGTTCCCCGATCCGAGCTGTCCAACGACCGGCGGACCGCTCGGGAACCGGCGCGGGACCCGGGACGTTCCTTCGAAGGACGGCTGCCACGCGCGAGGGCCGTACACGGAGCAGGGGGGCGATGTGACGCGGTTGATCGTCGTAGGGGGCGGGATCGCCGGTGCCGGAGCGGCTCTCGCCCTGCACAAGGCCGGATTCGACGTCGTCGTGCACGAGGCGCACCCCGACTCCGCCGAGGACATCGGCGCGTTCCTGACGCTCGCGAGCAACGGCATGCGCGCCCTGGCGCAGCTCGACGCCTCGGCCGCGGTCACCGCGGTCGGTTTCCCGCTGACCTCGATGCGGGTCCTCGACGACACGGGCGCCGAGGTGGCCCACGTGCCGCTCGGCGAGGCGGACACCCCGCGCCTTCGCTACCGGTGCCTGCGGCGCGGCGACCTCAACGCCGCGTTACAGGCCGAAGTCACCCGCCGGGGCATCGACATCCGGCACGGCACGCGCCTCGTCTCGGTCGAGGACGGCCCGGACGCCGTCACCGCCCACTTCGCCGACGGCACCACGGCGACCGGCGACCTGCTCGTCGGCGCCGACGGCCTGAACTCCACCGTCCGCCGGCTCATCGCCCCCGACGCCCGCCCGGTTCACGCCGGCCAGTACGTCTTCTACGGCTACACCGACGCGGCACCCGTGGCCGGGGCGAGCGAGACCATCACCATGGTGCGCGGCAGCGGCGTCGCCTTCGGGTACGCCGTGTCGCCCGACGGGGAGACGTACTGGTTCGCCCGCGTCTGCGACGCGCCCCTGTCCGCCGACGCCCTCGCGGACGGCACGCCCGCCCGATGGCGCGACCTCCTGCTGCCGTTGCTGCGCACGGACGCGACCCCCGCGGCGGACCTCGTCGCGGCCACCGACCGGCTCATGGTCACCAACGCCACCGAACTGCCCACCGGCACACCCTGGTGCTCCGGCCGGTCCCTGGTCATCGGCGACGCGGCCCACGCGGCGTCCCCCGCCACCGGCCAGGGCGCCTCCATGGCACTGGAGGACGCCGTCGTCCTCGCCAAGTCCCTGCGGGACGCACCGGACATCGAAGCCGCGCTCGGCCTCCACGAGAGCCTCCGCCGCCCCCGCGCGGAACGCAACATCACCGTCAGCGGCGCCATCTCCCGCGGCACCCACACCCCGTCGGCTCCCGGGCCCCATGGCGCGAGTGCCGACCGGGCGGGCGACGACGAGCTCATACGGCAGCTGGAGTGGAGCACCGACCTCTGGCGGCCCGGCACGTAGATCGACGGCGCGGACGACGGGCGCAACCCCGCCGTGCGTCGGCCCCTCATACAGGTCGAACCATCCCGGGTTCTCGGAGAGGAGCCCCTGTTGGCCCGTCAGTTGTCCCGTCGACAGTTCGTGGTCCACTCGCTCGCGGCGACCACTCTGACCGTCGCGGCACCGCTCGGCTGCGACAGCTCGACCGCCGCAGGCGCCGAGGACGCCGCGGACGGTGACCGCCGCGCATCCGACGCCGTCGTCACCGGCACCGACGAGGAGATGCTGGTCCTCGAAATCACCCCGGCGAACAGGGTCGTCGTCCGGCTGCCACGCGTCGAGGTCGGCCAGGGTGTCACCACGGCCGTCGCCATGATGATCGCCGAGGAGCTGGACGCCCGGCTCGCCGACGTCGACATCCCGCTCGCGGACGCCCGCGACAAGGGAAACCAGTTCACCGGCGGCTCCAGTTCGGTCAGTTCGCTGTACGGACCGGCCCGGCACCTGGCCGCCACCGCCCGCGCCAAGCTGGTCACCGCGGCCGCCCGGCGCTGGCACGTCCCCGCGCGGACCCTGCGCACCCGGGGCACGAGGGTCTTCGCACCGGACGGGCGCACGGCCACCTTCGGATCGCTGAGCAGAAGCGCCGCGCGGATCACACGGCCGGCCGTGCCCACCGCACCCAAGCCGGCGTCCCAGCACCGGCTGATCGGACGGCCGACGAACCGCGTCGACGCCCGCGACATCATCACCGGCAAGGCGACGTACACCGGAGACCTCACGGTGGCCGGAGCGAAGCCGACCGTGGTGGCCCGGCCGCCGACGCTCGGCGGGAAGGTCCTCTCGGTCGACTCCCGGGCCGCCCGCGCCATGCCCGGCGTCCACGCGGTCGTACAGATCGACGGCGGCGTCGCCGTGGTCGCCGAGACCTTCCACCACGCCTTCCAGGCCCGCGACGCCCTGCGGATCACGTGGGCGCCGGGTCCCCTGGCGAACCTCTCCGACCGGGAGATCCGCTCGCGACTGCGCGCCGCGGTCCCGAAGCTGGGGGACCCGCCGCGCGGATCGGCGCAGACCGAGGCGGAGTTCGAGTTCGCCTTCGTCAGCCACGCGCCGATGGAAGTGCTCACGGCGGTGGCGGACGTACGCGCACAGCGGGCCGAGATCTGGTTCTCCGCGCAGACGCCGCAGTCGGCGCGCGAGGACATCGCCTCGAAGGTCGGCCTGCCGGTGTCGAAGGTCCGGGTCCATGTCGTGCGCGGCGGCGGCTCGTTCGGGCGCCGCCTGTACCACGACGCCGCGATCGAGGCGGCCCAGATCTCCAAGAAGGCACGCCGGCCGGTGAAGCTGATGTGGAGCAGAGCCGACGACATCCGGCACGGCAGAATGCGCCCGGCCTCCCACCACCGGATCCGCGCCAGCCACGACCGGGGCCGCGTGGTGGCCTTCGCCCACGCGACCGCCTCGGTCAGCCAGTCCCACGAGAAGACGGGCCTGTCCACGCAGGGCGCCGTGCGCTCCGCCGTGCGCGCCCCCGCGGCGGCACCGCTCCCCAGCGACAGCGGCCTCTACGACTTCGGCCCCCTCTCCGGGGACTCGGGCTCGATCGAACTGGCGATCCCCCTCGGCGCCTGGCGCTCGGTGGACTCCGGCACGGTGCGCACCGCCGAGGAGATCATGGTCGACGAGATCGCCCGCAGCCTCGGCAAGGACCCCGTCGCCTTCCGCCGTACGACACTGCGGAGCAAGACCGTCAAGGCCGTACTGGACAAGGTCGCGACCGCGGGGGAGTGGGGCCGCACCCTGCCGCGGGGCCACGCCCAGGGTGTCGCCGTCCACGAGGAGTACGGCTCCTGTGCGGCCTGCCTCGTCGAGATCGACGCCGTCGATCCGAAGAACCCGCGGGTGACCAAGGTGGTGATGGCGGCGGACGTCGGAACGGCCGTCAACCCGCGCGGCCTTGAGGCCCAGCTCATGGGAACCGCCGTCGACGGGATCTCCACCGTGCTCAGCGCCGGCCTGCACATCGACCGGGGCGCCGTCCGCGAGAGCAGCTTCACCGACTTCCACTACGCCCGCCAGCGGCACGCCCCGCGGCACTTCGAGGCGCACATCATGCCCTCCCGGCGGGAGCCCGGCGGAGCCGGTGAACTCGGCGTCCCGGCCGCGGCCGGCGCCGTCGCCAACGCCTACGCCCGGGCCACCGGCACCAAGCCGCGCCGCTTCCCCCTGAACTTCTGAGCCCCCTTCGAGAAGGTACCGATGCCGTCCTACTCCTTCACCCTCAACGGCGAGCGGGTCACCGTCGAGGCCCCCGCCGACATGCCCCTGCTGTGGGTGCTGCGCGACCTGCTGGACATCACCGGCCCCAAGTACGGCTGTGGCGTCGGCGCCTGCCGCGCCTGCACCAGCCATCTCGACGGCGTCGAGATCCAGCCGTGCGTCGTCCCCGTCGCCGACTGCGCCGGCCGCGACGTCACCACCATCGAGGGCCTGGCCGGCGACGACCGGCTCCACCCGGTGCAACAGGCCTGGCTGGACTGCGACGTAGCCCAGTGCGGCTTCTGCCAGCCGGGCCAGATCATGGCCGCGGCCGCCCTCCTGAAGAAGACGTCCAGCCCGACGGACGCCGACATCGACCGGATCGAGAACGTCTGCCGCTGCGGCACCTACTCACGGATCCGCGAGGCGATCAAGAAGGCGGCGGCCGGGAGTTGATCAGGTGACTTCAGTACGGCCGGCAGGCGCCGTACGCTGAGGGCCGTGCGCAACTCCTTCGAGGGCCCGGGTGCCACGGCGGCGCGGTTCACCGGGCTCGCGGTCACCAGTGAACGCCGGCTCTCCGCGGCTCTCGCCGAAGTCACCCTGGACGGCGGCCGGGTGGTGATGGTCAAGCGCGGCGACGGCGACCGCGCCGCCCGGGCCGAGGCGGCGGGTCTGCGCTGGCTGGCCGACACCGGCACGGTCCGCGTCCCCGCCCTGCACGGCCACGACGAGCAGTGGCTGGTCACCGACCGTGTGACGACCGGCCGACCCGGTCCCGAGGCGGCGGAGCGGTTCGGCCGCGACCTGGCCGCCCTGCACGCCGCCGGCGCACCCGCGTTCGGCGCCCCACCGCCCGACGGCCCCGAGGACGCCTACATCGGGCTCGCCCCGATGCGCAATGTCACCGGCCCCGACTGGCCCGGCTGGTACGCCGAGCACCGGGTGCTGCCGTATCTGCGGCGCGCGGTCGACGACGGCACGGTCCGCAGCGCGGAGGCACCCGTGATCGAGCAGGTCTGCGAGCGGCTCCCGGAACTGGCGGGCCCCGCGGAGCCGCCCGCCCGGCTGCACGGCGACCTGTGGAACGGCAACGTCCTGTGGGGCGCCGACGGGCACGCCTGGCTGATCGACCCGGCCGCGCACGGCGGCCACCGCGAGACCGACCTGGCGATGCTCCATCTCTTCGGCTGCCCCCACCTGGACCGCATCCTGGACGGCTACCGGCAGACGTCCCCGCTGGCCGACGGCTGGGCCGACCGCATCGCCCTGCACCAGATCTTCCCCCTCCTGGTGCACGCCGTCCTCTTCGGCCGCGGCTATGCGGAACAGGCCCTCACGGCGGCCAGGACGGCCCTGGCGTGAAAGCGGTGACTCAGTCGGCCAGCGCCCTCAGCACCCGCTCGGCGGTGTCCTTGCCGGGCTGCGGGTCCTGGCCGGTGATCAGAGTGCCGTCCTGGTAGCCCCTCTTCGTCCGCTCGCGCAAGGGCGTCACGCCCACGCTCCGGATCGGCGGCGCGGCCGAAGTCATGACCCCGCGGGTGCTGCCAGCCCTGGCACCGCTCACCGGCCGGGGACTGTACGGAGGAGCTGCCGATCCAACGCCGCTACTGGCGCGGCGAGTTCGGGCGCCGGCCGCCCAACCCGGTCGCGCTCGTCGTGCCCGACCTGCGCGGGCCCTGGCCGCGGTCGAGGCAGGGGTCGGAATCCCGGTCCTGCCCCGCTACCTCGTCGGCCCCGCCCTCGCCGCCGGAACGGTGGCGCGACTCCACGAGCCCGGGTTCCCGCCCCTCCACGCCCGATCAGCGCCAGCTGGGGGAAGGCCCGTTGAGATTCCCGTGCGGCACCGGACGGCCCGTGAACGCGTCCAGCAGAATCCGGTCGCCGAGCGGGCGGTCCAGTTCGACCGTCACTTCTTCGGCGCGCAGGTCGGACGTGCACGGACCGTCCTTCGAGCCGACGATGTGGCCGGACAGGACCACGCTGCCATCCGTCTCCAGCACGTCCACGGCGGGCCCGTCGTCGCAGGACCCGTGATGGGCCAGCACGGTGACGGACCGGCCGTCCGTGGCCACCCCGACCAGCTGGCCGAGATCCCACAGATCGTCGCTCGGGGTGTCCCTGGCCGGCCCGATGGGCGGCTCGGGGAGCTTCGAGGGGTCGAGGGCGACCCGCTTGAGCGGAGTGTCGTAGCCCTCCAGGGTGAACAGCCAGGCCGGGACGGTGGCCGGGCCACGACTGGTGGCCAGCGTCGTCTCGCCCAGCTTCGCCCCCGTCACGGTCAGGCGCGGGGAGGGGGCGCTGTTGCGGTCCAGCCTCTCGTACGCCTCCCGCGCCCCCATGAGCGGCAGCGTGAGCGAGCCGCCGCCCTCCCACGTCACCTTCCCTTCCTTGCGCGGAGGGTCGGGGAGGCCGCCGCGCAGCACGAAGTTCTGGCTGAGGTACGCCTCTTTGTCGGCGTCGTTGTGGAAGGCGTCCTCCGGCAGCTGGACCGCGTCCGCCATCGGGTAGTAGCCCCTGCGCCAGGTCTCGGCGGCCGGTGAACCGTCCCAGGCCTCAGCGACCTGCCGGGCCCGGGGCCTGGTCTCCGGTGCCGGTGCGGGTTCCGAGCCGCCGACGCTTTCGGTGACGGTGCCGCATCCGGCGGCGAGCAGGCCGAGCGCGGTGAGCAGTCGGACGGTGCGCGAGGTGGTCGTACCCATGGGTCCCCCTACGGCGACGGGCGAGGGAGGGCCTTGCCGGGCCGCTCCGACACTGTGACGCGCGAAGGGGACAGGGCGTTCGGTCGCCGTGTCAGCCGGCCCCGTGCCGCCGGGCGGTGCGGCAGATCTCCCGCACCGCGCCGTGCTGCTCGAACAGCATGGTCCCGGCCTCCTGCCCCTGGCGGTGGATGCGCAACCGCGGCCCGTCGGCCAGCACCCGCAGTTCCGGCCACGGGTGCCGCCACAGCAGGACGGCGCGTTCCCACATCTGCACCCCGTGGGTGGTCACCCGTAGCTGGTACTGCGGCCCCTCGGAGGGAGCGGACGGGACGTGCTCCGTGTACGGCGGCCGGACCGTGTACGTGGCGAGCACCTCCTCCCCGGGAGCCAAGAACTCGTCGCGGATGCCGTTCCGGCGGCCGATCCGCGACCCCGCCCAGCCCGCGAGCCCTGCCATCACCACGGCCGAGGCGGCCACCGCCCACCACGGCAGTCCGCCCTGGATCCCGTATCCGACGACGCCGGCCACCGCGAGCAGAGCCGTCATGGCACCGGCGGACAACTGGGCACGCCGGATGCGTCGGCCCCTGCCTTCGTCCATGTCCGTGTTTCTTCGCTTCCCTTGACTCACGGCTCCCCAGAAGCCGCCATGCCTCAGATGACGGAGTCGTCCCGCAACGCCTCGATCTCGGCCCCGGTACGGCCGAGTTCGGTGAGGATCGCCTCGGTGTGCTCGCCCGCCGCCGGTACCGGGTCCATGCGCGCGGTGAGCCCGCCGAGGTCGGCCGGCGGAAGCAGGGCCTCCACCGTCGCCCCGCCGGGGACGGCGACGTCCGTCCAGCGGCCGCGCGCGGCCAGGACCGGGTGGTCCAGGAACGCGGCTACGTCGTTGACCCCGGCACAGGCGATGCCGATGGACTCCAGCTCCTCCAAAAGCTCCTCGGCGTCGGAGCGGGCGCACCGCTCGGCGACGACGGCGTTCAGCGCGTCGCGGTGGGCCACGCGGGCGGAACCCGTGGCGAAACGCGGGTCGTCGGTCAGGTCGGGCCGGCCCAGGAACCGGGCGCACAGGGCGGCCCATTCGCGCTCGTTCTGGATGGAGAACAGCACCTCCTTGCCGTCGGCGGCCGGGAAGGCGCCGTACGGCGCGATGGTGGCGTGCTGGGTGCCCAGACGCGGGGGCTGGCCACCGCCGTACCGGGTGTAGTAGGCGGGCTGGCCCATCCACTCCGCCAGCGCCTCGAACAGGGACACCTCCACGGGGTGGGTCCTGCCGGTGGCGGCGCGGGTGTACAGGGCGGTGAGGATGCCGCTGTACGCGTACATCCCGGCGGCGATGTCGGCGACGGAGATGCCCACCCGGGCGGTCTCCTCGGGGGTGCCGTTCAGCGACACCAGGCCGGTCTGGCACTGCACGAGCAGGTCGTACGCCTTGCGGTCGGCCCACGGCCCGGACGTGCCGTACCCGGAGATCGTGCACGGGATCAGCCGCGGCCACCGCTCGGCGAGCCGCTCGGCACCGAGTCCGAGGCGGTCGGCCGCGCCGGGCGCCAGATTCTGCACGAACACGTCGGCGCCGTCGAGGAGTCGGTCGAGGATCTCCCGGCCGCGGGGGTCCTTGAAGTCCAGCGTGAGGGATTCCTTGGAACGGTTGAGCCACACGAAATAGCTGGAGGTGCCGTGCACCGTCGTGTCGTACCGGCGGGCGAAGTCACCGCCCCCGGGCCGCTCCACCTTGATCACGCGCGCGCCCAGATCGGCGAGTTGCCGGGTGGCGTAGGGGGCGGCCACAGCCTGTTCGAGGCTGACCACCGTGATGCCGGACAGGGGGAGCTGCGACGCGATCATACGGCCCAGTTGTACGGCCCCGCCCGACCGCTGTCAATGGCGCTCCCGTCCCTCTTGACCTGCGCCTTTGGCTGATCCACGGGGGCTCGTCGGCGAGATTTCCAGGCCGTCTTCGACGTTCCCCGCGGCCCTCTCCGCCCGTCCTGGCAGCCACAGCGTCGCCGCCGACAGCAGCGCCAGGCCCGCCGACGCCACCAGCACCGGCACATTGCCCAGCCACGCGGCCAGCGCCCCGCCGCCCAGCGCCCCCACCGGCACCGTCACCAGCAGCGCGGCCTGCACGAAACCGGCGACGCGGCCCTGGAGCTCCTGCGGTGTCACCAACTGCTGCGTGGTGGTCATGGAGATCGCCCACACGGTGGCGGCGATGCCGTAGCACACCTGATACGCGAGCAGCAGCGCGAAGGCCCACCCCAGGGACGCGGCCGGGATCAGGAACAGCGCCACGCCCGCCGCGGGGGCGCACAGCCGCGTGGCCGCCCACAGCCCCGTCGACCTGGCGAACCGGCCCGCCACGAGCACACCGGCCATCGTGGCCGCGCTGTAGACGGCGTACAGCGTGCCCAGCTGCCAGGCGGGCAGCGACAGGTCGTCGGTCGCGTAGAGCACGAAGATCGCGGCGGCCGGGCCGCTGCCGAGGTTGAGCCCGGAGGCCGACAGGACCATCCGCCGCAGCTGCCACTCGGCCCGGACGACGGCGAAGCCCGCCCGCAGCGCGGCGAGCGGCGACTCCCGGCCCGAACCCTTCGCCCCGACAGCAGAGTTGAGGGACGCGGGAAGGGCGAGCACCAGCAGCGCCTCGACGGCGTAGGCCGCGCTGCCCGCCAGTAGCGCGGGACCCGGCCCGAGCAGCCCGACGAGGACGCCGCCTAGGGCCGGGCCGCCGACCTGGCCGGTGGTGCGGGCCGCCGTCAGCGCGGAGTTGGCGCTGAGCAGATGCTCCGACGCGACGACTCGGGGCAGCGCCGCCTGGAGGGCGACCGAGAGAGTGAAGGTGAGGGTGCCCGACAGGACGGCGACCGCGTAGAGGTGGACCCAGCCGACGTGCCCGACGGCGTCCGCCGCCGGGACCGAGCCGACGACGAGCGCCTGGAGCCCGGTGGCCACGAACAGCAGCCGGCGCAACGGCATCCGGTCCACGAGCAACCCGGCCAGGGGGCTCAGCAGGGCGCCGGGCAGATAGGTCAGGGCGAGCAGCGCGGCCGCCTCGAGCGGCCCGGCGTCCAGCCCGGTCACCGCCAGCAGGGCGAGCGCCAGGGTGGTCATCTGACGTCCGACCGAGCCTGCGATCTGCTCGCCGCACAGCAGCAGGAAGGGCCGGTGCCGGCGCAGCGGCCGGTCGACGGGCGCCGTGCCCATCGCTCAGATCCCCGTGGCGGGGACGGGCCAGCGCCGGATGCGGGGCGGCAATGCCACCACCCACCCGTCGGTGACCAGGGCGAGCCGTTCCGCGGCCAGCAGTCCGACGGCCTCGCGGTGCACCGGGCTCAGCTCACTGAGGGCAGTGGCCTCCAGCACCGTGTCGAACGCGGAGAGCAGATCGGCGTGATCGAGGGTGTAACGCGCCGAGGAGGCACGGTCCCTGCGGTCCATGACGGTGACGAAGCCCGGCCCACGCCGGTAATAGAGCATTCCGTAGGCATGCCCGGCCCGCCAGCTCCTCAACTCCTGTGATTCGCCGGGACTTTCGACCGGCGGCGGCAGATGGCGCAGCAGGGAGATGTCGCACGCCGGTTCCTCGTACGCCGGCTCCCAGCGCGCCCGCAGCCCCAGACTCTGGCACTCCCGCAGGAACCGCACCGCCACCGCGGTCTCGCGCCCTCCCGCCCCGAGCCGCAGCGGCTCGGTCACGTCGACCCGTCGACCGGAGAGGCGATGGGCGACGTCGAGCGGCGGTCCGGTCGTCATCCGGCCACCGCGGGGGCGGGCGGGGCAGGGTCCGGGAGGCGCTCGTGCTTGCCCGCCGGGAGGTCCCGGGTGGGCAGGGCGACGTAGGTCCGGCCGTCCTGGAACAGCAACCCCACGGACAGGGCGTGCGCGAGCCACTCGCTCAGCGCCCGCGCCGGGACGGTGTGTCCGTCGTCGGCCAGCAGCCGGTGGAGGGCCGGCTCGGTCCGTCCGTCCTCCAGCCGCCGCAGCGCGGCCGCCTGCCAGCCGGCGAAACGGTGGGTGCGCTGCGGCAGGCCGTACCGCCGATCGCGTATCACGACACCGTCCGTGTCCTCCTCGTCCCCCTCGTCCTCCTCCATCACCAGCGACGACTGCGGATACCCGGCGATCCACTCCTCGACGGCCTTTCGCAGCGCTTCCTCGACCTCGCCGCCGATGCCCGCGTCCGGGGTGTCGAAGAGATAGACCAGATCGGCGAGTTCACGCTCGGGCAGGTCGTACACGTGCCGGTACATCTCGGCGGGCCGGCGCTCGCGGAAGCCGAGGCCGGGGTCGGTGAAGTGCGGGCTGAAGCGTTCGAGCTGGATGCGGTGGGCGCCGCTGGGCGGCTGGAGGTGGACCAGCGCGGGGAGCTGGGCGAGGACCGGCGCGTAGTCGTCGGCGGTCTCGCCCGGGAAGCCGTACAGCAGGTTCCAGGAGCAGGTCAGCGAGTGGTTCTCGCACTCGCGGAGCGTACGGATGTTGCGGGCGCCGGTGACCCCCTTGGCCATGAGGTCGAGGACCCGGCTGCCCAGGCTCTCGACGCCGGGCTGGATGTGGACCGCGCCGGCCCTGCCCAGGAGCCGGAGCTGGGCGGGGGTGAGGTTGGACTTGACCTCGTAGTGCAGGCGCAGGTCCCAGCCGCTGTCGGCGGCGCGCGGGAGGAAGTCCCGGAAGTACGCCATGTCGATGATGTTGTCGACCGTGACGACGTCCAGGATGCGATGCCGCCGTACCAGGCGCTCCACCTCGCTCCACAGCACCGGTCCCGGCTTGGCGCGGAACGCCATGGACGAGCCGTTGAGCCCGCAGAACGTGCAGTGGTGCTTCTCGCCCCACCAGCAGCCCCGCGCGCCCTCGACGACCAGCTTCGGATGCACGTACTCGGCCACCGGGGACGCGTCCAGCGCGGCCTGCCACTGGTCGTAGTCGGGGGAGGGGATGTCGGCCGGCGCCACGGTCCGCCGCGTCTCGGGGTTGGCCCGGGACACCTCGCCGTCCCACCAGCACAGCCCGGGGACGTCCACGGGCGGCGTGCCCTCGTCGAGGTGGCGCAGGAGGGCGGGGAAGGCGTACTCGCCCTCGCCGCGTACGACGTGGTCGACGAAGCGGTGGTTGCGGTGCAGGGCGTGGCCCATGGGGCCGTCGCAGTTGCTGCCGCCGAAGACGACGGTCAACCGCGGGCTGCGGCGCTTGAGTTCCCGGGCGAGGGCGAGCGAGGGCACGTTCTGCATGAACGTGGTGGTGAACCCGACGACGTCCGGTTCGCGGGCCAGCACCTGTGTCGCGCACTCGGCGACGAACTCTGCCGCGTGCGCCCGCATCGCGGTCGCCGTGTCGACGTGGATCCCGTGCCGGTGCGCGTAGTCACGCAGTCGGGTCACGCCCCAGTCGGGGTCGTCGTAGAGCACGCCCGAGAAGACCCAGTCACCGAGGCCGTGGAAGATCGAGTCGCTGCCGACCGTCACACAGTGGCCGGGGCGCAGCGCGCCACCGGACCGCTCCAGCAGGAACTCCGCCCAGCGCAACGAGCCGTGCAGCTCGTGCACCTCGTCGTCCGGGCGGACCTGCCGCACCAGCCGGTGCAACAAGCCCACCTGGAGCGAGGGGAGATCGATCGGATGCCAGGGCATGGTCACCAGTTGGATGCGCATGCCGGGCCGGCCCGTCAACGCGTGGGCCGCTTCTCCACCACTCGTGGCAGCCGGTGGGTGCTCTCCTCCTCGCGGACCACGACTTTCTTGATCTGCATACCGTGCCCCCTGCGTGTCAACTCGCCTGTCGCACAAGGTCGTTCACGATACGAAGCGATCCGTACGGGACACAAGAAGCGTTTGAGACAGGGCGCCTCAGACCGGTACGCGGAGCGTCTCCACCGCCCGGACCAGGGGGGCGAGTTCGGGGTTCTTCGCGGCTTCGTCGAGGGCCTGGCGCAGGGCGGTGTCGTTGGTGGGCCGTGCCTCTTCGAGGAGCTTGAGTCCTTTGTCGGTGACGTCGGTGTAGATGCCGCGGCGGTCGGTGGGGCAGAGGTAGCGGGAGAGCAGGCCGCGGTC
>NZ_JBEXQG010000047.1:0-66914 GCF_040612485.1 Streptomyces sp. NPDC006385
CTCGACGGCGGCACCTGGGACGTCGACAACAACGTCTGGCTCGTCGGTGACGACCACGAGGTGATCGTCGTCGACGCCGCCCACGACGCCGACGCCATCGCCGAGGCCGTCGGTGACCGCCGCCTCACCGCGATCGTGTGCACCCACGCCCACAACGACCACATCGACGCCGCGCCGGAACTCGCCGCGCGCACCGGCGCCACGATCTGGCTCCACCCCGACGACCTGCCACTGTGGAAGCAGACCCACCCGGACCGGATGCCGGACGGCGAACTGGCCGACGGCCGGGTGCTCGCCGTGGCAGGCGTCGAGCTGACCGTGCTGCACACCCCGGGCCACGCCCCCGGCGCGGTCTGTCTGTACGTGCCGGCCCTGACGGCGATCTTCAGCGGTGACACGCTGTTCGCGGGCGGGCCGGGGGCGACGGGAAGGTCGTACAGCCACTTCCCGACCATCGTCGACTCGATCCGGGACCGGTTGCTCACCTTGCCGGGCGACACGGTCGTCCACACCGGGCACGGGGCGACGACCACGATCGCCGCCGAGGCCCCGCACCTCCAGGAGTGGCTCGACCGCGGCTTCTGACCGCCCCCGATTGACCCTCCCCGATCGGTATTCGTGCGGCGCCCGTTCCGCCTGTTTCCGCAGGTGGTTCGGGCGTTTCGGGCTGCCCGGAGGACGCGCGGCCGGCCCGTGAGAACGAGGCTTTTGAACGCCTTGACAACGCTTCGGAGCCGCACCCACACTGACGTT
Organism: Streptomyces sp. NPDC006385; assembly: GCF_040612485.1. Taxonomy (NCBI): domain Bacteria; kingdom Bacillati; phylum Actinomycetota; class Actinomycetes; order Kitasatosporales; family Streptomycetaceae; genus Streptomyces; species Streptomyces sp. NPDC006385. Next base: position 754 of record NZ_JBEXQG010000047.1, read on the forward strand.
GCGCTCACCGCAATCCGTTTCGCTATACGCACCCGAGGTGTCATGATGATTCCCGCGTGCCGTCTCACGGATCTCCCGCGAGGCGAGGCCCTCCGGCTCGACATCGACCCGCCGGTCTCGGTGTTCCACACCGACGACGGCGAGTTGTTCGCCATCGACGACACCTGCACCCACCAGGACGCCTCGCTCGCCGACGGCTGGCTGGAGGGCTGCGAGGTGGAATGCCCGCTGCACGCCTCGAAGTTCGACCTGCGGACCGGCGCCGTCGACACCCCGCCGGCCAAGCTGCCGGTGCGGACCCACGAGGTCTTCGTCGAGGACGGCATGGTCTACGTCCAGGTGTCCACCGACGCCCCCAACCTGCCGCCCTGCGTCGCCGCCCGGCTCGCCGGTGGTCCCGCGTGAGGACGGTCGCCGTGGTCGGCGCCTCGCTGGCCGGTCTGTCGGCGGCGCGCTCGCTGCGGGGGCAGGGCTACGACGGGCGGCTGGTCGTCATCGGCGACGAGCTCCACCGCCCGTACGACCGGCCGCCGTTGTCCAAGGAGTTCCTGGCCGGCACCCTCGGCGAGGCGGATCTCGCGCTGGAGACGGACGACGAGGACCTGGGGGCGCGGTGGCTGCTCGGCGCCCGCGCCACCGGACTCGACCGCCGCGCACGCGCCGTCCGGCTCGCCGACGGCCGGGAGGTCCGGGCCGACGGCATCGTCATCGCGACCGGCGCCGCGGCCCGCACACTGCCCGGCACCGAGGGCCTCGCCGGAGTGCACGCCCTGCGCACCCTGGACGACGCCCGCGCCCTGCGCGACGAACTGGCCCTGGGCGGACGGCTGGTGGTGATCGGCGGCGGCTTCATCGGCGCCGAGGTCGCCTCCACCGCCCGCGCCCTCGGGCTCCACGTGACGGTGGTCGAGGCGGCCCCGGCACCGCTCGCCGGACCGCTCGGCGAGACCATGGGCGCCGTCGTCTCCGGCCTCCATCTGGACCACGGCGTACGGCTGTTGTGCGGCGTGGGCGTCAAGGGGCTCAGCGGGGAGCGGAGGGTGGACGCCGTCCTGCTGGAGGACGGCCGCAGCGTCCCGGCCGACATCGTCGTCGTCGGTGTGGGGGCCCGCCCGTGCGTCGAGTGGCTGGCGGGATCGGGTGTGGAGCTCGACAACGGCGTCAAGTGCGGCGCCGACGGCCGGACCGGCCTGCCCGAGGTGGTCGCGGTCGGTGACTGCGCCAACTGGTACGACCCCCGCGCGGGCGCCCACCGCCGAGTCGAGCACTGGACCGGCGCGCGGGAGCGGCCGGACGCCGCCGTCGCCGCGCTGCTGTCGGGGGGCTCGACGGAACCGGGGCTGCCCCGGCCGCCGTACTTCTGGTCCGACCAGTACGGCGTGAAGATCCAGTTCGCCGGCCACGCGGCCGGCGCCGACAGCGTGACGGTCGAGGAAGGTGCCCCGGACGACCGGAACGTCCTCGCCGTCTACCGGCGCGCGGGCCGGGCGGTCGCCGTCCTCGGCATGAACCAGCCGCGGCTGTTCACGCGCCGGCGCAAGCAGCTGGCCGCCGCGACCGCCTGACGCCGTACCTCCGGCCCCTCATGCATGACCCCGCCACGTCTCCCGAGGAGTGCACCGTGACCTCGACCAGCCTGCCCGACAGCCTGATCGCCACCCTCCCCGGCTCCTCCTACACCGATCCGGCGGTCTTCGCCCAGGAGCAGGAACGCATCTTCGAGACCATGTGGTTCTGCGTCGCGCGCGCCCCGGAACTGGCGAAGCCCGGCGCCTTCCGCACCGTCGACGTGGGCCGCGAGAGCATCCTCGTCACCCGCTCGCGCGACGGTTCCGTCCGTGCGTACTTCAACGTCTGCCGGCACCGCGGGGCGAGGCTCCGCACCGAGGAGAGCGGCGAGGTCAAGCGCGCCTTCCAATGCCCGTACCACGCCTGGACGTACGGCCTGGACGGCAAGCTCGTCGCCGCGCCCAACCTCACCAAGATGCCCGACGTCGGCCGCACCGAGTACGGCCTGGCGCCGGTGGCCACCCGTGAATGGCTCGGCTACGTCTGGGTCTGCCTGGCGGAGAACCCGCCCTCCTTCGAGGAGGAGGTCGTCGGCGAGGTCGTCGGCCGCCTCGGCGACGTGGAGTCGATCGAGCACTACGACATCGCGGGCCTCTCGGTCGGCAAACGGATCGTCTACGACGTCCGGGCGAACTGGAAGCTCATCATCGAGAACTTCATGGAGTGCTACCACTGCGCCACGATCCACCCCGAACTGACCGAGGTGCTCCCCGAGTTCGCCGACGGCTACGCCGCGCAGTACTACGTCGGGCACGGCGCCGAGTTCGGAGCGGACATCCAGGGCTTCACGGTCGACGGTTCCGAGGGTCTGGACCGCATCCCCGGCGTGGCCGAGGACCAGGACCGCCGCTACTACGCGATCACCGTCAAGCCGCAGGTGTTCATCAACCTCGTCCCGGACCACGTGATCTTCCACCGGATGTACCCGGTGGCCGTCGACCGCACGATCGTGGAGTGCGACTGGCTGTACCTGCCGCACGTCGTCGACAGCGGCAAGGACGTCAGCCGGTCCGTGGAACTCTTCGACCGGGTCAACCGACAGGACTTCGAGGCGTGCGAGCGCACGCAGCCCGCGATGGGCTCCCGCATGTACGCCAAGGGCGGCGTGCTGGTTCCCAGCGAGCACCACATAGGCGTCTTCCACGACTGGGTGAGCGAGCGCCTGGGCGCTCCCCAGGGGTGACTCAGCCCAGGTACCCCATGCGGTGGCTGATCTCCTCCGCGCCCTTGACCAGCACCGGGGAGAGCTCGTGCAGCCGCTCCTCGGTCAGGCGGTAGGCGGGTCCGGAGGCGCTGAGTGCCGCGATGACCTCGCCGTCCCGGTTGCGGACCGGCGCGGCCATGGCGTGCAGGCCGATCTCCAGTTCCTCCAGGGTCCACGCGTAGCCACGCTCACGGGCCTCGGCGAGGTTCTTCTCCAGCTTCGTCTTCGCGGTGATCGTGCGAGGCGTGACCTTCTTCATGCCGGTCTCGGCCAGCAGCGCGGCCCGCCGCTTGACGGGCAGATGGGCCAGCAGGATCTTGCCGCTGGAGGTGGCGTGCAGCGGGGTGAGCTGGCCGACCCAGTTGTAGGCGCTGACGGCGCCGGGACCGCGCACCTGGTACAGGTTGATCGCGTAGTGCTCCTGCATCACGGCGATGTTCACCGTCTCGCCGATCTCCTCGGCGAGGCGCTCGCAGACCGGGCGGCCCTGCTGGGTGATGTCGATACGGCCCGTGACCGCGCCCGCCAGGCGGACGATGCCGAAGCCGAGGCGGTACTTGCCGCGCTCGCCCGCCTGCTCCACCAGACCGCGCGCCTCCAGGGCGCCGAGCAGACGGAACGCGGTGGACTTGTGTACGTCGATCTCGGCGGCCACCTCGCTGACGCCCGCCTCGCCCCGCTGGGCCAGGATCTCGAGGACGCTGATGGCGCGATCGACCGACTGCACTCCGCCGGCCTGCGTGTTTGACGTTTCAGTGTCTTGGCTGTGGTTGCTCACAACAAAACTATACGCGTAGTAAACAACACCACTGCAAGTGACGACGCCGGAAACGGAGGCCCGCCAGGTTGCGTACTTCGCAACCTGGTGCGTCTGACGCTACCGGCGCTAGCATGCCTCGCGTATCTACGGCGCGAGCGAGACGAGGCATCATGGCTCCTTTGCACTACGACTTCGTCATCGTCGGCGGTGGATCGGCCGGCAGCGCACTGGCGAACAGACTCTCCGCCGACCCGGCGAACCGGGTCCTGGTGCTGGAGGCCGGCCGCTCCGACTATCCGTGGGATGTCTTCATCCACATGCCCGCGGCGCTGACCTACCCGATCGGCAGCCGGTTCTACGACTGGAAGTACGAGTCCGAGCCCGAGCCCCACATGGGCGGCCGGCGCATCTACCACGCCCGAGGCAAGGTGCTGGGCGGTTCCAGCAGCATCAACGGCATGATCTTCCAGCGCGGCAACCCCATGGACTACGAACGCTGGGCGGCCGACCCCGGCATGGAGAGCTGGGACTACGCGCACTGCCTGCCCTACTTCCGGCGCATGGAGAACTGTCTCGCGGCCGACCCCGACGACGAGTTCCGCGGCCACGACGGCCCCCTCGTCCTCGAACGCGGACCGGCGACCAGCCCCCTCTTCGGCGCCTTCCTCAAGGCCACCCAGGAGGCGGGCTACGCGCCCACCGACGACGTCAACGGCTACCGGCAGGAAGGCTTCGCCAAGTTCGACCGCAACGTCCACCGCGGACGCCGCCTGTCGGCCTCCAAGGCGTACCTCAAACCCGCGATGAAGCGGCCCAACCTCACCGTCAGGACCCGTGCGTTCGTCACCCGCGTCCTCTTCGAGGGCAAGCGCGCCGTCGGCGTCGAGTACCGGCGGGGCAGCGGCCCGGCCCAGCAGGTGCGCGCCGAGGAAGTCGTCCTGTGCGGCGGCGCCATCAACTCGCCGCAGCTGCTCCAGCTCTCCGGCGTGGGCAACGCCGAGGAACTGCGTGCCCTCGGCGTCGACGTCGTCCAGGACCTGCCGGGTGTCGGCGAGAACATGCAGGACCACCTGGAGGTCTACGTCCAGTACGCCTGCCGGCAGCCGGTGTCCATGCAGCCGTACATGGCGAAGTGGCGCGCTCCCTTCATCGGGTTGCAGTGGCTGTTGCGGACGGGTCCGGCGGCCACCAACCACTTCGAGGCCGGCGGCTTCGCCCGCAGCAACGAGGACGTGGACTATCCCAACCTGATGTTCCACTTCCTGCCGGTCGCCGTCCGCTACGACGGCTCCTCGCCGTCGGGAGGCCACGGCTACCAGGTGCACGTGGGTCCCATGTACTCCGATGCCGTCGGCTCGGTGAAGATCAGGAGCAGGGATCCCCGCGAGCACCCGGCGCTGCGCTTCAACTACCTCTCCACCGAGCAGGACCGCCGCGAATGGGTCGAGGCGATCCGGGTGGCCCGGAAGATCCTCGACCAGCCCGCGCTCGCTCCGTACAACGGCGGGGAGATCTCGCCCGGCCCGGAGGTGGAGACGGACCAGGAGATCCTCGACTGGGTCGCGAAGGAGGGCGAGACCGCCCTGCACCCGTCCTGCACCTGCAAGATGGGCACCGACGAGATGTCCGTGGTCGACCCGGGCAGCATGCGGGTGCACGGCCTGGAGGGCCTGCGGGTGGTGGACGCGTCCGTGATGCCGTACGTCACCAACGGCAACATCTACGCACCCGTGATGATGATCGCCGAGAAGGCGGCCGACCTGATCCTCGGCAAGGAGCCGCTCGCGCCGTCGAAGGCCGCCTACTACCGCCACCGTGACGCCCAGCAGCAGGCCGGCTAGACGATCGCGCCGCAAACGAAGGGGCGGGCGGGCCGCAGAGCCGGCCCGTCCGCCCCTTCGTGGTGCCGCTCAGCGGAAGACCACCGTACGGTTGCCGTCCACCATCACCCGGCTCTCGCTGTGCCACTTCACCGCGTGTGCGAGCACCTGGGCCTCCACGTCCCGGCCGACCGTCACGAGGTCCTGAGGGTCGAGCGAGTGGTCGACCCGGACCACGTCCTGCTCGATGATCTGCCCCTCGTCCAGGTCCGGCGTCACATAGTGCGCCGTCGCGCCGACGAGCTTCACTCCGCGTGCGTGGGCCTGTTCGTAGGGTCGGGCGCCCTTGAAGCCGGGGAGGAAGGAGTGGTGGATGTCGATGGCGCGGCCCTCCAGCTGCTTGCACAGGTCGTCGGAGAGGAGCCGGTCGTCGAACTGCCGGCTGGTTGCGGTCGAAGGGACATGACGGCCTCCGTCGGTGCGTATGGCACAACATGATGAGCGATACGCAACATGGTCGGACCCGGTGCCGCTCGCGGTCAAGGGTGGCCGCGCGGGCGCCCGCACGGCTGAATCGTCATCTCCCCCCTCTTGACGTAGCTCTGTGGCATTCGCCAGGGTGTTCCACCACAAGCAATCGAATGCACGATGCGCAACGCATTTCGGCTGAAGGGCTTGGCGCGTGGCAGACCTGTATGTGGCCGGCGAATGGCGGGACCCGGTGGCCGGTGGACGCCGGGAGATCCGCTGCCCCGCCGACGGCACGCTGACCGCGACCGTCTCGGAGGGGACCCGCGCCGACACGGAGGCAGCGATCGCCGCGGCCCGCCGAGCCTTCGACGAGGGACCCTGGCCGCGCACCCCCGAGCGGGAGCGCGGCGCCCTGCTGCTGCGCACGGCCGGCGTCATCGAGCGCGACGCCCAGGAGCTCGCCCGCGCCGAGTCGCTGGACACCGGCAAGCGGCTGGTGGAGAGCGAGTACGACATCGCCGACGTCGTCTCCTGCTTGCGCTACTACGGCGGGCTCGGCGGCACCGACGCCGGGCGGGTGATCGACACCGGCCGCGACGACGCCGTAAGCCGCGTCGTCCATGAGCCGATCGGCGTGTGCGGTCTCATCACGCCCTGGAACTACCCACTGCTGCAAGCCAGTTGGAAGGTGGCGCCGGCCCTCCTCGCCGGCAACACGATCGTCCTCAAACCGAGCGAACTCACCCCCTCCACCTCGATCCTGCTGATGCGGGCGCTCAAGGAGGCCGGGCTCCCGGCCGGCGCCGCCAATCTCGTCCTGGGCGCCGGACCGGAGGTGGGCGCACCGCTCTGCGAGGACCCGGCCGTGGACATGGTCTCCTTCACCGGCGGCCTGGAGACCGGCAAGCGCGTCATGGCCACCGCCGCGGCGACCGTGAAGAAGGTCGCGCTGGAACTCGGCGGCAAGAACCCCAACGTCGTGTTCGCCGACGCCGATTTCGAGACGGCCGTGGACTTCGCCCTCACGGCCGTCTTCCTGCATTCGGGGCAGGTCTGCTCGGCCGGTGCACGGCTGATCGTCGAGGACGCTCTGCACGACGCCTTCGTCGACGAGGTCGTCCGCCGTGCCCGCCGGATCCGCCTCGGCGGCCCCTTCGACCCCGAGGCCGAGACCGGGGCGCTGATCTCCGCGCGGCACCGCGAGAAGGTCGAGGCGTACGTCGCGGCCGGACTCGCCGAGGGCGCCGTCCTGCGTTGCGGCGGTGAACGCCCCGACGACCCGGCCCTCGCCGACGGCCACTACTACCCGCCCACCGTGCTCGACGAGTGCCGGCAGGACATGCGCGTGGTGCACGAGGAGTCCTTCGGACCCGTGCTCACCGTGGAGCGCTTCACCGACGAGGACGACGCCGTACGCATCGCCAACGACACCGAGTACGGACTCGCCGGAGCCGTCTGGACCCAGGACGCGGGCAAGGCCCAGCGGGTCGCGCGGCGACTGCGCCACGGCACGGTGTGGATCAACGACTACCACCCCTATGTGCCGCAGGCGGAATGGGGTGGCTTCGGGCACTCGGGCGTGGGCCGGGAACTGGGACCGACCGGCCTGGACGAGTACCGAGAGGCCAAGCACATCTGGCAGAACATCCGACCCCGGCCGCAGCACTGGTTCCGCGGCTGAACGCCGAAGAGAGGCCGACCGTGACCCCAACCCAGACCGAGGTGCCGCAGGGGCGCGGCACGCCCCAGGACGCGGACGGTACCGCGGTCATTTCCGTGCGCCGGCTGTGGAAGGTGTTCGGACCGAAGGCCGACCGGGTGCCGGAGTCCGAGGAGCTGTGCGGCCTCAGCCGCCGCGAACTCATGGACCGCACCGGCTGCACCGCCGCCGTCCGCGACGTCGACTTCGATGTGCGCAAGGGCGAGGTCTTCGTCGTGATGGGCCTGTCCGGCTCCGGCAAGTCCACGCTGGTGCGCTGTCTGACCCGGCTGATCGAACCCACCGCCGGTGAGGTCGTCTTCGAGGGCGAGGACATCCGGGAAGCCGACGGCAGGCGGCTGCGCGAGCTGCGGCGCAGCAAGTTCTCCATGGTCTTCCAGCATTTCGGGCTGCTGCCGCATCGCCGCGTCGTCGACAACGTGGCCTTCGGACTGGAGATCCGCGGCACGGGCCGGGCCGAGCGCACCCGACGGGCCCTGGAGGTCGTGGAGTTGGTCGGTCTGGCCGGCTACGAGAACTCCTACCCCGACCAGCTCTCCGGCGGCATGCAGCAACGCGTGGGCCTGGCACGGGCGTTGGCCGGCGACCCGGATGTCCTCTTCTTCGACGAGCCGTTCTCCGCGCTCGACCCGCTGATCCGCCGTGACATGCAGAACGAGGTCATCCGGCTGCACCACGAGGTCGGCAAGACCATGGTGTTCATCACCCACGACCTCTCCGAGGCGCTCAAACTGGGCGACCGCATCCTCATCATGCGCGACGGCAGGACGGTCCAGTGCGGCACCGGGGACGAACTCGTCGGCGCCCCCGCCGACGACTACGTACGCGAGTTCGTCAAGGACGTGCCGCGCGGCGACGTGCTCACCCTGCGGTGGATCATGCGCCCGGCACAGCCCGACGACGCCCTGGACGGTCCCGAACTCGGCCCGGACGTCGTGGTGAAGGAGGCCACCCGGGCGGTGCTGGCGGCCGACAGGCCGGTCAAGGTCGTGGAGAACGGCGAACTGCTCGGCATCGTCGGTGACGAGGAGATCCTCGCGGTGGTCGCCGGGCAGGAAGGCGGCGCCCGATGACCGTCGCCGTGGAGAAGCCGGAGCGACCGCGGAAGCCGGAGCGACCGCCGAACGAGGACACCGCACCCGTGGCCGCGCCCGCCGCCCGTCGACGCGAGGTGAGCCGCGGCATGGTGGTGGCCGCCGTCCTGGTCGGCTGGCTGCTGATCTTCGCCCTGCTGCGCGGCAGGCAGACGCTCGCCCTGGCGGCCGCGGACCTCACGGATCTGCACCGTTGGTTCAACGACGCCAACGACTCCATCGGCGCGAACCGCGACACCAACCCGATCTTCCTCTACTTCTTCAACGAGATCCGCCTCGTCATCGACACCCTGGTGACCTTCGTCCAGGACCTGATCTCCCAGCCCTCCGCCGGCCGCCCCGTCCCGCGGATCGGCTGGCTCGGCGTCGTCGGCATCGCGGGCTACGTCTCCTGGGCGGTGGGCAACTGGCGGGTCGCCCTGCTGGCCGTGGCCGGCTTCACCTTCATGGGGCTTCAGGGGCTCTGGCAGGAGAGCATGGACACCCTGGCCCTCACCCTCTCCGCGGTGTTCGTGGCGCTGCTGTTCGCCATCCCGCTCGGCGTGTGGGCAGGGCTGTCCGACCGGTTCAACCGGATCGTGACGCCCTTCCTCGACTTCATGCAGACGATGCCGACCTTCGTCTACCTCGCCCCGCTCACCCTGTTCTTCCTCATCGGCGGCGCCTCCGCCACCATCGCCACCGTGATCTACGCGGCGCCGCCCGCGATCCGCATCACCGCGCACGCCATCCGCTCCGTACCGAGGACCACCGTCGAGGCGGCCGAGTCGCTGGGCGCGACACGGCGGCAGGCGCTGCTGAAGGTCCTGCTGCCGATGTCCAAGCGGACCGTGGTGATGGGCGTCAACCAGTCCATCATGGCCGCGCTGGCCATGGTGACGATCGCGGCGCTGATCGACGCGCCCGGCCTCGGCAAGACCGTCGTCCAGGCCCTGCAGTCGCTGGACGTGGGCACCGCCTTCAACGCGGGCCTCGCCATCGTCGTCATGGCGATCGTCCTGGACCGGGTCACCACCGCCGCCGGCGTCCGCGAGGAGACGGCCCGGCGCTCGGGCGGCCGCCTGCTCACCTGGCGCCGTCCGCTGCTCGCCGCGGGCGGCGTCGCCACGGCGGTTGTCGTCGTACTTGTCGCACACCTACGTATGGGCGGCCGAGTTTCCCGGTGAGGGGGCCATCGGCCGCTCCATCGCGAGCGCGGCGGACACCGCGACCACCTGGGCGCAGGACAATCTCTCGGGCCTCACCAACGCCTTCCGCGACGGCATCACCAACGGCCTGCTCAACCCGTTCCAGGCGCTGCTCACCGACTCCCCGTGGTGGCTCGTCGGCGTGGTGCTCATCGCGCTCGGCGCGGTGCTCGGGGGCCTGCGTGCCGGGATCACCACGGCCGTGTGCGTGGGCCTGCTGGTCGGCACGGGGGTGTGGTCCGACGCGATGACGACGCTGGCGTCCACCGTCGTGGCGACGGTACTGGTGATGGTCCTCGGCATCGTCTTCGGCGTGTGGATGGGCCGCAGCCTCCTCGTGGACCGGGTGGTGCGTCCCACCCTGGACGCGGCGCAGGTCATGCCGCCGTTCGTCTATCTCGTGCCGTTCCTCGCGCTGTTCGGCGCGACCCGCTTCACGGCCATCGTCGCCGCGATCGTCTACGCGGCACCGGTCGCCATCAAGATCATCGCGGACGGGGTCCGGTCCGTGCCGGAGACCACCGTCGAGGCGGCCACGTCCGCCGGGTGCGGCACCTGGCAGATCATCACCAAGGTCCAACTGCCCATGGCACGCGGTGCCCTGACGCTCGCGACCAACCAGGGCCTGATCTATGTGCTGTCGATGGTCGTGGTGGGCGGCCTGGTGGGCGCGGGCGCCCTCGGTTACGACGTCGTGGCCGGATTCTCCCAGGGGCAGCTGTACGGGAAGGGCCTCGCGGCGGGGCTCGCCATCGTCCTTCTCGGCGTCATGTTCGACCGGATCACTCAGGCAGCGGCGCGGCGTGTGAGCGCGTAAGGAGCACTGACCCATGGCAACTCAGGTACGACAGTGGAGAGCCGGCGCCGCCGGCCTGGCCGTTCTCGGTCTCGCCCTCACCGCCTGCGGCGGCGCGAAGGTCGGTGAGGACTCCTCGGGCGCGGACGGCGCGGGCGGCTCCGGCACGTGCGGCACCTTCAACCTCGCCGTCAACCCGTGGGTGGGCTATGAGGCGAACGCGGCGGTCGTCGCGTACGTCGCGGAGCACGACCTCGGCTGTACGGTCACGAAGAAGGACCTGAAGGAGGAGATCGCCTGGCAGGGCTTCGGGACGGGCGAGGTCGACGCGATCGTCGAGAACTGGGGTCACGACGATCTGAAGAAGAAGTACATCACCGACCAGAAGACCGCTGTGGAGGCCGGTGAGACCGGCAACAAGGGCCTGATCGGCTGGTACGTGCCGCCGTGGCTGGCGAAGGCGCACCCGGACATCACCGACTGGAAGAACCTCGACAAGTACGCCGACAGGTTCCAGACCTCCGAGTCGGGCGGCAAGGGCCAACTCCTCGACGGCGACCCGTCGTTCGTCACCAACGACGAGGCACTGGTGAAGAACCTGAAGCTGGACTTCAAGGTGGTGTACGCGGGCAGCGAGACCGCGCTCATCCAGGCGTTCCGCAAGGCGGAGAAGAACAAGGAGTGGGTGATCGGCTACTTCTACGAGCCGCAGTGGTTCATGTCCGAGGTGCCGTTGGTCAAGGTCGCGCTGCCGGAGTACAAGACCGGCTGTGACGCCGATGCCGAGAAGGTCGCCTGCGACTATCCCGTCTACGACCTCGACAAGATCGTCAGCGCGAAGTTCGCCGAGTCGGGCAGCCCGGCGTACGACCTGGTGAAGAACTTCACCTGGACGAACGACGACCAGAACACCGTGGCCAAGTACATCGCGGTCGACAAGATGACGTCGGAGGCGGCGGCGAAGAAGTGGGTCGAGGCCAACCGCGACAAGGTGGACGCCTGGCTCAAGTAGGCGCCTCACACAGGCCCGGTGGGCGGTGCGCACGGACGCGCGCCGCCCACCGGGCATTGCCCTTTTCCGGGCCGTTCTCCGACGTCACCGACCCTCTTGACACCCATCTGCGCCACAGGCACATTGAGTTGCGCAACCTGAATCACGTTGCGTAAAAAGCAACTGGACCGGAGGTGCGGCGATGGCGGGACCCCGAGTGGTCATCATCGGAGCGGGCGTCGTGGGCGCGGCACTCGCGGACGAGATCTCCGCGCGCGGCTGGACCGAGGTGACCGTGGTCGACCAGGGCCCGCTCCCCGCCACCGGGGGCTCCTCCTCGCACGCCCCGGGCCTGGTCTTCCAGACGAACTCCTCCAAGACCATGACCGAGCTGGCCCGCTACACCGTCGAGAAGTTCCGCTCCCTCGACGTCGACGGCCGGCCCTGCTTCCTCCAGGTCGGCGGCCTCGAAGTGGCCACCACCCCCGAGCGCCTCGCCGAACTGCGCCGCCGCCACGGCTGGATCACCGCCTGGGGCATCGAGGCCCGTCTGCTGGACACCGACGAGTGCGTCGAGCGGCACCCCCTGGTCAACCGCGACAAGGTCCTCGGCGGCCTCCTCGTCCCGACCGACGGCCTCGCCAAGGCCGTGCTCGCCGTCGAGGCACAGATCCGCCGGGCCACCGAGCGCGGTGTGCGCTTCCTGGCCCGCCACGAGGTCCTCGACGTACGGCAGAGCGAGGCCAGGGTGACCGGCGTCGTCACCGACCAGGGCGAGATCCCCGCCGACATCGTCGTGTGCTGCGCCGGCATCTGGGGCCCCAGGATCGCCCGCATGGTCGGCATGAAGCTCCCGCTCACCCCGCTCGCCCACCAACTCGCCTGGACCGGGCCCGTACCGGCCCTCGCCGGCCAGACCGAGGAGGCCGTCCGCCCGATCCTGCGCCACCAGGACGCCGACCTCTACTACCGCGACCGCTACGACGGCATCGGCATCGGCTCCTACGGCCACCGCCCGATGCCCCTCTCGGCCGACGACATCCTCTCCGTCGACGAGGCGGACCAGATGCCCTCGGTGCTGAAGTTCACGGAGGAGGACTTCGCGGACGCCTGGAGCGAGACCCAGTCCCTGCTCCCCGCCACGCGGGAGGCCAAGATCGAGGAGGGCATCAACGGCCTGTTCTCCTTCACCACCGACACCTTCCCGCTGCTCGGCGAGTCCCCGGACGTCAAGGGCTTCTGGGTCGCCGAGGCCGTGTGGGTCACCCACTCCGCGGGCGTGGGCCGGGCGATGGCCGAATGGCTGGTCGACGGCCACTGCTCCTCCTTCGACCTGCACGAGTGCGACGTCAACCGCTTCGAGCCGCACCAGCTGACCCCGGAGTACGTCCTGGCCCGCGACTGCCAGAACTTCGTCGAGGTCTACGACATCCTCCACCCGCTCCAGCCGTCCGGAGAGCCGCGCCCGATCCGCACGAGCCCCTTCCACGCCCGTCAGCGGGAGCACGGTGCCTTCTTCCTGGAGGCGAACGGCTGGGAGCGCCCGCAGTGGTACGAGGCCAACGCGGGCCTGCTGGAAGGCCGTTCCATCCCGACCCCCAACGACTGGGCCGCGCGGTACTGGTCACCCATCGTCGGCGCCGAGGCCCAGGTCACCCGCGAGACCGTCGCCCTGTACGACATGACGGCCCTCAAGCGCCTGGAGGTGAGCGGCCCCGGAGCCGCCGACTTCCTGGAGCGGATGGCCACCGGCAAGGTCGCCAAGTCCGTCGGCTCGGTGACGTACACCCTGCTCCTCGGCCACGACGGCGGCATCCGCAGCGACATCACCGTCGCCCGCCTCGCCCGGGACCGCTTCCAGGTCGGCGCCAACGGCAACCTCGACCTCGACTGGCTCACCCGCCACCTGCCCGCCGACGGCACCGTCCAGGTCCGCGACCTCACCCCCGGCACCTGCTGCGTCGGCCTGTGGGGCCCGCTGGCCCGCAAGGTCCTCCAGCCGCTGACGGACGAGGACTTCTCCGACGACGGACTCAAGTACTTCCGCGCCAAGCCCGCCCACATCGGCTCCGTCCCCGTGACAGCGATGCGGCTGTCGTACGTCGGCGAACTCGGCTGGGAGCTCTACACCACCGCCGACCTCGGCCGCAACCTCTGGGACACCCTGTGGCAGGCGGCCCGGCCGCTCGGCGGGATCCTCGCCGGCCGCGGCGCCTTCAACAGCCTCCGCCTGGAGAAGGGATACCGCTCCTTCGGCACCGACATGACCTACGAGCACGACCCCTACGAGGCCGGCGTCGGCTTCGCCGTCAAGCCCGACAAGGGCGACTTCATCGGCAAGGCCGCGCTGGAGCGCCGCAGGGCCGCCGTACGGCGGAAGCTGACCTGCCTCACGATCGACGACCCGCGGTCGGTCGTCATGGGCAAGGAGCCGGTCTACGACGGGGACCGCTCGGTCGGTTACGTCACCAGTGCCGCCTACGGGTACACGATCGGCAAGGGCATCGCCTACGCGTGGCTGCCGACGGAACTCACGGCCCCTGGAACCAGGTTGCACATCGGCTACTTCGACGAGCGCGTCGAGGCGGTCGTGGCGGAGGAGCCGCTGTTCGACCCGACGATGTCCCGCCTTCGCGGCTGAGCGGTCGCGCCCCTGAAACGGTGTCGCGGCCGCCTACCACCTCGCGGCCTTCGAGGATCCCGCCTGCGTGCCGCCGCTGCTCCGCGCGCGCGAACTGAGGGAGAGACCGGCCGCCGACTCCGGTCGTGACGTCTTCGGGCGGCAGGGCCACGGTGGCCGCCGAGCACGGCGTCCACACCGCCGACCGGCTGGTCATCGCGCAATGGTGATCAGCACTTGTAGCCGGACGACTCCTGGGTACTCGCCGCAGCGGGAAAGGAGGTCCGATATGAGCACCGTCAAGGAAGCAGTGGAAGTCGAGGTTCCGGTCCGCACCGCCTACAACCAGTGGACGCAGTTCGAGGAGTTCCCGAACTTCATGGAAGGCGTCGAGGAGGTCACCCAGATCGACGACCGCCACAACCACTGGACCACCAAGATCGGCGGAGTACGGCGGGAGTTCGACACCGAGATCGTCGACCAGCTCCCTGACGAGCGGATTACCTGGCGCACCACCAGCGGCGACACCCAGCAGAAGGGCATGGTCCGCTTCCAGCGCGTGGACGACACCCACACCCGGGTGGAACTCGTGATGGATGTCGAACCGAGCGGAGCCGCGGAGAAGACCGCGGACATGATGGGAACGATCGACCGGCGCGTCAAGGGCGACATGCGGCGCTTCAAGGACTACATCGAGCACCGAGGCAGTGAGTCCGGAGCCTGGCGGGGCCGCATCACGCCCGGCTGACCGCAACCGACCCGACGAGACCGCGGTGCGGGCCACGCCGCCCAGGCATGCGCCCCACCGCGGCCCGCCGCGCCGCCCGCCTCACCGGGGCAGGCCACGCCTCGGCCGGCAGCGGCGCAGTTCCTCGGCGGCCTCACCCGTGACGATTTCCTGTGCGACCAGCCGTCCGACCGTGGGCGCCAGGGTGACCGCCGAGTGCAGGACGGCCACGTACACGGACCCGTCCGGGGTGAGAGGACCCAGCAAGGGTCCGCCGACCGGTATCGGGCGGGCGCTGACGCGGGAATCCAGGACGCGGCATCCGTCCGCCCCGTGGAAGGCCGCTCGCAGGCGACGCAGGGCGGTCTCCCCGGAGACCGCCCGGGGCAGCGTCATCAGCAACTGCCCCGCCCGCACTTCCCGCACCTCGAAGTCCGGCCCGGCAACGATCGTGCGCACCAGCCCGGGCGGCGCCGTGAGCCGCACCAGGCAGGCGGGAGAGGCTTGGATCGGCAACTCCACGCCCAGCGGCGCGACCAGCTCCGGGACCCCGGTACCGGCCGCCAGCACCACGGTCGACGCCGGATGGAACCCCGCCGACGAGGTCACCCCGGTGACCCGCCCATCGGCCAGGTCCAGAGCCACTCCGGCCGCACCCGGCACCACCCGCGCGCCCAGCGCCGCAGCGGCTCGTACCAGCGCGCCCGTGACCGCCACGGGATCCACCCCGCCGTCCGAGGGCGTGTGCACGGCCCCGTCGGGAGGCGCGCGCAGCCCGGGTTCGAGTGCCCCGATCTCCGCGGCTCCCAGCCGATACCGGCCCTCGCCAGGACCGGATCCCACCGGAGCGCCGCCCCACGTCAACGAACCGCTCCAGCGCACCTCGACCTCCGGCAGTTCGGCCTCCAGGCGCCGATGGTCCGCCAGCACCGAACCACGCAGGTCCTCGGCGCCACCGGGCCAGTCGCCGCCGCAGCCGCCGATCCACGCGAAGGAGCCACCGGTCACCCCGGCCGCCGGTGCGGCCTCCCGGTCGACCAGGGTCACCCGCGCCCCGCGGCGCGCCAGGTGATACGCCACGGACGCGCCGACGATCCCGGCGCCGACCACGACGACGGTCAAGACCCGCAGCCCCCCTCGGCCGTCAGACCACGCACCCCACATGCGCCATCGCCTGCTTCAGCAGCACCCCGTGCCCGCCCGGCATCTCGCTCTGCACCGCCGGGGACAGCGCCTCCTGAGGGCTGAACCAGACCAGGTCGAGGGCGTCCTGACGGGGGCGGCAGTCGCCGGTGACCGGGACGACGTAGGCGAGGGAGACCGCGTGCTGGCGCGGATCGTGGTAGGGCGTGATGCCCTGGGTCGGGAAGTACTCCGCGACCGTGAACGGCTGCAGGGAGGTCGGGACCCGGGGGAGCGCCACCGGGCCCAGGTCCTTCTCCAGGTGGCGCAGGAGGGCGTCGCGGACCCGCTCGTGGTGCATCACGCGGCCGGACACCAGGGTCCGGCTGACCGTCCCGTCCGGTCCTATGCGCAGCAGGAGGCCGATGCTGGTGACCTCGCCGCTGTCGTCGACGCGCACGGGTACGGCTTCGACGTACAGGATCGGCATGCGGGCGCGTGCCTGCTCCAGCTCGTCGCTGGTCAGCCAGCCGGGCGTGGTTTCGGTCATGTCAGACATTGCTTGATCATACTTTCCGGGAATTGCGAACGCTCATTCGCGGTGCTGACGGGGGTCGGGGCGGGGTGCCCGGCCGGGCCGCCCGGACAGCTCCGCCAGGCGGCCGTCAGGGTTTCACGGCCACCGCGCCGTACTGCGGCACGGGGGCGGGGGTACCCGGGGCGTGCCACTGCGAGCAGGACACCATGCCCGGCTCCACCAGCTCCAGACCCTCGAAGAACGCGGCGATGTCCGTGCCGCTGCGGGCGGTGATCGGCGGGGTGGCGTTCTCGTTCCAGAACTTCATCGCCGGGATCTGGCCCTCGCCGCCGAGTGCGGAGTCGAAGGTCGGGTGCGTCAGCACCAGGTGGCTGCCGGAGGGCACCGCGGCCAGGACACGCCGCACGATCGCGCGGGCCTGGTCGTGGTCCAGCACGAAGTTGAGGATGCCCAGCATCATCACCGCGACCGGCTTGCCGAAGTCCAGGGTCTGCGCGGCACGTTCCACGATGGCGTCCGGGTCGTGGACGTCGGCGTCGATGTAGGCGGTGACGCCCTCGCGGGTGCCGGTCAGCAGCGTCCGGGCGTGCACGAGCACGATCGGGTCGTTGTCGACGTACACGATCCGCGAGTCGGGCGCGACCCGCTGCGCTATCTCGTGGGTGTTCTCCGCCGTCGGCAGCCCGGTGCCGATGTCCAGGAACTGGCGCACGCCCCGCTCCTCGGCCACGAACCGCACGGCCCGGCCCAGGAAGTCGCGGTCCGCGCGGGCGATGTCCCGGATGATCGGGAACATCCCGGCGACATGCTCGCCGACCCGCTGGTCGACCTCGTAGTTGTCCTTGCCGCCGATCCAGTAGTTCCACACGCGCGCGTTGTGCGCCACACCGGTGTTCAGCTTCGCCGACCCGCCCGACGGGGTGTGGCCATCACTCACGACTCGTCCTCTCCTCGCACGAACGACCGAAACCGGCCGTCGCCGCCATTGTGCCGCTCCGTTGATCACGTTGTCCCGGGAATGGGCAGAGCGGGCAGGGCTGCGGGCGTGCGGTCGTCGGCCGCGCTACTCGATCGCGTTGGGGGTCGAGGCGGGCGTCTTCCCGGCCAGTACGTCCTTGAGGCGCTGGGTGCCGAGCCTGACCGCCTGCTCCACGGAGTCGTGCTCGTCCCCGTCCAGCCCGCCCGCCGTGACGGTGATCGCGTCGTTGCCGACCCGTACGGCGGCGACGTCCAGCGTCAGCGTGGCCGCCTCCCCGCCGGTCGTGCCCCGCACCGTCACACGCAGACCCTCACGGGCGTCGCCGACCTCGGGCAGTGAGGTCTCGATGACCTGGACGGTGCGCTCGTCGCCGTCCTCGGTCACGGTGAACTGGTCGCACGTCTGTGGCAGGGTCGCCATCCAGTTCAGGGAGTCCTGCGGGTCGGTGCGGTCGTAGGAGGCCACCTGGTACAGCAGCCGCGACTCGTCCTGGGTGAAGCCGCGCAGCGCGGACGCTCCCGACGGCCTGCCCAGCAGGTCGTCGTCGAAGAGGGAGTCGAGAAGCCGCTGACAGTCGGTGGCACCGGCCTTGGCGCTGAGGAAGTCGGAGACGTCGACCGTGCCGATGAGCAGGCTGTCGTGCCAGTTCTCGGCCTCGGTGTCCTTGACCTGCGTCCAGTCGTCCTCGATGTCCGCCGCGGTGATCAGCGCGGTCCGCGCGCCGGCCTCGGTGAGGGGGGCCGCGGGGGAGGGGGTCTGCCGCTTCTTGGCGACGGGGGACGCGGTGACGCCCGCGGCCCGTGAGCCGTCCTTGTCCGCGCCGTCCTCCGAGCAGGCCGCGGTGGTCAACAGCGCGCCTGCCGCCAGGGCCGAGGAGAGTGCGCGGGCGAGTCGGGTCGGACGACGGGTCATCGCAAGTGCCTCCTGAGAACGTGACGCGTGTCCTCAGCGCACCACCGGAACCGACGGCCCACCAGTGGCACCGGACCGTTCGAGTGAGCCCGCCCGGGATCCGGACGCCTCAGGCGCTGGACTGTGCGAGCCCGTGCTGCCAGGCCCAGGCCGCGATCTCGACGCGGTTGCGTGCCGCCAGCTTGACCTGGACGCTGGACAGGTGCGTCTTGACCGTGGACAGGGAGACGTACAGCTCGGCGGCGATCTCGGCGTTCGTACGGCCGAGGGCGACCAGGCGGACGACGTCGCGCTCCCGGTCCGTGAGCGGCTCCGAGAGCGGGGCGGGCCGCACCGGGGCAGCGCCGGCGGACTCGGTCTGCGGGGCCGTGACGTGCTTGAGCAGGCGTACCGTGACCGACGGCGAGACCAGCGAGTCGCCGGCCGCCGCGGCCCGCACCGCCTCGGCGAGCAGGGTCGGTCCCGAGTCCTTCAGCAGGAACCCGCACGCGCCGCCGCGCAGCGCGCCGTACACGTACGCGTCGAGGTCGAAGGTGGTCACCACGACCACCCGCATCGGGTCGGCCACCTCGGGCCCCGCCAGCAGCCGGGTCGCCGCCAGTCCGTCCAGTTTCGGCATCCGGATGTCCAGCAGACACACGTCCGGCCGCTCCCGCCGTGCCAGCGCCACCGCCTCCTCGCCGTCCGCGGCCTCCGCGACCACGGTGATGTCCGGCTGGGCGTCGAGGAAGAAGCGGAAGCCGGTGCGGACCATCTCCTGGTCGTCGGCGATGAGAACGCGGATGGGCGCACCGGGCGGGGCGGGGAGGGTCATGGCTCGATCATGCCTTACGGGGTTCACGGACGGACGGCCCCTGCGCGGTCGGGGAAGGCCGACTGCGATGCGACGGTGCCTCGAAGCGGCACGGGCCTGCGCTCAAGATACGTCGTCGCCCCTTCTCAACGCTCGAACGTCCAGGTGACGCTCCCGGCGTCGGCCTTGGTCACCCGGACGGGGATGCCGACCGTCTCGCCGTCGCCCTTCCTGCCGGTGCAGGTGATGCTCGCGCCGGCCACGGCCTTGAGACCGGTCGGGCAGGTGACGCCGGAGAGCTCGTCGCCGACCCAGGGCAGCGGGTGGTACCTGCTCTCGGTGCGGCTCGCGACGACGCCGGCCGCGAGCGCCCGGTGGCCGCCCACCGACGCCGTGGTGTGCCCGTCCAGGCCGCTGGTCGACTCGGTGCCGGAGAGCAGATGGGTGCCGAGACCGCCCAGCGCTACGACGGCGGTCACGCCGCCGACGACGCCGACGAGGAACTTGCTGCGCTGCATCGGGTGCTCCTGATGTCCGTGGTGAGGATGCGGACCACCCTCGCCCGCACCGCCGGGCGCGCGCCTCGGCCAGAAGACCGGCATCAGCGCCGCCCCCTCGGCCGTTCGGCCGATCCCCGGCAGGCACGGCCTCGCGTCCGGCCCCACCACGCGGCGGTCTCGCCGCTGCTCGCCGAGGGCACCTCGTTCGGGCGTGCGACGGACGGGTTCGCGGCATCGATACCGCCGAAGCCCCCTCACTGTGCGCTGAGCACTGTTCAATGAGAGCGAACGCCATCCGTGTCCCTCGCCCCGGTCCGCCGAGAGGAGCCACCCATGCCTCCCGCCGCCGTTCCGCCCGTCGGTGCGCGCATCCGGCGGGCACGCCTGGAGCGCGGGACGAGCCTGCGGGCGCTCGCCCGCGAGATCGGCGTCTCGGCGAGCCTCATCTCGCAGATCGAGAACGGCAAGAGCCAGCCCTCGGTCAGCACCCTGTACGCCATCACGACCGCCCTCGGCATCTCCGTCGAATCGATCTTCGACGCGGGCGGGGGCGACACGGAACTCCCCGGACCGCACGCGACGCCCGGCGCCGCGTCGCACGCCCTGGCCGCCGTCGCCGCCGACCCCCACCGCCGCATCGGCCCCCTGGTCACGCCGGACGAGCGGGAGGTGCTGGAGTTGGACTCAGGGGTCGTGTGGGAGCGTCTCGGCCATGTTCCCGGCACGGACGTCGACTTCCTCCAGGTGACCTACCGGCCCGGCGGCGCCTCCTCCAGCTCGGGCGGCCTCATGCGTCACTCGGGCACCGAGTACGGCTACCTGACCTCGGGCGAGCTGGTCCTCACGCTCGGTTTCGACGAGTACACGCTGCGTCCGGGCGACGCGGTCTGCTTCGAGTCGACGACCCCGCACCGCTACCGCAATGATGGTGCCGTACCGGCCATCGGTATCTGGTTCGTGTCCCCCGATGTCGTTCAGTGACACTTGACACCCGCCGGACACGGTCGTTGACTCCCAAGCGGGGGTGGTCGCCATGGCGATCCGCACATTCGGACCCAACGCCGTCGACTGGGAAGAACGCGTCGACCTGGACAGGCTGCGCGAGCAGCGGCTGGCCCGCCTCGACGAGACCCTGAACCGCTCCGAGCTCGGCGCGCTCCTCAGCTTCGACTTCGCCAACATCCGCTACATGACGGCCACGCACATCGGCACCTGGGCGATGGACAAGCTGATCCGCTTCGCCCTGCTCGTGCGCGGCGGCGAACCGATCGTCTGGGACTTCGGCTCCGCCGCCCGCCACCACCAGCTCTACAACCCGTGGCTCGACTACAGCGACGGCAAGGAGGGCGGCCCGCCCACCGGTGCCCGCGCCGGCATCTCCACGCTGCGCGGCGCCTTCCACCCGGACGCCGGCATCGCCCAGGACGTCGCCGCCAAGATCGCCACCGAGCTGCGCGACCACGGCCTGGCAGGCGAGCCGCTCGGCATCGACGTCGCCGAGATGCCGGTCCTCACCGCCCTGCGCGCCGAGGGCATCGACGTCGTCGACGGACAGCAGGTCTTCCTGGAGGCCCGCCGCATCAAGTCGCCGGACGAGATCTCCCTGCTCACGCAGGCGTGCGCGATGGTGGACGCCGCGTACGAGGAGCTGTACGGACATCTGCGCCCCGGCGTGCGCGAGAACGAGTGCGTCGGTGTCGTCAGCAAGGTCCTGTACGACCTCGGCAGCGAGTACGTCGAGGGCGTCAACGCGATCTCCGGCGAGCGCTGTTCACCCCACCCGCACGTCTACAGCGACCGCCTGATCCGGCCCGGCGACCCCGCCTTCTTCGACATCCTGCACAGCCACCTCGGCTACCGCACCTGCTACTACCGCACCTTCGCCGTCGGCAGCGCCTCCCGCGCCCAGCGCGACGCGTACGTCCGCTGCCGGGAGTACATGGACCAGGCGATCGCCCTCGTCCGACCCGGTGCCACCACCGCCGACATCGTCCAGGTCTGGCCGCGCGCCGAGGAGTTCGGCTTCGCCGACGAGACCGCCGCCTTCGCCCTCCAGTACGGCCACGGCGTCGGCCTGTCGATCTGGGAGAAGCCGATCTTCAGCCGACTGGTCTCCCTCGACCACCCCGAGGTCCTCGAAGAGGGCATGGTGTTCGCCCTGGAGACCTACTGGCCCGCCGCCGACGGCTGGTCCGCCGCCCGTATCGAGGAGGAGCTGGTCGTCACCGCCGACGGCTGCGAGGTCATCACCAAGTTCCCCGCCGAGGAACTGCTCGTGGCCGGCCGCAAGTACTGGACCGTGGGCGGCGAGCTGAACACCCGCCGCGAGTCGCAGTCCCACCTCAACACCCCGCACGGCGACGGGACGCGCTGATGGACCGGGCCGAACTCCTCGCCGCCTACGAGCAGATGGCCGTCATCCGCCGTACGGAGAAGGCCGCCCACGACCTGTTCCTCCAGGGCCTCGTCAAGGGCACCACCCACCTCGCCGCCGGGCAGGAGGCCATCGCCGTCGGCGCGAGCGCCGCCCTGCGCCCCGACGACTACGTCTTCGCCACCTACCGGGGCCACCATCACGCGCTGGCCCGGGGCGCGACCCCCGAGGAGTGCCTCGCCGAGCTGATGAGCCGGGCAACCGGGTTGTGCGGGGCCAAGGGCGGCTCCATGCACCTGACCAAGGCGTCCACCGGCATGCTCGGTTCCTACGCCATCGTCGGCGCCCACCTCCCGATGGCGGCCGGTGCCGCCTGGTCGGCCCGGCTGCGCGGCACCGACCAGGTCGCGGTCGCCTTCTTCGGGGACGGCGCCACCAACATCGGCGCCTTCCACGAGACGCTCAACCTGGCCGCCGTATGGAAGCTGCCGGCGCTGTTCGTCTGCGAGAACAACCTGTACATGGAGTACACGCCGATCGCCGCCGTCACGGCCGTGGCCCGGCCCGCCGCCGACCGGGCACCCGCGTACGGCATCCCGGGCGAGGTGGTGGACGGCAACGACGTCGTCGCCGTCCACGAGACCGTGGCCCGCCTCGCGGGGCGCGCGCGGGCGGGAGACGGGCCCGCGCTGCTGGAGGCGCGGACGTACCGGCACTTCGGGCACAGTCGCGCCGACGCGGCCACCTACCGACCGGCCGAGGAGGTCGAACGGTGGCTCAGGCACGACCCGTTGGACCTGGCGCGCGACCGGCTCGTCGGGCTGGGGGCGGCGCCGGAGACGATCAACGAGGCCGACGAGCGCGCGAGTGCCCTGGTGGCGAGGGCGATCGAGGCCGCGAAGGCCGCCCCGCCGCCCGATCCGGACGAGGCGCTGACCGACGTATGGGCGGACGGAGGTGCGGCGTGGCGGACGTGATCACCTACCGGGAGGCGGTCGCCGAGGGCATCGCGCGGGAGATGCGGCGCGATCCGACCGTGGTGTGCCTGGGCGAGGACATCGGCGAGGCGGGCGGGGTGTTCAAGACGACCGCCGGACTCCTCAAGGAGTTCGGGCCCGAGCGGGTGTGGGACACGCCGATCTCCGAGCAGGCCATCGTGGGCGCGGCGATGGGCGCCGCGATGACCGGGATGCGGCCCGTCGCCGAGGTCATGTTCTCCGACTTCCTGGCCTGCTGCTGGGACTACCTCGCCAACGAGATCCCCAAGGTGCGGTACATGACCGGCGGCCAGGTCACCGTCCCGCTCGTCGTGCGCACCGCCAACGGCGGCGGGCTCGGCTTCGGCGCGCAGCACTCCCAGTCCACCGAGAACTGGGCGTTCACCGTGCCCGGACTGAAGATCGCCGCGCCGGCGACACCCGCCGACGTGATCGGCATGATGGCGGCGGCGATCCGCAGCGACGACCCGGTGGTCTTCTTCGAGCACAAGGGGCTGCTCGCCACCAAGGGCACGCCCCCACCGCCGGATCACGTCGTCGAGCTGGGCCGCGCCGCCGTCGTCCGCGAGGGCGCCGACGTCACCCTCGTGGCCCTCGCCTCGATGGTGCCGCTCGCGCTGACGGCCGCCGAGGTGCTGTCCGGCGAGGATGGCATCGAGGCCGAGGTCGTCGATCTGCGCTGCCTGGTGCCGTTGGACGTGAGCACCGTGCTCGCCTCGCTCGGCCGGACCTCCCGGCTCGTCGCCGTGGAGGAGAACCCGTACCAGGGCGGCTGGGGCGGCACCCTCGTCTCGGCAGTCGCCGACGAGGGCTTCGGCCTGCTGGACGCGCCGGTCAGGCGGGTGGCGGGGGAGTGCGTCCCGCTGCCGTTCGCCGACGCGCTGGAGGAGCGGGTGATCCCCACCGTCGAGAAGGTCCTGGCGGCCGTACGCGGCCTCGCCGCCTACTGAACACCCCAAGGGAGGAAGGGCGATGACCAATCGGATACTCCTGCGCGGCGGTCACGTGCTGTCGATGGACCCCGGCGTCGGGGACCTGCCCGAGGGCGACGTCCTCATCGAGGACGGCCGGATCGCGGCGGTGGACCGGGAGATCGGCGCCGACGCCGAGGTGCTCGACATGACCGGCCGTATCGTGATCCCCGGCTTCGTGGACACCCACCGGCACACCTGGGAGGCGCCGATCCGCAATGTCGCCCCCGACGCCACCCTGGACGACTACTTCGTCGACATCCTCGACACCTTCGCCCCGCTGTACACCCCCGAGGACGTGTACGCGGGCAACCTCGCCGGCTCCCTGGAGTGCCTGAACGCCGGCATCACGACCCTCGTCGACTGGTCCCACATCAACAACACGCCCGAACACCCGGACGCGGCGATCCAGGCGCTCACGGAGACCGGCATCCGCGCCCAGTACGCGTACGGCAGTGCCAACACCTCGCTCGCCGACTACTGGTTCGACAGCAAGATCGCCGTCCCCGGCGACGACGTACGCCGGATCCGCGACACCTACTTCTCCTCCGACAGCGGCCTGCTGACCATGGCCCTCGCCACCCGCGGCCCCGGCTTCTGCACCCACGACGTCGTCACCGCCGAATGGGCCCTCGCCCGCGAGCTCGGCATCCCGGTCACCGTGCACGTGGCGATGGGGCGGCTCGCCGGTCGCTTCGGCATGGTCAAGCAGCTGGACGACCTCGGTCTGCTCGGCCCCGACACCACCTACGTCCACTGCTGCTACCTCCACGAGGACGAGTGGCGGATGGTCGCCGACAGCGGCGGCACGGTCTCGATCGCGCCGCAGGTCGAGGCGCAGATGGGGCACGGCTGGCCGCCCGTGATGAAGGCCATCGAGTACGGGCTGCGGCCGTCCCTGAGCATCGATGTCGTCACCACCGTGCCCGGCGACATGTTCACCCAGATCCGCGCGGCCTTCGGCGCCGAGCGCGCCCGGGTCAACGCCGACTGCTGGAAGGCCAACCTGCCCGTGCCGGACACGATGCTGACGGCACGTCAGATGCTGGAGATCGCCACACGCAACGGCGCACACGTCGCGGGCGTCGAGGACCGCACCGGCTCGCTGACTCCCGGCAAGCGCGCCGACGTCGTGGCGATCGACGCCACCGCGCTGAATGTCGCCCCGGTGCACGACGCGGCCGCCGCGGTGACGCTCTCGGCCGACGTCTCCAACGTCGACACCGTCATCGTCGACGGTGTCATCCGCAAGCGCGACGGCAGACTGACGGCCGACCTCGACCGCGCCCGGCGCCTGGTCGAGGAGTCCCGCGACCGGCTGCTCGCGGCGAAGGAGGCGAGGAGCGCGGCATGACCCGACACCTGGTGCGCCGGACCGCCGACGCCCCTGAGCCGCCGTACGACGGACTCGGGTACCGGCGGCGGACGTTGGTCGGCGAGGACGAGGGCAGCGTGCACACCGGCTTCGGCCTGTGCGGGATACGGCCCGACGGCCGGGTAGCGGCCCATGTGCACTCGTACGAGGAGAGCTTCCATGTGCTCTACGGGGCTGTGATCCTCGATGTGCCCGAAGGGTCGTACCTTCTCGAAGAGGGCGACTACGGCCTGCTCCCCACCGGCGTCCCGCACGCCTGGCGCGGCGCCGGGGACAGCGCCGGCCGCTGGGCCGACATGCTCGCCCCGGTGCCGCGGGCCCGCTACGGGTACGACACCCAGCCGGTGCCCGCGCTGCCCGAGCGCGACCCCGTCCGCATCGATGTCCGCGACCCGCGCACCCGGTCGTTCGGCCACTTCGAGCCCGTGCAGATGGATCCCGGCAAGCAGGCGCAGGAGCTGCTCGCGGTGTCGGCGAGCATGCGGACCGCGCTGCTCGTGTACAGCGGGATCACCGTGAAGATGATGGTCGACGGCGACCTCGGCGCGGTCGCCTCCACCATGTTCATGGTGCGGTACGCGCCGGACGGCGTCGCCGGCACGCACGATCACCCCTTCGAGGAGACGTACCTGTTCCTCGAAGGGCAGGCGGACGCGGTGTTCGACGGCGAACGGTACCGGCTGGGTCCCGGCGACTGCGCCTGGGCGGGCGCCGGTTGCGTGCACGGCTTCGCCAACGCCGGTCAGGGGCCGTTGCGTTGGCTGGAGACCCAGGCGCCGCAGCCGCCGTCGCGCCACTCCTACCGGTTCACCCGGGACTGGGAGTACCTGAGGGAGGCCCTGGGGTCATGAGCAGTGTGCTCGTCGTGGGCGGGACGTCCGGGATCGGCCGCGAGTTCGCCCGCTTCCGCGTGGAGCGGGGCGACCAGGTGGTCCTCACCGGCCGGAGCGCGGATCGCGCCGACTCGGTGGCCACCGAGGTCGGCGCCCTTGAAGGCATCCCCCTCGACCTCTCGCGCCCCAGGGAGATCGCCGCCGCGCTGGCCGGCGTCGGGCGCGTCGACCACCTGGTGATCGCGGGCATCGCCCGGGACGACAACCGGGTCACCGACTACGACATCGAGGCGGCCCTGCGTCTGGTCACGCTCAAACTCGTCGGTTACACCGAGGTCGTGCACGCCCTGCGGGAACGGCTGCACGACGAGAGCGCGATCGTGCTGTTCGGCGGTCAGGCCAAGGAACGCCCGTACGTGGGGGCGACGACGGTGGCGACCGTCAACGCGGGCGTGGGCGGCCTGGTGAACACCCTCGCCGTCGAGCTGGCGCCCGTACGGGTCAACGCGGTGCACCCCGGCGTCGTCGGCGACAGCCCCTACTGGCTGGGCAAACCCGAGGAGGTGCGGGCGGGACTGCGCGCCAGAACTCCCACCGGGCGGCTCGCCACGATGGCCGACGTCGTGGACGCGGTGGACTTCCTGTTGCGCAACCGGTCGGTGAACGCCGTCGAACTCGCGGTGGACGGCGGGTGGTTGCTCGGCTGAGCGAGGTGCGGGTCAGCGCTTGAGACCGACCGCGCCGTACAGCGACACGGGCTCCAACTTCTCCCCGTCCCCGCCCGCCGCGGGGCGCCAGTCCGACAGGGAGACGATCCCCGGTTCCATCAGCTCAAGTCCCTTGAAGAACCGGCCCATTTCGGTGTGCGAACGCGCCACGAGCGTCACCCCGCTCGCCGTGTAGGCCGCGATGCCACGGTTGACGTTCTCCGGGTCGAAGTCCGCCGTCATCGCCGACAGCACCAGACAGCTGCCGGGGGCGAGCGCGCCCACCAGCGTGTCCACCAGCTCGTGGGCGCCGTCGTCGTCCGCGATGAAGTGCAGGAGCGCGATCAGCGACAGGGCGACCGGCCGGTCGAGGTCGAGGACGGACGCGGCCCTTTCGAGTATCAGCTCCGGCTCGCGCGCGTCGACCTGGACATACTCGGTCATCCCCTCCGGGGTGCCGTGCAGCAGGGCCGCCGCGTGGGCGAGCACGATCGGGTCGTTGTCGACGTACACCACGCGCGCGTCCGGGACGGCGGACTGGGCGATCTGATGCAGGTTGGGCTCGGTCGGGATGCCGGAACCGATGTCCAGGAACTGGCGGATGCCCGTCTCCTGGACGATCGCGCGCGTGGCCCGTTCCATGAACCGGCGGTTGGCCCGCGCATGCCGCGGAGCGTCCCCCTGCAGCGCGGTGATCCGCCGCCCGAGCTCCTCGTCGACGGGGTAGTTGTCCTTGCCGCCGAGGAACCAGTCGTACACCCGCGCCGGATGCGGCCGGCTCGTGTCGATGCGCGGTACGGCCGGCTCGGTCCCGGTCACGCGGGTCTCCCTCTGCTCGACGACGGCGTACGGCGTTTGTGCGAGCAGTCTGTCACGATCATGCGGCCCGGCGGAGGCTGTCTTCGGCCACCTCCTTGTCGAGCGAGGCCCGCACCAACGCGGCGGCCAGCACGGCCGGTTCGGTGTCCGCGGCCAGGTCGACCAGCCGGTCCGGGTCCTCGGGCAGGCCGAGTCGGCGCGCCCCCGAGAGCGCCTTGTCGTCCAGGTAGGGCGCCACTTCCGGCCAGACCCGCTGGGCCTCGCGCAGGAAGATGTCGGCGCCGGCCGGTCCCATGCCGGGGAACTCCCGCAGCAGGCGGCGCAGTTCGTCGACGTCGCCGTCCGCCTCCTTCCGCAGCCGCCGCAGGTCGCCGCCCCACCGGTCGTTCAACAGCTCGGCTCCGTCGCCGAGTTGGGTCGCGGTGCGCTCGTCGTAGCGCCGGTAGCCGCCCCGGCCCAGGGCGTCCACCCGCTCCTGCCAGTCGGCGGCGGCCATGCGGCGCGGATCGCGCAGCCCCGCCTCGTACAGTTCGCGGGCACTGTCGACGGCGATGGAGCCGCGGATCCGCGCGCTGAGCAGATGCGCCAGCACCAGCAGCCGGTACAGCGGCTGCGGGGTGTCCTTCAGCGGGATGCCCGCCTCCTCGGCGAACGTCTTCCCGTGCGCCCGCACGAGCTCCTGCACGACGCGCTCGTCCTTGCTCATGACGCGGCTCATGACGCGCCCTTCTCCCGGCTCACGGCTTCAGCGGGTCGTGGCCGATCGTCATCAACTGATGCCTGCGGCGGGTCTGTTCGGGCTCGGGCTCGTTCTCCACGTCCGCCTCGGCGGTGACGGTGTCCACGACGTCGTACATCACCTGGATGTCGTCGTCCGTGAGATCCGTGCGGCGCTTCTGGAGGATGGCGAGGACGTGCTGCCCGGTGTCCGTGCCGGCCTGGTCCGGCAGCGGCTCGGTGTTCTCGCCGGCGTCACTGACGCGCAGCCAGGCGGCCAGTTCCTGCGAGGTCATGTTCACCGCGCGGTGGAAGTTCTCCCACAGCGCGTCGAGTTCGAGGGCGTCGGTCACGGTGTGCCCCTTCTCTCCGAATGCGGGTGTTCGCGTACGGCGTGCGGTTCTCGGCGTACGGACGGGTGGTTCTCGGCGTACGGCGTGTGGCCTTCGCGTACGGCCGTGTCACTCGTCGCGCGGCCAGTTCTCGGCGTCGAACATCCAGCGCTGCTTCTCCAGGTCGCTGGTGATGCCGATCAGCAGGTCCTGCGTCACCGGGTCCGCCTCGGCGGTCGTGTCGATGCGTTCGCGCAGCCGCTCGACGGCCGTCCCCAACGCGTCCACGATCAGCTGGACGACCTCCGTGTCGCGCACCCACCCCTCCTTGGGGCCGGGCAGCGTGTAGGCCGCGGCGATGGTCTCCGGACGGCCGTCGGGCGGCAGGCCGAGCGCCGAGGAGCGCTCCGCGACCGTGTCGGCGTGCGTACGGGCCAACGACACGACCTCGTCGAGCTGAAGATGGATCGAGCGGAACCGCGGGCCCACGATGTTCCAGTGCGCCTGCTTCCCGATCAACGAGAGCCCGAGAAGATCGACGAGAGTGCTCTGCAGGGCGTCCCCGGCGACTCGGCGAGCCGGCTCGGGGAGCGTGCTCTTGACCACGGTCATATCGAGCTCCTCCTTCTGGCTTGGTCGATGTCGGCGCGGGTGCCCCGGCGGAACGGGTGCAAACGTCACGCGTCTCGGAGTGTGAACACGCCGTCCAGGAAGCGGATGAGGTCCGCGAACACCTCCGCCTTGTTCGTCTCGTGGAACACCTCGTGCCGGGCTCCCGGATAGACGCGCTCGGTCAGCTCGTCCCCGCGCAGCTCCTGGATGCCGACGCGGCTGCCGGTGAGCGGGACCAGCCGGTCGTCGTCGCCGTGCAGCCACAGCAGTGGCACGGGCCCGATGGCACCGCCCTTGGACACGGTGTCCAGCATCCGGGCGAACGCCTCCACGGTCGGCCGTTTCATCGGACCGTGCCAGACCAGCGGATCCGCCGCGTACGCCGCACCCACCTCCGGGTCGCGGGAGAGGGCGGCCGGGCTGACGGGGGTGTCGGGGATCTCGTCCAGGGCGAGCAGCCGCCGGGGCAGTTCCCAGTCGCCGATCACCGGCCCGGACAGCACCAGGGCGGCGAGCCCGTCCCCGTGGAGCTGCGTGTGGCGGGCCGCGATCAGGCCGCCCATGGAGTGCCCGATCAGGACGACCGGCACCCGCGGATGCGTGGCCCTGGCCAGTCCCGCGACGGCGTGCACATCGGCGACCACCTCCTCGAAGTCCTCGATCACCACGCGCTCACCCGCCGACCGGCCGTGCCCGACGTGATCGGGTCCGAACACCGACGCCCCGTGCGCCACGAGGACCTCCGCCACCTCGGCGTACCGCCCGACGTGCTCTCCGTAGCCGTGGATCACGAGCGCGAGGTACCGGGGGCGCCGGTTGGGCCATTCGCGTACGACGACGGACCCCCGGCTTCCGTCGAGTACATGCTCGCGGGTGTCGCCCATGGCCCCTCCGGCTGCGTCGGTGGACGGTTCCCGGGGATCTTCCCAGGGCGCGGTGCCTCGGTCTATAGTCCAAAACTAGCGATGCTAATTAAGACGGTGCCGATCCATACCGCCCGGTCAGGAGACCTGTCGTGCGTCCCGTTCACTTCGCGGCCGCCCGCCGCACCCCCATCGGCAAACTGCGCGGAGCGCTGTCGTCGGTACGGCCCGACGATCTCGCCGCGACCGTGATCCGCGGCCTCGTCGCCGACGTGCCCGCGCTGGACCCGGCCCGCATCGACGACGTCTACTGGGGCGCCGCCAACCAGGCCGGCGAGGACAACCGCAACGTCGCCCGCATGGCCGCGCTGCTCGCCGGCCTGCCCGAGTCGGTCCCCGGCGCCACGGTCAACCGTCTGTGCGCCTCCGGCCTCGAAGCCGTCACCGCCGCCGCCCGCACCATCGCCGCGGGCGAGGCCGACATCGTGCTCGCCGGCGGTTCCGAGTCCATGAGCCGCGCGCCCTTCGTCCTGCCCCGCCCCGACGAGGCGCTGCCCCACCGCATCGAGACCGCCGACACCCGGCTCGGCTGGCGCCTGGTCAACCCGGCGATGAAGGACCTGCACGGCCTGCTCTCCATGGGCGAGACGGCCGAGGAGGTCGCCCAGCGCCACGGAATCCCGCGCGAGCGGCAGGACGAGTTCGCGCTGCGCAGCCACCGACGCGCCGCCGACGCCCGCAAGAACGGCCACTTCGACGACGAACTCCTGCCGGTCGAGCGCCCCGACGGCGTGCTGGTCGACAGCGACGAGTGCATCCGCGAGGACACCTCGTACGAGAAGCTGGCCCGGCTGAAGCCGGTGTTCCAGGAGGGCGGCAGCGTCACGGCGGGCAACGCCTCACCGATGAACGACGGCGCCGCCGGACTGCTCCTGGTCAGCGAGGAGGCCCTGAACGAACTGGGCCTGGAGTCCCTGGGCCGCTATGTCGCCGGCGCCTCGGCCGGCGTCCACCCCGACGTGATGGGCATCGGGCCGGTCCCCGCCACCCGCAGGGTGCTGGCCCGCGCCGACTGGACGGTCGGCGACATCCAGGAGGCCGAGTTCAACGAGGCGTTCGCGGCGCAGGCCCTCGCGTGCGTGGACGAACTCGGCATCGACCCCGACCTGGTCAACGCGAGCGGCGGCGCGATCGCGCTGGGCCACCCGCTGGGCTGCTCCGGTGCCCGCATCCTCACGACGCTGCTGCACCGCATGCGGCGCACGGGCGCGGAGCGGGGGCTGGCGACCATGTGCGTGGGCGTCGGACAGGGGAGCGCGGTCCTGGTGGAGCGGCACTAGCCACCGGCCGTCTCGTCAGCGGCACTGGGCACCGGCCGACTCGTCAGCGGCACCGGGCACCGACCCGACCCGGCGCGGCGTCTCCCGACTGGCGAGACGGTCCTTACCGGCACCTGATGTCCGCACATACCATCGGTCTCCGCATGGACACGATGACTCTGTGGCACCTCACCGGCGGGGAGTTCGCCGCGCTCGCCTTCGCGGCCCTGCTCGTCGGCTTCTCCAAGACAGCCGTCAGCGGGGCCAACACGGTCAGCCTCGCGATCTTCGCCGCCGTACTGCCCGCCCGCGCCTCCACCGGCATCCTGCTCCCGATCCTGATCGCCGGGGACGTACTGGCCGTCCTCACCTACCGCCGGCACGCCCACTGGCCCACGCTGTGGCGGCTGTTCCCCGCCGTCGCGGCCGGCGTCGTCCTCGGCACCCTGTTCCTGATGTGGGCGGACGACGGGATCGTCCGGACGTCGATCGGCGCGATCCTGCTGATGATGGCGGCGGTCACCGTGTGGCGCCGCCGTACGGCGGACAAGGAGGAGGAACCGGACTCGGTCACCACCCGGGCCGGCCGGATCAAGGCCCGCTCGTACGGCGTCCTGGGCGGCTTCACCACGATGGTCGCCAACGCGGGCGGCCCGGTGATGTCGATGTACTTGCTGTCGGCCGGCTTCCGCAAGCTCGGCTTCCTGGGGACCTCGGCCTTCTTCTTCCTGATCGTCAACGTCTCCAAGGTGCCCTTCAGCGCCGGCCTCGGCCTC
Organism: Streptomyces sp. NPDC006385; assembly: GCF_040612485.1. Classification (NCBI taxonomy): domain Bacteria; kingdom Bacillati; phylum Actinomycetota; class Actinomycetes; order Kitasatosporales; family Streptomycetaceae; genus Streptomyces; species Streptomyces sp. NPDC006385. Next base: position 33,253 of record NZ_JBEXQG010000047.1, read on the forward strand.
ATCGACGGCCCTTCGCTGCTGCTCGACGCGGCGCTCGTGGTCTTCGTCGTACCTGGCGCGTTGATCGGCAAATGGGCGGTGAACCGGATCAACCAGCGGCTGTTCGAGCAACTCGTCATCGCGGCGACGGTCGTGGGCGGCGTCCAGCTACTGCTCTGACCCCCGCAGTCGCCCCAACAGGGCGGGCAGGTCGGCGAAGGAGTCGATCACATGGTCGGGGCTGCCGCTCGCCGCCCGATGCGTCTCCGGCAGATACTTGCCGGTCCTGACCAGCACGCCCGTGACACCGGCCCGCTGCGCCGCCAGCACATCGGACTCGATGTCGTCCCCGACCATCACCGCCTCGCCCGCACCGGCGCCCACATGCGCCAGCGCCGCCTCGAAGAACGCGGCCGACGGCTTCCCCGTGATCTCCGCCTCGACCCGCGCCGCCTGCTCCAGACCGACCAGGAACGCGCCGGCATCGAGCTGCAACCCCTGGTCCGTACGCCAGTACAGATTCCGGTGCATGGCCACCAGCCGCGCCCCGCGCCGCACCTGCCCGAAGGCCCGGTTGAGCGCCGCGTAGTCGAACTCGGGCCCGGCGCCCCCGACGACCACGACGTCCGCGGCGGCATCGCCCTCGTCCCCGCCGACGACGGTCACCCCGCCCAGGTCCTCCGCGATGTCCCCGCTGTTCAGCAGCGCACACCGCGCACCCGGCCAGTGCTCGGCGAGATACGCGGCGGTGACGGCGGGCGCCGTCAGGATGTCCTCGGCGGACACCGGGAACCCCGCCTCCGCCAGCACCCGGGCGATCGACGCCCGGGTCCGCGACGTCGTGTTCGTGACCAGCGCGACCCCGAGACCGGCCGCGCGGATCTCCCGCAGCGCCTCGACGGCACCGGGCAGCGGCTGCCACGACACGGTGAGGACCCCGTCGATGTCGATCAGAGCCGCCCGCACGGATGCCATACCAGGACGATAGCGACCGATCCGGCCGGACCGCTCAGGGAGCGATCCCGACACCCTCGATCCTGCTCCACGCCCGCTCCTGACCCGCGGTCATGGCCGGCCACCGCAGCCCACCCGGCCGCGGCTCGACACGCGAGGCGTACGGCGAGGGGCTGAACGCCGGGTCGTAGAAGCAGCCGGTGCCGTAGGCGCGGTCGAACGCCGCGCACGAGGCCGCGACCGACCGGGCCGTCGGCCGCTCACCGGTCCGCACCCACGCGTCCAGCGCCGCCACGGAGGTAGCGTACTCGGCGTCGCTCAGCTCGCTGTGCTCGTGCTCCCGGGTGAACGTCCGCACCAGCCGCCCGGCCCGGCCGGCCCCCCGCAGCGTGTCCCGGTACGCCGCCTCGTGCTCCACGAACGCCGTCGGATCGTCGATCGCGTGCAGGGTCAGCACCGGGATCGAGACCTTGCCCGTGAGATCGCTGTCGTAGGACAGATCCCGTACGGCCGTCGGGTCCGCGGCGAAGCGCTCGACACCGGCGTTGAGCGCCGCGTCGTCATGCGAACCGGAGTACCGGACGTGCTGGTTGCCGAACGGGTTCCGCCCCCCCGAGGCGGTCGCGCACGATGTCCCGGAAGGGGCCGGAAGGTGAAGGTCGCGAACCGCAGATGCGACTCCAGCGTGCGCTCCGGGATCCTGGTGGCGGCCAGGATGCCGTCGAGATTGCGCTGCTGGGTTGCCGCAGTAGTCAGTAGTACTGGTAGACGACCCGCAGATCGACGCGGTAGTCATAGCCCCGCGAACCGCCGGCGAGGACGCCGTTGGTGAGCAGCGCCCCGTCGCACGCCCCCCCGCCGCCCGCCGTAGGTCTCGACGACCTTCGCGGCGACGTTCCCGCCCCACGACTGACCGTGCGCATACGTCCGCCGCGGCTCGCCGAACGCCCCGACGAACAGCCGCCGCACGCTCTCGGTGTCGGCGGCGGCCATCCGCGTCCTCCCGTAGCCGCCTCGGCGGTACGACGAACCCGCCCAGGCGTAGCCCTCCTTCACCATCACCGACCAGCGGCCCAGATCGTCGAGGCTGCGGGCCGGGTCGGAGCCCGCACCGAGATAGGGACCGCCGTGGGCGTGCGCGACGAGGGAGCCGTTCCAGTCGGCGGGCACGGCCATCGCGTAATACGCGCCGTTGGAGTCACGGTCCGGTGTAGCAACTGGCCTGCCCGGCCAAGTCGGCCGGGCACTCGGCACGCGCCGGTCCCGCCGTCTGCCCCCGGGCGTTCGAGGCGCCGACGAGGATGCCGACGGTGAGGGCCCCGGCCAGCACGGCGGCCAGCGTCCTGCGCCGCTGCGGGGCCGCTGGGACAGACCTGCGGATCACTGCGTGCGTTCTCGTCCAGTCCAAGGCGCTGCTCCTCGTCCTCGCCGGCGCGTCGTCGAGCCGTGCGCCGCGATGCTAGGGAGGGACGGGGAGCGGAACCACGGTCTGATTCGTTGTGTTCATAGTGTTCTCGGTGTTCTCGGTGTTCTCGCAGCCGGTCCTCCGGGCGCCCCCACCGCTCCTCTACCGCCCCTTCGGGTTCCGGCGCGGCAGACACGTGTCCATGATCCAGCCCTTGCGCTCCCATGCCTCCGCGTGTAGCCGCTCGATGCGGGGCGCGGTCTCGGCGATCAGCCGCGCGTAGACCCCGGCACGGGTGCCGCGCCAGTCCCCCGACGGCGGGGGAGTACGCCGCACCCGCCGCCGACCGGTCCCGCTCCGGGTTCCGGGCCGGGTTCCGGGCCGCCACGACCCGGTACGTCTCCTCCGGTAGGCGCGCGTCCATAGGCGCGCGTCCAGCAGGTCCCGGCGCAGCAGCGTGAGGTCGGCTGCCACCTCGCCCTGGTCGAGGAACGAAGAACACGCCCGTGCCGGCCTGCTACGCCCGCCCTCGCAGCCTCGGCGCCCGCCCTCGCGCGTCCGCGGCCTCGCCGCTCTCCTCCACGACACCGGCCAGCTCCCGCCCCCAAGCGACCACGCCCGCGAGATCGATCCCGTACGGCCGCGTCTCCCCGGCGCCCGATGCCCACTCCTCCACGGCCCCCGCTCCTCGCCGCAGCAGCCTGGCCCCGCCCGTCACATTGCCCCGGGCCGCGTGGGTGAGCCCCACCGTGAGCTGGGCCAGCCCCCGCCACAGGGCCTGCTCCTCGGGCGGACCCGTCTTCCAGGCGTCCTCGAAGACCTCGTGCGCATGGAACGGCTTGCCCTCGTCCAGCAGTTGCTGCGCCTCGGCGACGGTCTGCTCCGGGGTGCGTACGACGCCCTCGGGCTGACGGGCGACGCCGTCCGCGCCGTACGGGAGGGGCCGCCCCAGACCGTCCCGCGGCCGGGCGTTGCGCGCCCGGCCCTCGCTGTCCCGGTCCCGTGCGCCGGCCTGCCGTCCTGACGATGTGGTGCCCATACACCGATTGTCCATTGCCCCGCCCCTGCGCCCTGCCCTTGCCCCTGCCCTTGCCCCTGTTCCTGCCCGGGGCCTGTGGGCTGCGGGACGCCTTCTTCGGCACGACCGCCGACGTGGGGTAAAGTGCTGTTCGCGCGATCACGCGGTTCACCGCACGGCGCGCACCGGGACGTGGCGCAGCTTGGTAGCGCACTTGACTGGGGGTCAAGGGGTCGCAGGTTCAAATCCTGTCGTCCCGACTGAAGACAGTCGCAGGTCAGGGCCGGTTTCGGAGGCATCCGAAACCGGCCCTTGATCATTCTTGGGGACCAGTGGGGGACCGGCGTCCTTCACCGTCGGCGTGTGCACGACGGAGGTCAGGGGCCGGCGGCCACGAGCAGCTGCGTCACCGCGGAGTGCCCCGCGCGCACGGTCGAGGACGCCACTGTGGGGTCGATGCCTTGGACGGCGTAGATGCCCCGTTCAAACGCCAGCGAAGGGGCGGGGGCGGTGCAACACCACTGTTGTCTCGCGGTGGATCCATGTCCTGCATGGCCAGCTCGCACTGTAGGCCGCGATCTCGAGTGGCCCCTGAGCCAGCGTAGAGACTGGATAGCCGGGATCACTGCGGCGCTGCGCCGGCATCGAGATTCAGGGCAAGGCTGGCAGGGATGGCGTCGAAGGCTTCTTCGACGCGACGTGCGAGGGTCTTGGTGCCTCCGTGGCCGCGGCGTTTGTCGTAGCCGTCGGGGCCGCGGCCGGCGACCCAGTTGCGGGCGCCGCAGCGCCATGCGCTGAGGGCGAACTCGCCGAGGAGACGCAGCCGTACGTCCTCGCGGCTGTCGACGTCGAGGCGTTCTTCGAGGATCTCCACCAGGCGCTGCTGGACCTTCATGGAGGACACGAGGCTGTGGTCGTGCAGGACTGGGGTGCCGGCGGCGAGGCGGCGGGTGCGCAGGAAGCGTTGGTCCCAGTCGTCAGGCATGGACAGGATGGCCGCGGTCAGCGAGGTGCGCAGCGCGTCAAGTGCGGGGCCGGGGGCGGTGTGCGCTTCGAAGTGGGCGGTGTAGGCGTCCCAGAGTTCGCCCTCGGCGGCCATGGCGACGTCTTCTTTGGTGCCGTAGTAGCGGAAGAAGGTGCTGCGGCCGATCTCGGCGTGGGCGGTCAGTTCTTCGAGGGTGACGCGGTCGAAGCCGCGCTCGCTGAACAACGCCAGCGCGGTGTCGGCGAGCGCGCGGCGGGTGCGCTGCTTCTTGCGTTCACGCAACGGCAGGGCGCTGTCGTCGTCGGGGGCTGGGGTGTCGGTGGCCACGAGGCCAGGTTACCGATGCGGGATCCGGGCCTGAATGGCACTGGAGCCATTTTGGTACTCATGACAGGCTTGGACTCAGTCTCACTTTCTTGGGTGTGGGCCGGGCCTCGCCCTGCCCGCCCGTTCGACATGTGGGGAGAGCTGTCGTGATACGCCGTACCGAAATTCCGCCCGAGGTCACCCGCGCCGATGCGTGCACGGTGGTGATCACGGTGCGGCACGCGGGCGACGCCGCGCTCCAGCAGGTCCTGGCCGAAGCAGCGGCAAACGGCCGGGAGCAGGGGCCCTGGCCGGGTGGGCTGTTGAGCTGGTCGTTGTTCGCCAGTACCGACGGGCAGGCGTTGATGGCGTACGAGCAGTGGGCCGACGATGCCTCCCTCGATGCGGCTCTGGCCTCACCGGCGCCGTACGTGCCGGGGATCGTGGGCACCGAGCCGTCCGCGCCGGTCCGCTACCGCCTGCACCGCTCCCATGTGAGCGTGGCCGGGCACGCTGAGGCGGGGTGTGTGGTCACCCCGGTGTTCGATGTGGACGGGCCGGAGCGGCAGCGGCACTTCATCGACGAGGTGTTCACGATGACCAAGGACGTGCCGCCGATGCCTGGTTCGATCGCCGCGCACTTTCACACCAGTGCCGATGGCACCCGGGTCTTCAACTATGCGGAGTGGACGGGCGAGCAGGCCCATATCGACGCCGTCACCGCCGATAACCCGCAGCGCATCCGGAGCCGCATCACCGGCGAGATCGAGGGTGTGCGGCCGTGCGGATACCGCCGCTGGCACCTGCACACCGCCCTGACCACGGCACCGTGATGTCCGCTGACGCCGCGACGTCGAAGGGCACTGCGGATGCGGGGCGGGGCTCGCTGACGGTGCTGCTGCTTGCCTCCACGCTGGGGGTGATGGGCGGCGCCACCATCGCCCCGGTCATCGAGGTGATCCGCCAGGCCCTCGATGTGGGCGGCACCGAGGCCGGGTTGGTGCTGACCTCCCACAGTCTGGCCATTGCCCTGGTCAGCCCCCTGGTCGGGCGGGCCACCGACCGCTTCGGCGTCCGAATCCCACTCGCCGCGGGGCTCGTGGTGTACGGGCTGGGCGGCGGCGCGGGCCTGGTCATCGACTCCTACCCGGTGCTGTTTGCCTCCCGCTTGGTTCTGGGCGTGGGTGCGGCGGCGGTGTTCACCTGCTCCACCGCCGCCCTGCTGGGCCTGTACCGGGGAGAGATACGCGACAAAGTGATGGGCTGGCGCACCGCCGCCACCACAGCGGGCGGCTTTGCCTACCCCCTCGCGGCCGGCGCTCTGGGCAACCACTCCTGGCACGCACCGTTCGCCATCTACCTGATCGGCCTGCCGCTGGGCGCCGCCACTTTGCTCACCCTGCCCGAGGCCACCCCGGCAAGCCAGAACAGCCCGAAGACGAAAGGGCCTCGTGGCGGGGCTGTCCGGCTACTGCGCGAGCACCCGCTGGTGCTGGGACTGTGCGGACTGTGGGTGGCCAGCACCGGGCTGATGATGGTGCTGGCGGTCTCCCTGCCTCGCCGCCTGGACCAGCTGGGCATTCACGACACACTGGTGGTCGCGCTGTACGGCATCGTGCTGTCCTCCGGCGCCGCGAGCCTGATCGGCCTGACCTACGCCAAGCTCACCGCCCGCTTCGGCTATGTGGTGTTGATGCGGTGCGCGGTCGGTGCCTGGACAGCGGGGCTGGTGCTGTTCGCCGTCGCCGGACACTGGGGGCCTTTGCTCCTCGTGCCAGTACTGACCGGCGTCGGCAGCGGCATCATGATGCCCACCCTCACCGTCCTGGTCGACCGTTCGGCTCCGGCCGAACAGCGTGGCACCGCGAATTCGTTGCAGGCCACGGCGCTGTTCGGCGGGCAGTTCGGCTCGCCTCTGGTGTTCGGTCCGTTGATCGACGCCACCTCGATCGCCACCGGTTCGCTGGTCGCGGCGACCGGTACTGCGGGCATCCTGGCCGCGCTGTTCCGGCTGCGGGAACCCGACCAGCCGAGCGACGACGCGGAGCTGGGCAAGGACGATCCACACGCGGCCCAAGTCGGCGACCAGGCATGACATGGCACCTGATCGCGACAGCACTTCGTGAACAAGGGGGCAGCCCGGCTCTTACCTCCTCCCCGGTGCCGCGGCTGCCCCTCGGCGGCGCGGGCCGGGCAGCGCGAAGGCCAGCGCGGCAACGGTCGTGCACACGGCCGCGAGGGCCACGAACACCGTCCGGTAGGAGGCAGCCGTGCCTGCGGTGGCTGCGGCGAGGGTGACCAGAGCGGCCAGACCGACGGCACCGCCGATCTGGTAGCCGTTGGCGGCAAATCTGGTGGCCTTGCGCCAGCCGTCCTCATCCACCGCGAAGCGCCAGCCCACACCGTCGAGAAGAAGGCCGCAGTACCAGGCAGGTCGCGGGTTTTGAGGTCCATCCAGCAGAACCTGTTCACGGTGGCTCCTCTGTTGCCCGGATGCCGGGGTATCGGGTGACCGGACGGCTTCTAAGGCGCGGCGACCTGGTCCCGTGCCAGGCGCTCGCGCAGCGTGGCAGCGAATTCCTCGGCCCGCGCCAGCTGGGTGCGGAGCCTCTCCACCTGCTCGGCGGCACCCTGCTCGTATCCGCGGACGCGCCCCAGCAGGGTCTCCCGCTCGTCCACCGTCAGCTCCTCGCCGGAGTCGAGGCGGTCGGTGACCTCCAGCAGATCCCGCATCTCGTCGAGAGTGAAGCCGAGCGGCTTCATACGACGGATAACCATCAGGCGAGCCACGTCGGCCTCGGTGTAGAGACGGAAGCCGCCCTGGGAACGAGCGGAGGGGATGACCAGGCCGGTCTCCTCGTAGTACCGGATGGTGCGCAGCGACAGCTCGGCCCGTGCGGCGACCTCGCCGATCTGCATGTGCTCGCTGCTCACACGAGCGCCCTTCCCATCTGTCGCCAAGGCCACAGACGGCCGACGAGTGAGTGATCGTCGGGGTCGGCTCCGCGCCGTCCCCGCTCCCATGGTGCGGGATAGATCATTCCCCTGACCGTCAGCCGGATCGGGGCCGACGAAGCCCCCGGCGAAGACCGATGCCTGCAGGAGAGAGCGCGCATGCCCATGACGCCCAGCGCCGCCGCCTGCCCGCCGTGATCCTTCGCCCCTGAGCAGCCCCGCAGATTCCATCTCGGCCGCTGCTTCCTTCTGGCTTCAGCCCGCCGTACGTGGGCTTCGCGGATGGCCGACCCGGCCCTGCCGCGCCTTCCCGCACGCCCCGAGTGATGCCGGGCGTGCTCGAGCACGACAGATACCTTCCTTGTCGGCCCTGTACTCCCGAAGCTGCCGCGAAGTGGCAAGTAGCTCTCTGTGAAGCTCTGGTCTCCATATCGTCCGTCAGGCGCCGCCGGATCAGCGTCCGCCACGAGGGGCAATGGGGCACGGGATGACAGTAGTAGTGATTCCGCTTTGGGGTCGTCTCATCGGACATGTATGCCCTGATGCCCTGCCAGAGTGGTGGCCGCAGTGAATACGCGGTTTACCGCGATGGACGACCCGGCCACTGACCATGACGGGTGCCCGCAGACGACACCTTGCCGTAGCTATGCGAGAACCGAGCCAACTACTCTGGCGGCTGATCTCCTGAACCGGAAAGGGAGGCCGCCGTGCCCGACCCGAGCACCCCCGACGAGGACGGCGAAAACCCCTCCTCTGTCGAGACCGCCAAGCCCCTGTCCAAGAAGAAGCTCCTCCTCGTCCTCGGCATCGGCGCCGTGGCCGTCGTCGCGGTCGGCGGCCTGCTCATCAAGCTCGCCCAGAAGAACTACGCCACTGAGGACGTCGAGACCGACGAGTCACTCGATGCCAGGGTTCCGACACCCGCGGAGCTTGAGTTCGCCGCCATCGTGCGCGCTGCCGCAGAAAGCGTGGGGAAGATCATGAGCGTCTCCACGAGTGGCTTCAACGTGGAAGCAAAGATCCGATCCAACTCCGGCAGGGGAACGTGGACGGCGTACTTCGAGTTTGATGAGGAGACAGGCCACTGCCACTACTCCCATCCCTACCGGGGCGCGACCGCGCCTCTGTTCTTCATCGAGGAGGTCCAACGGCGACTCAGCGAAGCAGCGGCCGCATGACAGCCAGTTCGCCGCTCAGCCGGGGCAGCCAGCGGTACACGACCCCCTCCCTGCACAGCGAGGGAGACGACCGATCTCCCGCGCCCAGCCGGCCCGGTACGAGATTTCCCGCTGCCCGTCCCAGATGAACGTGCGCACCGCGGCCGCGCCCGTACCGGGTGATAGCGCAGGAAGCTGTACACGACCCCCTGCGTGAGCCGGTGGCGCTTCCGCGCGCTCTTGGGGAGCCACTCCGGCGCCACCAGCTCCAGCGCGTTGCACTCCGTCGGCTTGTCCGGGTTCGGCCTCAGTACTGGTGGGCTCTCGTACTCAACTGTCGCGAGTTCGCCGAGGAGTCCAACCGGCTCGTGACAAATGTGTGATCGCGAGCGGCGTACGGTTCCCAGGGCCGGTTGCTCTCCTTCATCGACCACACCCACTGACCTTCGACTCCGCTGATAGGTTCCTGCAGTGAGCGAGCAGCTACCCAGCGGCGGCATCGAGCTGTCACCCGACGACATCGAAGCCCTGCCCATCAGGTGGTCATCCTGCTGGGCCCCGAGTGAGGTCGCGCAGCAGCTGACCGGGAGCAGCACGCCTTGGTACGTGGCCGCGGGCTGGGCGCTGGACCTGTTCCGCGGCAAGCAGACGCGCGCTCATGGAGACATCGAGATCGCGATTCCGGCCGCGAGTTTTCCAGAAGTCCGCGACCGCTTCCCCGGCTACGCCTTCGACGCGGTAGGCAGCGGCCGGATCTGGGAGGACGCCACACCAGAGGTGCTGGCCGCCGTACATCAGACTTGGCTCCGCGATCCGGCCACCGGAAACTACCTGCTCGACGTGTTCCGCGAACCGCACGACGGCGACACCTGGATCTGCCGACGGGACGAGAGGATCCGGCTTCCCTACAGCGGCATCATCCACCGCACGCAGGACGGCATCCCGTATCTGGCACCCGAACTGGTCCTGCTGTTCAAGGCCAAGCACGCCCGTCGAAAGGATCAAACAGACTTCGAGGCGACCGTCCCGCACATGACCTCTGCTCAGCGCGAGACCCTGGCCAAGCTACTCGCCCGTATGCACCCGGGACACCCCTGGATTGCGGACCTGTAGCGGGGGTGGAACAACGGAACAGCCGTCAGCGCTTTATTGATCAAGTCGTCGTCAGCTCTCCCCAGGCCTGTCTACGGGCTCCTTATTCCCGCTGGCGACCCTTCGCCAAGCACAGCCACCCCAACGGGTGTACATGTGGTGTAGCAGCAAAAAGAGGCACACCATGAAGCACCGAGGTATTGCATCAGTCTTTGTAGCACTTGCGGCAGCTACCGGCCTGGCGCTCGGCGGTTGTACCACCGAGGACGATGACTCCACTCCAGCTCCAACCCGAGAAACGCAGACCGAAGAGCGGCAAGAAGAGTCACCGCAAGGCGGGCGGGAAGATCCCGGGGCCAACGAGCGCAGTGACTTGATCAACTTCAAGCTCGATGACCGCTCGCAAGCCGGGATCACCAACATCTGGGTGACGTGGACGATCAAGAACAACAGCTCGGAGAAATCCAACTACACCTGGGACTGGGAAGCAGTCGATGCCAACGGCACCCGAGTAGCGAGCGGCACCCAGTTGGAAACGAACGTTCAGCCTGGCCAGACGGCCACGGGCGAGTTCCCCACAACGCTGAAGGAAACGCAAGGCATCAAGCTCAACATCACTGACTTCGACCGAACCAAGGCGTTCTGACCGACTGTCATCGCAAGTCAGGGCCTTGTTCCACTTCGGTGAGGCGAGGCCCTCGATTCTTTCTGGCCACCCCGAGGAGGAGCGCGATGACCGAACGCACGGGCAGGGTGACCTGCGACATCACGATCTCGGCCGACGGGTACTCAGCCGGGCTCAACCAGACCGAGGAACGCCCGTTCGGCGACGACGGCGGTGACGGCTCGGGCGACAAGCTGCACGCCTGGATGTTCGCCACTCCCGACGAGAACCGGGCCGAGGTCGACCAGATGACCGCCGCCGAGGCATTCATCATGGGGCGCAACATGTTCGGCCCGGTGCGTGGCGCATGGGATCGGCAGTGGAACGGCTGGTGGGGCGACGATTCGCCGTTCCACGCGCCGGTGTTCGTGCTCACCCACCACGCGCGCGAGCCGCAGCCGATGGACGGCGGCACCACGTACCACTTCGTCACCGACGGCATCGCGGCGGCACTGGCACAGGCACGCGCGGCGGCCGGCGACGGCGATGTCTCGGTCCTCGGCGGCGCGACCACCATCAACCAGTACCTGGCCGCCGGTCTGATCGACGAGCTGCGGCTGCACATCGTGCCGCTCACGCTCGGCGCCGGCACGCGGCTGTTCGAGGGCGTACCGCCGCTGAAACTGGAGCAGGTGAAGTCGCGGTCGGCGGCACTGGTCACGCACGTGACCTACCGCGTGCTGTCCTGAGCCCCGGTGCGATCCCGTCCGCGACGACCAGCGGGGCGCTGACCTGGGCGTCAGCCACCGGGGTCAACCGGCCGCGGCGGCGGACGCGATCTCGGCGGCTGCGGTGACGACTTTCCTGCCGTACATCTGCCCGGGCGATGTGGTCACCCTCGGCACCGGGACGATGACGCAGACGGCCGCCACCGCCTCACCGCGCACGTGGACGGGGGCGCTGACCGAGGCGAGGCCGACGGTCCGTTGCGAGACGGATTCCGCCCACCCCTCGGGACCGAGCCGGCCCTGCAGTGCCGCGGCCGCGGACCCGCCCTCGCTCATGGCGAGGCTGCTGCCGACCGGGAGGCTGACGCGCAGCTCGGTGTCGCCCTCGACGCTGACGGTGCAGACGCGCACGTCACCTCTCGGTACCCACAACTGGCTGGTCTCGTTGATCTCCTTGGTGAGCCGGGTGAGAACGGATCCGGCGAACTCGGTCATCTGGGCGGCGACCAGACGCGAACCCAGGTGGAACCGGCCGTCGGGGTCACGCCTCAGCAGTCCGTGAGCCACCAGCGCGTTCGCCAACCGGTGAGCGGTCGGCACCGTCATGTCCAGCTCCCGCGCGATATGGCTCCCGTTCGCGGGCGCTCGTGCGCACAGGTCGACGATGGCCATGGCCTTGTCCAGGACCCCGACACCGGTGGTCGTCTGTGGTTGCCTCACAGGGATGAGAATAGTCTCTCAGCATGTGAGCACGGTGGGTGCGGGACCCTGGATCCCGTGCCCGCGCCGGCCGGCAGGCGCCACTTTCGTAACAGGCCCTAGACGGATGTCGGGACCAGGACCGTCGCCCAGGCCAGGAGCGGCGCCGTGACCACGACATATCCGCAGTAGCGCAGCATCTGGCGTTGGAAGCGCATCCGGTCCTCGACCTGGGCGCTGGCCAGGACGATGACTCCGTTGGTCGAGAAGGGGCTGACGTCGACGACGGTGGCGCAGAAGGCGAGGGCCACCACGAAGCCGGCCGCCCCCAGCCCGCCCTGGGTCAGCAGCGGCGCGGCCACGGGCAGGGCGATCAGGATGATGCCGAGCGAGGAGCCCACGGCCGAGATGAGACCGACGGCCACGCACAGGAGCAGCGCGGTGAGCAGCGGCCAGGGGAGTTCGGTCGCCTTCTGCCCCACGTACTCCAGGGTTCCGTTGTGGGTCAGGACACCCATGTAGGTGACGACGCCGCAGACCAGGAGCACGGCCGGCCACGAGATGGACTTCATGGCGGGCTCGACGTACCGGGGCGACGCGAGCAGCAGGAACGCGCCGAGGCAGGTCGAGGTGACGCCGACGTCGATGGTGAGCAGGGCGGCCACGAGCAGTCCGCCGATCGCGGCGAAGGTCAGCCAGTGGTCGAGGGTGAACCGGTCGCCCCGGGCCTTTGCCACCGTCGGCTCCGTGACCAGGGTCGTGGGCCGTGGCGTGGCGATCGTGGCGCCCGTCCCGTCGGCCGGCCGGGACGTGGCTCCACCGCCGGCTGCCTCGGCGACGAGGTCCTCGGTGGTGATCGACTCGGTGGAGCGCAGCAGGCCGCGGCCCCGTACGAAGAAGAGGACGGCGGCGATCAGCAGGTTGAGCAGGAACGGGACGATGAAGAGGACCAGCGGCGAGACGTGGATGCCCTGGTCCCGGGTGAGTTCACCGATGCCGACGGAGTACACGGTGACCGGCGAGAACGCCGCGGCCAGGGCACCGTGACTCAGCATCATGCCCATGAGCAGGGGGTCGATGCGGTACTTCCTGGCCAGGGGCATCGCCATCGGGGCGAGCATGCCGACCGCGAGGACGGAGCCCAGCGACATCAGGGCCGCGGCGAGCGCGAACATCAGCCACACGATGGCCCAGGGCTTGCCGTGGACCAGCTTCAGCGCGGCGTTCATGATCAGGTCGATGGTGCCGTTGGCCCGCGCGACCCCGAACAGCAGGGTGATGCCGAACACGACCAGGAACATGTCGCCGGGGAAGAAGGACTGGATGTCCTCGATGGAGATGCCGGACACCCAGCCGCCCACGATGAAGGCGGCGGCGAACCCCAGGATGCCCATGTTGACGGGCCGGACGGTCGCGATGGCGAAGACGGCCACCAAGGCGGCGATCGAGATCAGATACGTCATGACACTCCTGCCATGGATCAGCCGGTCGGCAGCATCGCGCCGCGGGCGAGGGACTGCTGGACCAACTGGGCGGCGTCCGCCAGTTTCCGGGGGTCGATTCCGGTCTCCACGCCTCGTGCCTGAAGGTGGTTCACCAGGGCCTCGGTGGCGAGGTTGCCGTGCGCGCCGGGGGCGAACGGGCAGCCGCCGTAGCCGCCGACGGCACTGTCGAAGTGACGGATCCCGAGTTCGAGGGCGGCGTCGACGGTGTCGAGCGCCTGGTTCTTCGCGTTGTGCAGGTGAAGCCCCAACTCCAGGCCCGGGAGCGCCTCCTGGACCGCGGCGACCGATGCCGCGACGTACTCGGGTGCCGCGATGCCGAGCGTGTCGGCCAGCCCGACCCGTTCGACGCCGATCCGGGCGATCCGTTCGACGACGTCGACGAGTTGCTCGGCCGGGACCGGCCCGTCGAAGGGGCAGACGAACGCGGTGGAGACGCCGGCCACGAACGAGGTGCCGGGGTGGTCGGCGACCGCCGCGGCCAGTTCGTCGATCGCCTGCCGCACGTCCCGGCCGGCGTTGGCCCGACTGTGGCCGGCGCTCGCCGAGGTGACGACCTCCACCACCTCGACACCGGAGGCGGCCGCACGCCGCACCCCTTTGCCGTTGAGCGCGAGCGCCAGCCGCCGTACGCCCAGTCGACCGGTGCCGGCGACCACCTCGGCCGCGTCCGCCATCTGCGGCACACGCGCCGGGTTCACGAACGAGGCCACCTCGATCGCGGTGAGTCCGGCATCGCGCAGGGCGGCGGCGATCGCGAGCTTGTCGGTGGTGGAGACGACGACGTCCTCGTCCTGGAGCCCGTCGCGGAGCACCACGTCGGTGATCTCGACCCGCACCTCAGATCACCCCCGCCCGAGCGAGGCGCTCCAGGTCCTCGGCGCTCAGCCCCAGCCCGGAGAGCACCTCGTGGGTGTGCTCGCCGAGCGCCGGACCCGCCGAGCGGACCTCTCCGGGGGTCTCGGAGAAACGCGGTACGACGGCCGGCATGATCAGCGTCCCGAGGCCGGGGTGCTCGACCTCGACGAGACTTTGACGCTCCTTCACATGCGGGTCGGCGAAGACGTCCTCCATGCTGTTGACGCGGGAGACCGGCACGCCGCTGGCGTCGCAGGCCTTCTGGATCTCGTCGGCGCCGCGGGCGCCGAACCAGTCGGCGACGATGCCGTTGACCGCCTCGCGGTTGACCACGCGGACCCGGTTGGTGCGGTAGCGCGGGTCGGTGGTCATGTCGGCCCGTCCCATCAGCTCGGCGAGCCGGTCGAACGTCTTGTCGGTGCTGGTGGACAGCACCATCCAGACCCCGTCCGCGGCCTGGAAGAGACCGCACGGCACCGTGGCGGGAACCTGGTTTCCCTGGCGTTCGTGGACGACGCCCAGCCGGTCGTACTGGGTGATGAAGCCCTCGAGGAACCGGAGGATCGACTCGTACAGCGCCACGTCCACCTCCTGCGCCCGCCCACCGCGCGCGTCCCGGTGGTAGAGCGCCACGACCGCGCCGAAGGCGGCGAAGAGTCCGGCGACGTAGTCGACCAGGTTGATCGGCGGCAGCACGGGGGGCCGGTCGGGGAAACCGGTGCTGTAGACGTAGCCGCTGAACGCGGTCGCCGGTGTCCCGAAGCCCGGCTGGGGCGCGTACGGGCCGGTCTGGCCGTAGCCGCTCACACGGACGATCACCAGCCCGGGGTTCGCCTCGCGGAGGGTCCGCAGGTCCAGGCCCCACCGGTCGAGTGTGCCCGGCCGGAAGTTCTCCAGCAGCACGTCGTTCTCGGCGACCAGGCGCAGGAAGAGTTCACGGCCCTCGTCCTTGCGGAGATCGAGGGTGACCGATCGCTTGTTGCGCGACAGGGAGACCCACAGCAGCGACTCGTCACCGTCGAAGGGCTGGAGCCCTCGCAGCGGGTCGCCGATCGAGGGGACCTCGATCTTCACGATGTCGGCGCCCAGGTCGCCCATCAGGGCCGCCGCGAACGGGGCCGCGAACACGTTGCCCGCGTCAAGCACCTTCACTCCCGCCAGCGGGCCGCGAGCGGGCGCGGTGGCCGGCCCAGGTGAGTGCGTCATACGCCTCTCATCCCTCTCATTCTTCTCATACTTTGAGTAGAGCTCTCAAAATGTGGCTGCTCCCGGGGAACGTAGGCCCGTCCTCGGGGGCCTGGCAATACCTCTGCAGGCAAAAGCTCCCGGCCCGGATCGCCCTCCGGCATGACTGGGCAACTTGTACAGCCAGTAAGGCGATTCGACCTGCAAAGTGAGCAGCATGGACAGTCGATGGGCGCACTCTTGTGCAGCCGGGGATCGTTGGTGTGTCCTCTCAGCCCAGTGACTCAGCAGCCAGGCCGAGAGGACGACGCGTGACCATCGAAGACACCCTCACCAGCCAGGAACGACTTGCGGAGCTCGACCTCGACCAGCTCAGGCAACTGGTCGGACTCGTGGAGTACGACGCGCAGAGCGATCCCTTCCCCGTCACCGGCTGGGACGCGGTGGTCTGGTCGGTCGGCAACGCGACACAGGCCGCGCTGTACTTCCAGGCGGTCTTTGGGATGGAGCTGGTCGCCTACTCCGGCCCGGAGACCGGCAACCGCGACCACCACGCCTTCGTGCTCCGCTCCGGCGCGGTCCGGTTCGTGCTCAAGGGCGGCGTCGACCCGGACAGCACACTGCTCGACCACCACCGCCGCCACGGGGACGGGGTGATCGACATCGCCCTCGAAGTCCCCGACGTCGACAGGTGCGTCGCCCACGCCCGCGCCCAGGGCGCGACCGTTGTGCGGGAACCGCACGACCTCACCGACGACCACGGCACCGTCCGGCTCGCCGCCATCGCCGCCTACGGCGAGACCCGCCACACCCTGGTGGACCGCTCGCGCTACACCGGTCCCTACCTTCCCGGCTACGTCGCCCGCACCTCGGGGTATGTGAAGCCCGAGGGTGAGCCGAAGCGCCTCTTCCAGGCGCTCGACCACGTCGTGGGCAACGTGGAGCTCGGCCGGATGGACGAGTGGGTCGACTTCTACAACCGCGTCATGGGGTTCACGAACATGGCCGAGTTCGTCGGGGACGACATCGCCACCGACTACTCGGCGCTGATGAGCAAGGTGGTCGCGAGCGGCAACCACCGGGTGAAGTTCCCGCTCAACGAGCCGGCGCTCGCGAAGAAGCGCTCACAGATCGACGAGTACCTCGACTTCTACCGCGGTCCCGGCGCCCAGCACCTCGCCCTGGCCACCAACGACATCATCACCACGGTCGACGTGCTGAGGGCCAAGGGCGTCGAGTTCCTCCACACGCCTCAGACCTACTACACCGATCCCGAACTGCGGGCCCGGATCGGCGAGGTCCGGGTCCCCATCGAGGAACTGGCCTCGCGCGGCATCCTCGTCGACCGCGACGAGGACGGCTACCTGCTGCAGATCTTCACCAAGCCGCTCGGGGACCGGCCCACGCTGTTCTTCGAGTTCATCGAACGCCACGGCTCCCTGGGCTTCGGCAAGGGGAACTTCCAGGCCCTGTTCGAGGCGATCGAGCGCGAGCAGGCCAAGCGCGGCAACTTCTGAGACGTGTTCGAGGGCCATGACTTCCCGATCCGAAAGGGGTGCCGGTGACCTGGCTCGACGTGCCGAAGGACTCGGCGTTCGGCGTCGCGAACCTGCCGTACGGGGTGTTCTCCCACGCGGGCGGGGAGCCCCGCGTCGGCGTGCGGATCGGCGACCGGGTGCTCGACCTGGCCGCCGCACTCGGCGACCCGGTGTTCGCCGCGCCCGCGCTCAACGGCTTCCTCGCCCAGGGCAGACGGCGTTGGACCGAGGTGCGGGCCCGTATCACCGCCCTGCTCACCGACGAGCGGGCACGCCCGGTCGTGGAGCCCGCGCTGGTGCCGCTCGCCGAGGTGCGGTCGCACCTGCCGTTCACGGTCGGCGACTACGTCGACTTCTACGCCAGTGAGCATCACGCGAGCAACATCGGGCGGATGTTCCGCCCCGGCTCCGAGCCGCTGACGCCGAACTGGAAGCACCTGCCGATCGGCTACCACGGACGGTCCGGCACGATCGTCGTGTCGGGCACGCCCGTGCCGCGCCCGCAGGGCCAGCGCAAGGCGCCGGACGACCCCGCGCCCACCTTCGGTCCGTCGCGCATGCTCGACATCGAGGCGGAGGTCGGGTTCGTGGTGGGGGTGGGCTCGTCGCTCGGGCGGCCGGTGAGCGTCCGGGGTTTTTGCGACCACGTGTTCGGCGTGTGCCTGGTCAACGACTGGTCGGCGCGTGATCTCCAGTCCTGGGAGTACGTGCCGCTGGGCCCCTTCCTGGCCAAGTCGTTCGCGACCTCCGTGTCACCGTGGGTCGTACCGCTGGACGCCCTCGACCGGGCGAGGGTCGCCCCGCCGGCCAGGGACCCGGAGCCGCTGCCGTATCTGGCCGACGCCGACGACTGGGGCCTGGACCTGGCCATGGAGGTCCGGCTCAACGGGCATCCGGTCTCACGCCCGCCCTACTCCACGATGTACTGGACGCCCGCGCAGATGCTGGCGCACATGACGGTCAACGGCGCGTCGATCCGTACCGGTGACCTCTACGCGTCCGGCACGGTCAGCGGACCGGAGCGGGACCAGCGGGGCTCGCTGATCGAGCTGAGCTGGGGCGGCCGGGAGCCCCTCACTCTGCCCGACGGCAGCACCCGTGCCTTTCTGGAGGACGGCGACGAGGTCGGCGTCTCGGCGACCGCGCCCGGACCGGACGGCACACTGATCGGGTTCGGTGAGGTCACCGGCCGGATCGTCCCCGTGGACGGTGCCGTCCGCCGAACGGGATGAGCGCGTTCCCGCTCGTCACCCGGCCTCTTCGAGCAGTGCGCTGTTGATCTCGTCCAGGGCGTGGGTCAGCCGGTCGTAGGTCCGGGCGTCCAGCGGATCGACGAAGTAGCGCCGGACCACACGGGCGTGGACGTCGGCGGCGTCGAGGAACACCGAGTGGCCCTGCTCGGTCGGTTCGACCAGGGCCACTCGGCGGTCTTCGGGAGAGGGCACGCGGCGGACCAGCCCGGATGTCTCCATGCGGTCGATCAGACGGGTCGTGCCGCTGCTGGTGAGCGTGAGATCGTCGGCCAGTTGGCGCTGCGAGACCGCCTCACCGGGCTGCCGGCACAGCCGGATGAGCACCTCCAGCATCGTGTGGCTGATCCCGCACTCGCGTCGTACGGCGCTGTCGATGCGCTGTTCCAGGCGCGTGGCGCACTTGATCAGCAGCCCGAAGTCGCGCACGAGCGGGCTGTTCGCGGCGCGGGCGGCGGCCGCGCCGTTCTCTCGGTTCGAGGTGCTCATCCCGCCCACTTTACTGCGCCATCACCTACTGCCGTCTCAGCTGTTGAGAAGTCAATTGCTGACTAGTCAACGAAATCCTAGAGTGGGTGCCCGTCCCCGACGAGCGAGAGCGAGAGGGAGATCAGTGGATCTGCAGCACTGGCTCGCCCGAGCCACCCACGCGATACAGGACTGGGCCGACACCTTCGGCACCTACGAGCCCCACCCGTCCCTGCTCGTCGACGACGAGCGCTTCGCCGCGGCCTTCACGGAGTTCACGGGGCGGCTGAAGGACAACTACCCCTTCTTCCATCCGCATTACGCGGGGCAGATGCTCAAGCCCCCGCACCCGGCCGCGGTGGTCGGCTACCTCACCGCCATGCTGATCAACCCCAACAACCACGCCCTGGACGGCGGCCCCGCCACCGCCCGTATGGAACGCGAGGCCGTCGCCCGGCTCGCCGCGATGTTCGGCTACGACACCCACCTGGGCCACCTCACGACCAGCGGCACGATCGCCAACCTCGAAGCCCTGTTCGTCGCCCGGGAACTCCACCCCGGCCGGGGCGTCGCCTACAGCGCCGACGCCCACTACACCCACGGCCGCATGTGCCACGTCCTGGGCGTGAAAGGCCACCCGGTACGCACCGACGGCCAGGGCCGCCTCGACCTCCAGGCGCTGGAAGACCTCCTGCGCACCGGAGAGGTCGGCACCGTGGTCCTCACCGCAGGCACCACCGGACTCGGAGTCGTCGACCCCGTGCACGAGGCCCTCGCCCTCAAGGAGCGCCACGGTGTCCGCCTGCACGTCGACGCCGCCTACGGCGGCTTCTTCACCCTGCTCGCGGGCGCCGACGGCCCCGAAGGGCTGCCGCCCGAGCCCTGGCGGGCCATCGCGCGGTGCGACTCGATCGTCGTCGACCCGCACAAGCACGGGCTCCAGCCCTACGGCTGCGGCGCCGTCCTCTTCCGCGACCCCGAGGTGGGCCGCCACTACCTCCACGACTCGCCGTACACCTACTTCACCTCCACCGAGCTCCATCTCGGCGAGATCAGCCTGGAGTGCTCACGGGCCGGCGCGGCCGCCGCGGCTCTCTGGCTCACCTTCCAGCTCCTGCCGCCCACCCCGGACGGACTCGGACGGGTCCTGGCGGCCGGGCGCCGTGCCGCGCTCGACTGGGCGGGACTGATCACCGCATCGGACGTGCTGGAGCTGTACCAGCAGCCCGAGCTGGACATCGTCGGCTACTTCCCGGTCGTCGAACCCGCCACCCTGACCGGCATCGACGCGGCCTCCGCCCGCATCCTGGCCGACGGCATGGCGAGCGAGCGCCCGGTGTTCCTCAGCACCCTCAAGGCGGGCCGGGAGGATTTCGCCGCCCGCCATCCGAAGATCACGGCGGACGCCGACGGGGCGAGGATCCTGCGCAGCGTCCTGATGAAGCCGGAATCCGAGCACCATGTCGAGCACCTGCACACCCGAGTCGAGGAGATCGCCCGGCCTCGGTAGCAGTGGGTGACGGCGCCCGCCGGCGGCGGGCCGCGGTCGTGCCCACCGCGACCGCGCCGGACGCGGCCTCGTTCGCCGGCCGGCCGGGATGGTAGAAGCGGGCCATGACCAACTCGCTCAGCCACCCGGCCGGTGTCCGATGACCGCCGGAATCGACACCCCCGACCGCCGCGGCCGCACCGGACTCGACCAGACCGGCCGGGACCTCACCGGCAATCCCCGTGTCAAGGTGCGGGACGTACGGCTCCTCTCCAGCCACTGGTACGTCGAGCGCGCCACCACCTTCGACTTCCAGCACGCCGACGGCACCTGGAGCACCCAGCAGCGCGAGACGCACGACCGCGGCAACGGGGCGACCATGCTGCTGTACGACGCCGAGCGCGAAACCGTCCTGCTCACCCGCCAGTTCCGCTTCCCCGTGTACGTCAACGGCCACCCCGACGGCATGCTGATCGAGACGCCGGGCGGGCTCCTCGACGACGATGACGAGCACCCGGAGATCGCCGTGCGCCGCGAGGTGGTGGAGGAGACCGGGCACACCATCGGCGAGGTCCGGCACGTCTTCGACGTCTACATGAGTCCGGGCTCCGTCACCGAACGCGTCAGTTTCTACGCCGCCGCCTACGGCCCCTCGACCCGCACCCACGAGGGCGGCGGCCTGGACGAGGAGGGCGAGGACATCGAGATCCTCGAACTGCCCTTCCGCAGGGCGCTGGAGATGATCCGAGCCGGGGAGATCGCCGACGCCAAGACGATCATGCTGCTGCAATGGGCGGCGCTGGAGGGCCCGTTCGCCCAGTAGCCCCAAGTGACCGTCCACGCCCTTGACTTGAAGTGCGCTTCAAGATGAAGACTCCCGTTCGTGCCTCCGAAAAGCGGGCGCACGAACGGGAGGGGACTCAGCCATGAAGTACCGCACCATCGGCACCGATCCGAAGAACCGCCGCGAGGTCAGCGTTCTCGCCCTCGGCGCGATGCTGTTCGGCTCACGCACCGACGAGAAGACCTCCTTCGCCGTTCTCGACCGCTATGTCGAGGCCGGCGGGACCTTCATCGACACGTCCGACAACTACGCCTTCTGGGAGGACGGCGGCCAGGGGGGACAGAGCGAGGAACTGCTCGGCCGCTGGCGGCGCAGCCGTGGCGTCGGCGACGAGATCGTCATCGCCACCAAGCTCGGCGCCCGCCCGCTGGCCCCCGGCACCAGTTACGTCGACAACGCCGAGGGCCTGTCCGCGAAGGTCATCCGGGAGTCCGCCGAGCGCAGCCGCGACCGGCTCGGCGTGGCGAAGCTGGACCTGCTCTACGCCCACATCGAGGACCACAAGGTCCCGCTGCGAGAGACCGTCGAGGGGTTCGCCGAGCTGGTCGGCGAGGGCACGGTCGGCCTCCTCGGCGTCAGCAACCACGCCGTCTGGCGGGTGGAGCGGGCCCGCGCCCTCGCCGCCGCGGCCGGACTGCCCGGCTACGAGGTGCTCCAGTACGCCCACAGCCATCTGCGGCCCCGCCTCGACGTCCCCGAGGACCTGTTCCCCGACGGCAGCCTCGGCCACGCCGGCCCCGACCTGCTGAGCTACCTGCGGGAGGAGCCCGGCCTGACCCTGGTCGCCTACTCGCCGCTGCTGAAGGGCGCCTACACCCACCCCGGCCGGCTGCCCGCCGACTTCGACCACCCGGGCACCCCGGCCCGCCTGAAGACGCTGCGCGAGGTGGCCCAGGAGACCGGGGCCACCGTCAACCAGGTCGTCCTGGCCTGGCAGATCGGCGCGGAGTTGCCCGTCGTCCCGCTGGTCGGAGCGTCGTCCGTGGCCCAGCTGGAGGAGAGCCTGGCCGCGGTGGACCTGGAGCTGACCCCGCAGCAGCGGGCCCGGCTCGACGCGGCCCACTGACCCCTCCCGGAGTACGCTCCCAGGAGGAGCCGAAGGAGAGTGGACCATGCCTCTGTTCCCCGACGAGCGGTCCGTCCGTACGACCCCGGAAGGGCTCCTGTGGGAGCCCAGCGAGCGCTGGGTGCGGGGACGCAAGGGTGACGTGACCGTCGTAGACAGCCGGCACCCCGTCCTGGTCTGGGAGCCCGATCTGCCGGTGCCGTGCTACGCGTTCCCGCGTGCGGAGGTCCGCACGGATCTCCTCCGCCCGGCCAAGGATCCGCGCCCGGGCTCCCACACCGGATCGCAGATCTTCTACGACCTCCAGGCCGACGGGCAAGTGGTGGAGAACGCGGCATGGACGTTCCCCGCCGCCGACCTGGCCGACCACATCGCCTTCGAGTGGTTCCACCGCTGGGGCAGCGGCCTGGACCACTGGTACGAGGAGGAGGAAGAGATCTTCGTCCACCCGCGCGACCCGCACAAACGGGTGGACGCCCTGCCCAGCAGCCGCCATGTCCGGGTCGAGATCGGCGGCACGGTCGTCGCGGACAGCCACCGCCCGGTGCTGCTGTTCGAGACCGGGCTGCCGACCCGGTACTACCTGCCCCGCGAGGACGTCCGCCTCGACCTGTTCGAGCCCACCGACCACCGCACCGGCTGCCCGTACAAGGGCAGGGCCCAGTACTGGACCTGGCGCGGTGCGGGCGAGGTCCCGCGGAACATCCTGTGGTGCTACGCCGAGCCGCTGCCCGCGGTGGCCCCCGTCAAGGGGCTCCTGGCCTTCTACAACGAGGCGGTGGACCTCACCGTGGACGGCGAACGGCTGCAGCGGCCCGTCACGCCGTTCACGGCGAGCCTCAGGGCCTGACCAGCAACTGGAAGTCGAACGCGTACCGGGACGCGCGGTAGATGTGCGTGCCGTACTCGACCGGCCGCCCCGTGTCGTCGTACGCCGTGCGCTGCATGGTCAGCAGGGCGGCGCCCTCCTTCTCGTCGAGGCGCTCGGCCTCCTCGGCGGTGGCGCAGCGGGCGCCGATGGTCTGGCGGGCGCTGTGCAGGGTGATGCCGGCGGCGCGCATCATCCGGTACAGGCCGGTCGCCTCCAGCCGGGCGGTGCCGAGATCGAGCAGACTCGCGGGCAGGTAGTTGCACAGGACGGCCACGGGCTGGCCGTGGGTACAGCGCAGCCGTTCCAGGACCGTGACCTCCGCGCCCTCCGCGATGCCGAGCGCGGCCGCGACGTCGGCGGTCGCGGGGACGCGCTCGTTGCGGACGACCTCGGTGGTCGGGCCCTGCCCGGCCGCCTCCAGGTCGTCGTAGAGGCTGCTGAGCTCAAGCGGCCGTTTCACCTGGCTGTGCACCACCTGGGTGCCCACCCCGCGCCGCCGGACCAGCAGCCCCTTGTCGACGAGGGACTGGATGGCCTGCCGGACGGTGGGCCGGGACAGGCCCAGCCGTACCGACAGGTCCACCTCGTTGCCCAGGAGGTTGCCCGGGGCGAGGATCCCGTGCTCGATCGCCTCCTCCAGCTGCTGGGCGAGCTGGTAGTAGAGCGGCACGGGACTGCCCCGGTCCAGGGCGAAGGTCAGCGAGTCCAGCGCGGAGGCGGACACGGCACGTGCGGAGCCGCGGGTCTTCGCCATGGGCCCTCCCTTTCATCGTCCCTCTACGGATGGCAGTTCCGCTGAAGGGGTGTCAGGTGTTGCTGGGGAAACCGAGGTTGATACCGGCGTCGGCCGGGTCCGGCCAGCGCGTGGTGATCACCTTGCCCTGGGTGTAGAAGGCGATGCCGTCGTTGCCGTAGATGTGCAGATCGCCGAAGAGGGAGTCCTTCCAGCCGCCGAAGGAGTGGTAGCCGACGGGGACCGGGATCGGGACGTTGACGCCGACCATGCCCGCCTTGACCTCCAGCTGGAAGCGGCGGGCGGCGCCGCCGTCCCGGGTGAAGATCGCGGTGCCGTTGCCCCAACGGGAGTCGTTGATCAGCTTGATGGCCTCTTCGTACGTCTCCGCGCGCACCACGGCCAGCACGGGACCGAAGATCTCGTCCCGGTACGCGTCCGCCGTCAGCGGCACCCGGTCCAGCAGCGAGACGCCGATGAAGAAGCCGTCCTCGTGACCGTCGACGCGGTACCCCGTGCCGTCGACGACGACCTCGGCGCCCTGCTCGGCGGCCGACGACACGTAGGACGCCACCTTGTCGCGGTGCTCGCGGGTGATCAGCGGGCCCATCTCGGAGGCCGGGTCGTTGCCGGGGCCGATCTTCAGGTTCTTCGCGCGCTCGGCGATCTTGCCGACCAGTTCGTCACCGGTGTCGCCGACGGCCACCACGACCGATACGGCCATGCAGCGCTCGCCCGCCGAGCCGTACGCGGCGTTGATCGCCTGGTCGGCGGCGAAGTCCAGGTCGGCGTCGGGCAGCACCAGCATGTGGTTCTTGGCGCCGCCGAGGGCCTGCACGCGCTTGCCGTGCTCGACCGCCTTGAGCTGGATGTACTTCGCGATCGGGGTGGAGCCGACGAAGGAGACCGCCTCGATGTCCGGGTGCTCCAGGATGCGGTCCACGGCCACCTTGTCGCCCTGCACGATGTTCAGCACACCCTGCGGCAGCCCGGCCTCGGTGGCCAGTTCGGCGAGCCGGTAGGACGCCGACGGGTCCTTCTCGCTGGGCTTGAGCACGAAGGTGTTGCCGCACGCGATGGCCAGCGGGAACATCCACATCGGCACCATGGCCGGGAAGTTGAACGGCGTGATGCCGGCGACCACACCCAGCGGCTGCCGGATCGAGGCGACGTCCACCCGGCTCGACACCTGCGTCGACAGCTCGCCCTTGAGCTGCACGCTGATCCCGCAGGCCAGCTCCACGATCTCCATGCCGCGCGCCACCTCGCCGAGGGCGTCGGAGTGCACCTTGCCGTGCTCGGCGGTGATCAGCTCGGCGATCTCGTCGCGGTGGGCGTCCAGCAGCTCGCGGTACTTGAAGAGGATCTGCGTGCGCTTGGCCAGGGAGGTCTGGCCCCAGCTCTCGAACGCCGCCTTGGCGGAGGCGACCGCGGCGTCGACCTCGTCGACGGTCGCGAAGGCGACCTGCTTCTCCTGGGCACCGGTCGCCGGGTTGTAGACGGGGCCGAAGCGGCCGGAGGTGCCCTCGACGGGCTTGCCGTCGATCCAGTGGGTGATGGTCTTCATGGTGCGAAGGGCCTTTCGTGTGCGGGGAGTTCAGAGGTGGTGACGGCGATCAGAGGTGGCGGCGGCGTCCGGCGACGTGCTGGTCGTAGCGTTCGCGGGCTTCGACGGCGGCCTCGCGCGAGGCGACCTCGGCGACGGGCACGTCCCACCAGGCCTCGGCGCCCGGCGAGGTCGGGTTCATGATGTCCGTCTCGACGTACACGCAGGTCGGCCGGTCGGAGGCACGGGCCGTGGCCAGCGCCTCGCGCAGCTCGCCCACCGTCTTGGCGCGCAGCACGTCCATGCCGAGGCTGGCCGCGTTGGCGGCGAGGTCGACGGGCAGCGGGGCGCCGGTGAAGGTGCCGTCGGCGGCGCGGTAGCGGTAGTCGGTGCCGAAGCGTTCGGCGCCGGTCTCGGCCGACAGCCCGCCGATGGAGGCGTAGCCGTGGTTCTGGATCAGGACGATGTTGACCGGCAGGCGCTCCTGGACCGCGGTGACGATCTCCGTCGGCATCATCAGATAGGTGCCGTCGCCGACCAGCGACCACACGGCCGTGTCCGGGGCGGCCTGCTGGATGCCGATCCCGGCCGGGATCTCGTAGCCCATGCAGGAGTAGCCGTACTCCAGGTGGTACTGGCGCGGCGAGCGCGACCGCCACAGCTTGTGCAGGTCGCCGGGGAGCGAACCGGCCGCGTTGATGACCACGTCGTCGTCGCCGACGATCGCGTCCAGCGCGCCCAGGACCTGGGTCTGCGTGGGTACGGCCGTCTCGTCGTCGGCGCGGTAGGCGGCCTCGACGACCGCCTCCCAACGCTCCTTGCCGGCACGGTACTCGGCCTCGTACGCCGCGCTCACGCGGTGCCCGGCCAGCTCCTCCACCAGCTTCTCGAGTCCGGTCCTGGCGTCGCAGACCAGCGTGCGCGCCGCCAGCTTGTGCGCGTCGAAGCCGGTGATGTTGAGGTTCAGGAAACGCACCTCCGGGTTCTGGAAGAGCGTGCCGGAGGCGGTGGTGAAGTCCGTGTATCTCGTCCCCACGCCGATCACCAGGTCGGCGGCGCGGGCGATGTCGTCGCTCACCGACGTGCCGGTGTGGCCGATGCCGCCGAGGTCGGCGGGGTGGTCGTAGCGCAGGGAGCCCTTGCCCGCCTGGGTGGAGGAGACCGGGATGCCGGTCGCCTCGACGAGGGACTTCAGGGCCGCCTCGGCCTCGCTGTGGTGGACGCCGCCGCCCGCGACGATCAGGGGGCGCTCGGCGGCCCGGATCGCCTCGACGGCCGCCGCCAGCTCGACCGGGTCGGGCGCGGGGCGCCGTACGTACCAGACGCGCTCGGCGAAGAACTCCTCGGGCCAGTCGTACGCCTCCGCCTGGACGTCCTGGGGGAGGGCCAGCGTCACCGCGCCGGTCTCGGCCGGGTCGGCGAGCACGCGCATGGCGTTCAGCGCGGACGGGATCAGGGCCTCGGGGCGGGTGATGCGGTCGAAGTACCGCGACACCGGACGCAGGGTGTCGTTGACCGACACGTCCGCCTCGGTCGGGTGCTCCAGCTGCTGGAGCAGCGGGTCGGGGGCGTGTGAGGCGAAGTAGTCGCCGGGGAGGAGCAGGACCGGGAGGCGGTTGATGGTGGCCAGGGCGGCACCGGTGACGAGGTTCGTCGCGCCGGGGCCGATGGACGTCGTCACCGCCTGCGCGGAGAGGCGGTTGAGCTGGCGGGCGTAGCCGACGGCCGCGTGCACCATGGACTGCTCGTTGCGGCCCTGGTGGTACGGCATGACGCCCTCGCCCGCCTGGAGCAGGGCCTGACCGAGGCCGGCCACGTTGCCGTGACCGAAGATGCCCCAGGTACCGGCGATCAGCCGGTGCCGTACGCCGTCGCGCTCGGTGTACTGGGCGGACAGGAACCGCACCAGCGCCTGGGCGACGGTCAGGCGGACGGTGGACTGGCTCATCGGGGACCTCACTGGGACTCAGCGGTGTAGAGGGGCAGACGGGGGTCGACGGGCTGGTCCGGCCAGGTGTCGCGGACCCAGGCGTGATCGGGGTGGTCGCAGATCAGCCAGGCGCGCTCGGCCTCGGGACCGGCCATGACGTTGAGGTAGTACATGTGGTGGCCGGGCACGGCCATGGAGGGTCCGTGCCAGCCGTCGGGAATCAGCACGACGTCGCCGCCGCGCACCTCCGCCAGGACGTCGGTGTTGCGGCCGTGTCCGGACGGGGAGACGCGCTGGTAGCCGAGGCCGGGCGTGCCGTCGTGGTCGGCGAACTCGAAGTAGTAGATCTCCTCCAGGACCGACTCCTCGCCGGGCCGGTGCTCGTCGTGCTTGTGCGGTGGGAAGGAGGACCAGTTGCCGCCCGGCGTGATGACCTCGACCGCGATGAGCTTGTCGCACTCGAAGACGCCGGCCGCGCCGAAGTTGTTCACCTGGCGGCTGCTGTTGCCCGTGCCGCGCAGCTCCACCGGCACCGACGACGCCGGCCCGTACCGGGCGGGCAGCCGCCGGGTGCAGCGCGCGCCGGTCAGCGCGAACCGTCCGCCGCCGGTGGAGGAGACGGTCGTACGGGCGTCGCGCGGCACGTAAACGAAGTCGCTGACGGCGCTGAACACGCTGTCACGGCCGGTGATGTGGAACGTCTCGTGGCCGAAATCGTCCGCGCTCTCGACCGTGCAGCCGCCGGTCAGCGACAGCACGATCCACTCGCTGTCGCCGGTTTCGAAAGTGTGCGAGCCGCCCGGCGGCAGCTCCAGGATCCGCAGGCTGGAGTAGCCCCAGCCGGCCTTCTCGGGCGTGACGTCCACGACGTACGGGCCGCCGAGCGCCTTTCCCGCGGGAAGGTGATACGTCATCGTGTTCTCCGCCTCACAATCCGTGTCACAACAGGCCGACGGCCGTGTCCACCGCCGTCTCCACGCTGCCCTCGGCCGGGTAGAGCAGCGAGCGGCCGACGACCATGCCCTGGACGGTGGGGTGCTGGAGCGCCTTGCGCCAGCGCTCGTACGCGCCCGCTTGGGCTTCGGCGGAGCTCCCGACCTCACCGCCGAGCAGAACGACGGGCAGGGTGGACGTCTCAAGAACCTCCGCCATGTCGTCGGGGTCATGGGTGACGGGCAGTTTCAGCCAGGTGTACGCGGAGGTGCCGCCCAGCCCCGAGGCGATGGCGATGGATTTGGTGACGGCCTCGGCGGACAGGTCGTTGCGCACCTTGCCGTCGACGCGCCGGGAGATGAACGGCTCCACGAACAGCGGGAGCCGGAGCGCGGCCATGGCGTCGACGGCCCGGGCCGTGGACTCCAGGGTGCTCAGCGAGCCCGGGTCGTCGTAGTCGATACGCACGAGCAGCTTCCCGGCGTCGAAGCGCATCCGCGCGATGTCCTCGGCGCGGTGGCCGGTGAAGCGGTCGTCCATCTCGAACGACGCCCCGGCCAGGCCCCCGCGGTTCATGGAGCCCATGACAACCTTGTCGTCCAGGACGCCGAGGAGCAGCAGGTCCTCCAGGATGTCGGCGGTGGCCAGCACCCCGTCGACGCCGGGCCGGGACAGTGCGACGCACAGACGCTCCAGCAGATCGGCTCGGTCGGCCATCGCGAGCCTGTGGTCGCCGACGCCCAGGGCGCCGCGGGCCGGATGGTCGGCGGCCACGATCATCAGGCGCCCGCTGTCACCGATCAGCGGGCGGCGCGTCCGGCGGGCGGCGGCCTCGGCGATCGCCTCGGGGCTGCGGGCCCTGATCGCGGTGAGGTCGGGGATGGTGATGCTCAAAGGAAAGCTCCGTTCGAAGGGGGCTCGGCCGGCCGTCACGACGCCTGGGCGAGGAGGTGCTCGACCTCGGACTCGGTGGGCATCGCCGAGGAGCAGGCGAGGCGGGAGGCGACGAGCGCGCCGGCGGCGTTGGCGTACCGCATGGTGGTGGCCAGGTCCCAGCCGGACAGCAGCCCGTGGACCAGCGAGCCGCCGAAGGCGTCGCCCGCGCCGAGGCCGTTGACCACCTCGACCGGCACCGGCGGCACCTCGGTCTCCGTGCCGTCGCGATGCACGGCCAGCACGCCCTTGGGACCCTGCTTGACCACCGCCAGCTCCACACCGGCGGCCAGCAGCGCCTCCGCGCAGGCGCGCGGTTCGCGGACCCCGGTGGCGATCTCGCACTCGTCGAGGTTGCCGACGGCGACGGTGGCGTGCCGTAGCGCCTCCGCGTAGTACGGGCGGGCCTCCTCGGGGTCGGTCCAGAACATCGGGCGCCAGTCGAGGTCGAAGACCGTCGTGCCCGCCTTGTCGCGCGCCTTGAGGGCGGCGAGCGTGGCCGAGCGGCTCGGCTCCTCGCTCAGACCGGTGCCGGTGATCCAGAAGACACGGGCCGAGCGGATGGCCCAGTAGTCCAGTTCGTCGGAATGTATCTCCAGGTCAGGCGCCTTAGGCTGCCGGTAGAAGTAGAGCGGGAAGTCGTCCGGCGGAAAGATCTCGCAGAACGTCACCGGCGTCGGGTACACCGCGACGGGCGTCACCCAGCGGTCGTCCACGCCGAAGTCCTTCAGGGCCTCGTGCAGGTAGGCGCCGAAGGGATCGTCGCCGGTGCGGGTGATGACGGCGGTGGTACGGCCCAGCCGCGCGGCGGCGACCGCGACGTTCGCGGCCGAACCTCCGAGGAACTTGCCGAACGTCTCCACCTGCGTAAGAGGCAGGCCGGACTGCAGGGGGTAGAGATCGACTCCTATTCTTCCCATTGTGATCAAGTCGAAGGGCTTGGCTGACTCGGCCATGCGCGACGCTCCTAGAGCTGGGCTGGGGGTGCGGGTCCCAGGGGGCCTGCCGCCTCCCAGGTGTAGGACGTGAAGGCCGACGCTGTCAATACTTTGTACTTACATTCGGACCTGCTTGTGAAATGATGTCTTAACAAAGTATTGACAGCGGGCGCATCCAGCGATTGGATCCCGTCCCAGCGCAACAGCCGTGTTCCACGGCACACGACCCGGACTTCCCAGGCCCGGGCCATGGATCCCAGTGATCATCCCTTTCCCCCGTCGCACACCCCCGTCGCACAGTGAGGTGCTGGAAAGATGGACCGCTCTTACTCTCGCTCCCGCAGGTTGGTCCCCATGGTGGCCGTGGCCGCAGCGGCAGCGTTGCTCGCAGGCTGCTCCAGCGGCTCCGGCGGCAAGAAGTCCGAGGAAGGCGCCGCGGACGCCGCGGCGGGCAAGGCCACCACGCCCCGCATGACGGTCGCCCTGGTCACGCACCAGGCGGCGGGTGACACCTTCTGGGACATCGTCCGCAAGGGTGCCGAGGCCGCCGCCGCCAAGGACAACATCAAGCTGATCTACTCGTCCGACCCGAACGCGGGCACCCAGGCCAACCTGGTGCAGAACGCGATCGACCAGAAGGTCGACGGCATCGCGGTCACCCTGGCCAAGCCGGACGCCCTCAAGGACGTCGTGGGCAAGGCCAAGAAGGCGAACATACCCGTCGTCGGCCTCAACTCCGGTGTCAGCGAATGGCAGAAGCTCGGCCTGATGGAGTTCTTCGGTCAGGACGAGACCGTGGCCGGTGAGGCGCTCGGCAAGCGGCTGAACGAGGAGGGCGCCAAGAAGGTCGTCTGTGTCATCCAGGAGCAGGGCAACATCGGCCTCACCCAGCGCTGCGACGGCGTGAAGAAGACGTTCGAGGGCACCACGCAGACCCTCAACGTCAACGGCACCGACATGCCGTCCGTGAAGTCGACGATCACTGCCAAGCTCAAGCAGGACAGCGACCTCGACTACGTCGTCACCCTCGGGGCGCCGTTCGCGCTGACCGCGGTGCAGTCGATCGGTGACGCGGGCGCCAAGGCGAAGGTCGCCACCTTCGACCTCAACAAGGAACTGACCGGAGCGATCAGCAAGGGCGACATCGAGTTCGCCGTCGACCAGCAGCCCTACCTCCAGGGCTACCTGGCGATCGACTCCCTGTGGCTCTACAAGAACAACGGCAACTACATGGGCGGCGGCGAGCAGCCGGTACTGACCGGACCTGCCTTCGTCGACAAGACGAACGTCGAGACCATCGACAAGTACGCCGCGAAGGGCACTCGGTGATGAGCATGACCCAACAGGCTGAGCCGGCGGTGACCACACCGCCGGCCCCCGGCCCCGGCAAGGAGAAGGACGGGCGGACGGCCGAACGTCCCCTGGCCCTCCGACTGCTGGCCCGTCCCGAGGTGGGTGTCTTCCTCGGTGCGGTGGCGGTGCTGGTCTTCTTCCTGATCGCGGCACCGCCGGTGCGCGACGGCAGTTCGATGGCCAACATCCTCTACCAGTCGTCGACGATCGGGATCATGGCCCTGCCGGTCGCGCTGCTGATGATCGGCGGCGAGTTCGACCTGTCGGCCGGTGTCGCGGTGATCACCTCGGCGCTGACCGCCAGCATGATCAGCTACCAGCTGACGATGAACGTGTGGGTCGGCGTGATCGTCGCCCTGATCGTGTCGCTGGCGGTGGGCCTGTTCAACGGCTGGATGCTGGTCAAGACCGGACTGCCGAGCTTCCTGGTCACCCTGGGCACCTTCCTGATCCTCCAGGGCGTGAACCTGGCGGTGACCAAGCTGATCACCGGCAATGTCGCCACCGACGACATCAGCGACATGGACGGCTTCGACCAGGCCAAGGCGATCTTCGCCTCCTCCTTCGACGTCGGCGGCGTCAACGTGAAGATCACCGTCGTGTGGTGGCTGGTCTTCGCGGCGCTGGCCACATGGGTGCTGCTGCGTACCAAGTACGGCAACTGGGTCTTCTCGGTCGGCGGCAACCAGCAGTCCGCCCGCGCCGTGGGTGTGCCGGTGACGTTCACCAAGATCTCGCTGTTCATGCTGGTCGGCTTCGGCGCCTGGTTCGTCGGGATGCACCAGCTGTTCTCGTTCAACACCGTGCAGTCCGGTGAGGGCGTGGGCCAGGAGCTGATCTACATCGCGGCGGCGGTCATCGGCGGCTGCCTGCTCACCGGTGGCGCCGGTTCCGCGATCGGCCCCGTCTTCGGCGCCTTCATGTTCGGCATGGTGCAGCAGGGCATCGTCTACGCCGGCTGGAACCCCGACTGGTTCAAGGCGTTCCTCGGCGTGATGCTGCTCGGCGCCGTCCTGATCAATCTGTACGTGCAACGCACGGCGACCCGGAGGTGACCGACATGACATCCAGCAACGGAACCGGCACCCACGGCGCCGTCATCACCGACAAGGCCCCCGAGCAGGACGGCCCCGTCGTCGAACTGCGCAGCGCCGGCAAGTCGTACGGCAACATCCGCGCCCTGCACGGCATCGACCTGAAGGTGTTCCCCAGCCAGGTCACCTGCGTCCTCGGCGACAACGGCGCCGGCAAGTCCACCCTCATCAAGATCATCTCGGGTCTGCACCAGCACACCGAGGGCGCGTTCCTCGTCGACGGCGAGCCGGTGCGCTTCTCCACCCCGCGCGAGGCCCTCGACAAGGGCATCGCCACGGTGTACCAGGACCTCGCGGTGGTCCCGCTGATGCCGGTGTGGCGGAACTTCTTCCTCGGCTCCGAGATGACCAAGGGCCCCTGGCCGGTCCGTCGTCTCGACATCGAGACCATGAAGAAGACGGCCGACGAGGAACTGCGCAACATGGGCATCGTCCTAGACGACCTCGAGCAGCCCATCGGCACGCTGTCCGGCGGCCAGCGCCAGTGCGTCGCCATCGCCCGCGCCGTGTACTTCGGCGCCCGCGTCCTCATCCTGGACGAGCCCACGGCCGCCCTCGGCGTCAAGCAGTCCGGTGTCGTCCTGAAGTACATCGCCGCCGCCCGCGACCGCGGCCTCGGCGTCATCTTCATCACCCACAACCCCCACCACGCCTACATGGTCGGCGACCACTTCAGCGTCCTGCGCCTCGGCACCATGGAGCTCAACGCCTCCCGCGACGAGGTCAGCCTCGAGGAGCTCACCAACCACATGGCCGGCGGCACCGAACTCGCCGCGCTGAAGCACGAGTTGGCGCAGGTCCGGGGCGTGGACGTCGAGGAGCTCCCGGAAGAGGAAGACCTGACCGCGTCCGCGGCCACCGCGCCCGAAGGGAAGTCCTGACATGCCCCCTGTGCTGGACCGCATCCGGGTCGGCTCGGCCCCGGACTCCTGGGGCGTCTGGTTCCCGGACGACCCCGTGCAGGTGCCCTGGGAACGCTTCCTGGACGAGGTCGCCGAGGCCGGCTACTCGTGGATCGAGCTCGGCCCGTACGGCTACCTGCCCACCGACCCGGCCCGCCTCACCGACGAGGTGAACAAGCGGAACCTCAAGGTGTCCGCGGGCACCGTCTTCACCGGCCTGCACCGCGGCCCCTCCGTCTGGGACTCCACCTGGGAGCACGTCAGCCAGGTCGCCGCGCTCACCCAGGCGATGGGCGCGAAGCACCTGGTCGTCATCCCGTCCTTCTGGCGGGACGACAAGACCGCCG
>NZ_JBEXQG010000048.1:0-66255 GCF_040612485.1 Streptomyces sp. NPDC006385
GAAGCAGTGCTGGAGCGGGCGAGGAGTCGGCGCCGCGGGCGGTGCGCCGGACGCGCCGACCCGGCCGTCGCCGCACCGGGAGCGCGGGCGCGGTCCGTGGGGGACCGAGGCAGGCGGGGCCTCGGGGCCGACCGTCTCCGCACGCGGTCCCGGCGGGCCGGACCCGGATCCGCCGACCGCACGCATCAGGTTCAGCAAGCCGAGGTTCCGGGCGACCCGTCCCGGCGAGGCGCCGGAGCCCGGGGACACGGGGAGGGGCGAAGCCACATGACCGCACTGCACCAGCCCGCACGCGCCGAGGGTCCGCCGCGGCCGCCGGCACGCGTCCCGTTCCCCGTGGTGGACGAGGTCGCCCGGCACTGCCTCCAGGAGGAGGAGCCGGAGACGGTCCACATCGAGGTGCATCTGCCGGGGCGGCTGGACGCGGGGCGGCTGCGTACGGCCTTCGCGGAGGCGCTGCGCCGGCATCCGCGGATCCTCATGCGGGAGGTGCCGGGGCGGTGGTATCGGCGCCGGTACGAGTGGGAGCTGACGGCGGAGCCGGATGTGGAGGTGGTGAGCTTTCCGGCGCCGGGGCGGGACGCGTTGCGGGAGGCGCGGACGCGGGCGCTGGCGGAGGCGCCGCCGTTGTCCCTGTCGCCACCGATCAGGGTGGAGGTGGTGGAAAAGGCGGGGCCGGTCGAGCCGCGGACGTCACACGGAACCGTCCTGTTCCTGACCATCAACCACACCGCCCTCGACGGCCCCGCCTGCCTCCGTGTCCTCGCCACCGCCTCGGAGCTCTACGGCGGCCAGGACAACTCCCCCGTCGCACCCCCCGTCCGCACCGCCCCCGCGGCACCCCCGCCCCCCGAGGACACGCCCTCCAACTGGTCCCGCCCCGCGCGGGTGGCGCAAGGCACCCCCGAGCCCTCCCCCGGCAACGGCATGCTCGTCACCGAACTCCCGCTCCCCCACCGCCCCAAGGGCTCCCCCTACACGGTCAACGACCAGCTCATGGTCACCACCGCCCTGACCATCGCCCACTGGAACAGAGAACACGGCGCCCGCCCCCGCCCTCTGCGCATCACCATGCCCGTCGACGACCGCCCCCGCGACGCCACCATGCCCATCGGCAACGGCACCCGGCTGGTCGAAGTCCCCTTCACCGTCGATGAGTTGGCGGTGCACGACCCCGGCCGCATGCCCGCCCTCCTGCACCGCACCGCCACCCGCACCCGCGCCCTCAAGGCCCTCCCCCGCCCCCAGCTGGGCCACGGCGCCTCCCTCCTCACCGCCCCCTGGGCCCCCGTCGCCGTCCGCGCCGCCCTCACCCGCGGCCTGCGCAGAGCCGCCGCGCCCTGGACCTCGACCACCCTGCTCAGCAACATCGGCCGCATCCCCTACCCCCTGGACTTCGGCGCGGAGGCCGGCCGCGCGCACGCGGTCTGGTTCTCGGCGCCCGCCCGGATGCCCCGCGGCCTGACCGTCACCACCGCCTCCACCGCGGGCCGCCTCCACCTCGCCCTGCGCTGGTCGCGCGCCCTGCTCAGCCACGGCGACGGCACCCACCTGCGGGACCTCTTCGAGCACTACCTGCACACCACGGAGGTGACCCCGTGACCACGACCTCCCCCGTGAAACCCCCCGGACTGCGCGACTTCTACGAGAACCCGGCCGTCCCCGTCGCCTCCGGCACCCCCCGCAGCCGCCGCCAGGCCCGCATGCTCGCCGACGCGCTCGGGCCCGCCACGCCACCACGGACGATCCTCGACATAGGGTGCGGCGACGGCACCGCGGCCGCCACCGCCGCCCCCTACCTCCCCGGCCACCGCATCATCGGCATCGACTGGTCCCAGGACGCCCTGCGCCGGGCCCGCACCCGGATCCCGTACGCCGTCCGCGGCGAACTCACCGACGGCGGGCTGCCGTTCAGGGCCGGCTCCGCCGACGCCGTGCTGTTCAGCGAGGTGATCGAGCACCTCGTCGACCCCGATGCCGCCCTGGACGAGATACGCCGTGTACTGCGCCCCGGCGGCCACCTCATGCTGTCCACCCCGAACCTGGCCGCCTGGTACAACCGCGGGCTGCTGCTGGCCGGGGTGCAGCCGGTGTTCTCGGAGGTCAGCCTGCGGGCGATCCACGGCCGGCCGGGGCGAGAGGTGGTGGGGCATCTGCGGCTCTACACCGCCCGTGCGCTACGGGAGTTCGTGGCCGCCTCCGGCTTCGAGGTCGTACGCCTCGCGGGCGCGCCCTTCCACGGCGTGCCGCGCCCGCTGCGCGCCCTGGACCGGCTGGCCTGCGCCAGGCCGCCGCTCGCGTCGATCCTGCTGCTGCACGCGCGACGGACCTAGGAGGGCGTGGACCATGTGGTGGGGAGTGGCCTCGGCCCTGCTGGCGAACACCCTGTACAGCCTCGGTTTCGTCCTGGAGAAACGGGCGCTCACCGCACTCCCGGAGGTGACCGTCCGGCGCCCCGCCCGGCTGCTGCGGCTGGTGCTCGGCAGCCCGCTGTGGATCGGCGGTTCGCTCGCCCTCGCCGCCGGTTTCGCGGCACAGCTCGTCGTCTACCGCACCCTGCCGATCGCCGCCGCGCAGGGCATCTTCGTCTCCGGGCTCGTCCTGCTCGTTCTGCTCTCCGCCCGGCTGCTGGGCGAGGAGACCAGCGGACGGGAGCGGTACGCGCTCGGCGCGATCCTCGCCGCGCTGCTGATGGTCGTGCTGTCGTTGCGCGAAGGACCCGACGGAGGGGACACCGTCAGCCGGGCCGCCCCGTACCCGCTGATCCTGCTGGTGTGCGTGCCGTCGCTGGCGATGGGCGTGTGGCTGTACAACGCCGCCGAACGCAGGTCCCGGCACCGGCACCGGCTGCCGACGACCGGCGTCGAGTACGGCGTGGCGGTGGGGCTGCTGTACGGGGTCAGCTCGCTGGCCATCAAGGGGGTGTCGGGCTATCTGACGGCGAGCGGGATCGGCGGCGCCCTGCTCGGCCTGCTCCGCTCCCCGTACCCGTATCTCCTGCTGTTCACCGGCGCGTTCGGGCTGGTCATGTCGCAGGCGGCACTGCAGCGCTGCCGGGCCTCGCTGATCGTGCCGGTGTGCACGACGGTGACCTGCCTGTACACGGCCGTGCTCGGCACGCTGTCGTTCGGCGAGACGCTGCCCGAGGACCCGCTGCGCCTCGCGTTGCGCGTCGTGGGCACGGGGCTCGCCGTCGCCGTACTGCTGGCGATGCCGCGGCACGACCCGCCGGCCCCCGCGTCTCCTCAACCCCCGATAGGAGCCAAGGAGTTGACCCCACCATGAACCCCGACGACCCGCTGCTGCGGATCCTGGCCTGTCCCCTCGACAAAGGCCCGCTGCACCTCGTGGCACCGGACGGGCCGGACGCACCGGACGCGGCGGATGCCCCCGCCGATGCGGAGAAGACCGCCGGGGCGCTGTACAATCCGCGCCTGCGCCGCCGCTACCCGATCGTCGACGGCATCCCGCAACTGCTGCCGGCCTCCGGGGAGCAGGTCTCCGACGACGAGCACGAGGAACTCCTCAAACGGATGGCCCCATGACCACCACCCTCGCGGCCCGCCTGGCCCCGTACCTGCCGGTCCGACTGGTCGCCGCGACCGCCCGGGCCGTCTACCCGCGCTTCGAGCCGGAGCTGGCCCGGCTCGCCGACCTGTGCCCGCCCGGCTGCGGCACGGCGGTGGACGTCGGCGGCTGGTACGGCCCCTGGACGCACCGGCTGAGCAGACGGGCGCGGCAGGTGGTGACCGTCGAGCCGGTCCCCCATCTGGCGCGGCTGCTCGCCTCGGGGACCCCGCCGAACGTGCGCGTGATCCAGGCCGCCGCCTCCGACCGTCCCGGCACGGCCCGCCTGTGGCTGCCGCCGGGCGACGCGGGCGATCGCGGGGTGTCGTCCCTGGTCCGCCGGAACATCCACGCCCGCGCCCTGCACGTGCCCTGCGTCGCCCTCGACGACCTGGGGCTGCGGGACGTCGGCTTCATGAAGATCGACGTCGACGGCAACGAGCTGGCGGTGCTGCGCGGGGCGACGGCGCTGCTGGCCCGCGACCGGCCGGCGCTGTTCGTGGAGCTGGAGTCCCGTATCCAGCCGATCGGCCCGGTGGTGACGTATCTGTCCATGCTCCGCTACGACGGCTGGGTGCTCCCCGGCAACGCCTGGGTGCCACTGGCGTCCTTCCCGCTGGAGGCCCACCAGGCGGAGGCCGCGTACGTCGTCTCCCAGGGTCTGCTCCGCCGGGTGCTGCCGTTCGGCGCGCTTCGCGGTCCCCGTTACGTCAATTCCGTCCTCTTCCTCCCGGACGGCCGCCGCCCGGGCGAGCAGGTGCGCGAGCATGGGTCCCATGCCCTCCGGAAATCCCCCCGCTAGCGGACCCTTCACGCCGCTCCACTTCCAGCTCGTGCTGCTGCGCCGCATGGCCGACCACAATCCGGAGCTGGTGGAGGACGCCCGCCGTGCACTGGGCGCCTCCCTCGCCGAGATGCGCGAGGCGAACAAGCGGTGGCAGGCGATGGTGCGCTCGCCCCGCTCCCGCGCCGCCGCCACCCGGTATCGCTCGGTTCTCGGCAGACCTGAGTCGGTCGTCTCCCGCAAGGTCGGCGACCTGGAGTGCGAGGCATGGCTGTGGCCGGTCCCGCTCTGGCCCGACCTGCGCTTCGAGGCGCTGCTGGCCCCGAACGGCGCGGTGTGGAACGAGTGGCTCGTCCGCGCCTCCGGCGCCCCCGCGCCCGACCTGCGCACCGTCGCCGACCTCACCCCCTGGTCCTGCACGGTCGACGAGGCGGCCCACGCCTTCGCCCCCGCCCGACCACTGGAGGGAACGGCCCCGACCCGCTGGGGACTGGCCTTCACGGCACCGGACGAGGAGGGCGTACGGCGGGACGTGGTCGCCGAGTTCACGTGGGGGTTGTTGCAGCGGGTGGCGGTCGGCGGTCGGTGACAGCCGTCGGACCGGCTCACGTACGCCCCAGTCCATGGCTTCGGTGGCTAACGGGTGCCGTCCCTGCCGGAGAGGATCTCGTGGACCTCCGCGCGCAGGCGGGCCGCCTCTCGGGCGCGGCCGAGGGCGTCCAGGCGGATGGAGAGGGTGTTGACGCTGCGGGCCAGGGCACGTCGGTACTTGTCCGGTTCGGTGGCGAAGAGTCTGCGGTAGAGGGCGGCCGCCTGCCGGGCCGCGTCGATCGCTCTCGGTCTGCCCTCGCCGAGCAGGTCCAGGGCCCAGGACCACATCTCCAGGGCGTCCGCCAGGTCGGCGCGGTGCAGGCCCGACTGCTCGGCCTCCAGCTCCCGGTAGTGGCCGACCGCCTCGGCCGCCGCCGACTCCGCCTCGGCGGGGCGGCCGAGGGTGCCCTGCCACAGCGCGAGGTTGCGCAGCGTACGGGCGTGGGGTTGGCGCAGGTCGACGGCACCGCCGGCGACGAGTTCGCGGTAGACGGAGACCGCCTCGCGGGCGGTCATCATCGCCCGATCGGTACGGCCCAGGTCCGCGAAGCTGATGGCCAGGCAGTTGAGGCTCTCAGCGAACTGCGGGCGGTGCGTCTCGGGGCGCAGCGAGGCCAGTTCGCGGCGGATGGCCACGCACTCGGTGATGGTGGCGAGCGCCGCCTCGGCGTACTGCGCGGCGCGCTCCCAGTACCAGCGCACATGCAGGCTGCGGGCCAGGTCCGCCCGCGCGCCGGGGTCGGACGCGGCCTGCTCGCGCCGGATGGCCGTGGCGGAGACGGCTGCCTGCAGGGCGTCGTGCGGCAGGCCGACCCTGCCGTACCGGTTGGCGAGGCCGGTCAGGCTCACCGCCAGCGCCGGGCGGTGGGCGAGCGGGTCCTCGGCGGCCAGCCGGCGGAACAGGTCGGTGGCCTCGGCCGCGGCGTCCAGCGCGGCCCGGTGCTCGCCGCCGCCGTGCAGGACGAGCGACCACAGGTGGAGGCTCTCGGCCAGCCGGGGCCGTTGTTCGGGCCGGCTTCGGGCCACGTGCCGGTTCAGGGCCACGCACTCCTCGGCGGCCGGCCGTGCCTCCGTCCAGCGGTACGCCTCGGCGAGCCGGCTCGCGAGCCCGTACAGCGACGCGCCCAGGGCGGGCAGGGCGCTGTCGGGCAGCTCCTCGGCGAGCGGCCGGAGCAGGGCGATCGCGTGCTGGTGGGCGACGGCGGCGTCGGCCCGGTGCCCCGCCGCGGCGAACCGCTCCGCGAGTTCGTCCAGGGCGACGGCGGCCTCGACACCCCGCTCGGGACCGAGCAGCAGCATGTTCGTCACGGCGCGTTCGCGGTCCTCGGCGGCGGTGGTGACGTCGCTGATCACCTCGCTGAGGAACGCGGCGGCCTCGTGCGCGTACGCCTCCCCGAAGTCGGCCGGGGCCAGGTCGTCCGGGAAGTCCCGCAGGGCGTAGCGGGGGTTGGGCAGCAGCGCGCGCGGCACGCCGGTGGCGAAGTTCCGCGGCGTCGACGGGTACTGACCCGGCCAGTCCGCGGCGACGGCCCGCATGAGTTCACCGCCGGTGATGAACCGGTCGCGCGGCGACCACCCCCAGGCCTGGGCCACTTCGTCCGGGCCGCGGCTGAGCAGCCGTACCAGCCAGGAACCGAACAGCCTGTCCCAGCCGGTGCCGTGGGGCACCAGGGCGGCGACCTGGCCCGCCCAGCTCGCCGTTCTCAGCTCCATGGGCGGCGGCCCGAAACCCCAGTCGCGGGTGCTGCCGGGCGGCCGTACGTGGTCGAGCAGGACGAGCACCTGGTCGGCCCCCGAGGCGGTGGCGAGGTGGAAGAGGGCCTCGGTCGACAGGGCGGTCTCCGGCCGTTCGGGATCGCTGTCGTGGAAGGCGAGTCGCGGGCCGCCCCTGCCGGGCAGGGCGTATCCGCGGACGTACACCACGAGCGGCCCGCGGTGCCGCCGCGCCGACAGCCGGCGCAGCCGTTCGGTGACGGCGGCCAGGGACGGGTCGGTCAGGTACTCCCGCACGTAGCTGTCGCCGAGCGCCGTCCCCACCTCGCGGAACAGGTCGGGTGAGTCGCTCAGCGGGGGCAGGGTCTCGTGCGCGTAGTGGGCCGTCGAGACACCCAGGAAGCGTCCGGCCGGTTCCGCGCCGCGCGTCGGCGCGGCCCGC
Organism: Streptomyces sp. NPDC006385; assembly: GCF_040612485.1. Lineage (NCBI taxonomy): Bacteria > Bacillati > Actinomycetota > Actinomycetes > Kitasatosporales > Streptomycetaceae > Streptomyces > Streptomyces sp. NPDC006385. The sequence continues at coordinate 7,098 of NZ_JBEXQG010000048.1, forward strand.
TCGGGCAGGAGGAACAGATGGCCGCGGGCGCTGCGCAGCAGGACCGGTCCCGGGCCGACGTACACGCGGATCTGCCAGGTCGGCGGAACGGACAGGTCCTCGTCCCGCTCGCGGGTGCCGCCGGCCAGCAGGGTCAGTACGCGCGGTGCCGTGTCGGGCACCGGGAGGGCGTAGGTGCCCGGCGGCACCTCGGCGTGCGTCCCGGGGTCGACCGGCCGGCCGTCGATCTCCAGCTCGTCGCCGTCCCGGCGTACGGTGATGCGGATGTCGTCGAGGACGCGGGCGAGGTCGCCGAGTCGCCGGGCGGGCAGCGGGGCCCGTTCGGCGCCGAACGGGTGGCGCCGGGCCGGGAAGCGGGGGCGGGCGGTCTGGGCGAGCTGCCAGCCCGTGGGCGAGTCCCGGACGGCCTGCGGCAGCCGGTCCCAGGCGGAGGCCAGCCACTGTCTGAGGCCGTCGCGGTTCTGCTGGGTGATCGCCTTGAACGCCGGGGCCAGAGCGTCGTCGATCTCGCCGGGGCGGCCGGCCACGGCGAGCCAGGTGACGTGCTCCTCCAGCAGCAGGGCCGGTGACAGGTCGGCGTGCACCCGCTCGATGATCCGCCACAGGGAGTGCACCGGGGCGTCCTCGGGCTGCTGCCGCAGCCAGCGCTCCAACCGGCGTTGCAGCCGGTGGCGTTCGGCGTTGTCGAAGACGACGCCCGTGGGCCCCTGGGACCGGACGAATTCGCTGAACCACAGGTCGGACTCGGTTTCCACGCCGAGCCGCGGGAACAGCGCCAGCCGCACCGCCCGGATCAGCTCGGGCTCGACGCGCACCGCCACGCTGAGGGCGGTCGCCAGGTCCTCGGCCGGGTCCGTGCCGTGCTGCTCGGGGATCACGGTCGCCGTCCCACCAGGGCGGCGACCGTGCTCACCGTCGTGGTGCGGTCCCAGGTGAGGGCGGACAGCAGCCGGGTCAGCTCCGTGGGCACGCGGTCGACCGGATACGGCACGAGGGCCAGCGCGGTGCACCCGGCCCGCACGATCTCGTCGAGCACGTCGTACCACTCGGCGACCGAGGCACGCCGGGGGTGCAGGAGGGGGCCGCCCACGCCGAGGTCGGACACGACGAGCACGCGGGTTCCCTGGCTGGGCGTCCGGTACGGCCGCCAGGTGCGCCGGCCGCCCGGACCCGCGCCCCGGACGGGGGCGTCGGCGAAGTAGCGGATCTGGGTGAGCTCGGCGCCGACCAGACCCGTGATCTGGCGGACGAGTTCCTGCTGGTCGCGTCGGTACGGCTGCATCGAGTCGCCCAGGTCGACGAGGACCTGCACGCCGAAGCGGAGGGTGGGGCGGGGCGCGCGGGGCAGCCGGGTCGGCGGGATGCCGCGGGCGAAGAAGTCGACCAGGGCCTCGATGTCCGGTTCGCCGTCGTCGCGGACCGGCGTGGTCAGCGCGGCGCTGAGGATCGCGGCCGAGGACCGTGTGGTGAGCAGGGGCTCCAGCGGCGGCCGGGCGCGCAGGTGCCGCTCGGTCACCTCGTCGAGGGAGCGCACCAGGGCCCAGTCGTTGACGTCCGGGGCGTCGTGCCCGACGGGTTCCAGCACCGGCAGGTCGGGCAGCGAGGCCGCTCCGCCGGGTGCCGCCTGGTCGGTGCGGGGTGGCGGGGGTTCGAGGGGGATGCCGGTGTCGCCGGGGAGGCGGGCGGGCGGAGCGAGGGGCGGGGCGTCGGTGGACGGGACGGTCGCGGCCGGGCAGGGCGGCTGGTTCGGGCGCGGCGCGGGCATGAGGTCCGCCGCTCCGAAACCGAGCAGCCGGGCCACCGTGCGCTGGACGTCGGGGTCGTCGCCCACCTCGTCCAACGCCCGCACCCAGTCGGCCACCCAGATCTCGGCCACCCGGTCGGTCATGGCACGTCGTCCTGTTTCAGCAGTGCCATCCGGTGCAGGGCCCGCCAGCGCGGTTCCGACTCGTCGACCCTGATGCCGAGTTCCCGGCAGGCGTGGAACGCGTCCAGGAACTCGGCGGTGCTGGGCTTGCGGTGCGCCCTGCGGTCCGCTTTCTTCCTCGGCTCCTGTACGGCGTCCGCGAGCTGGCGGGCGAGGACCTCGTCGTCCGCCGTGAACCGGTCGGCACCGACATGGGCGCGGGCCACCTTGACCAGCTCGTCCGGTTGGGGGTGTTCGAGCTTGACGACGAGACAGCGTCTCAGGAACGCCTCGGGGAGCTCGCGCTGCTCGTTGGTGGTGATCACCACGAGCGCCTGGGTCTGGTCCTCGGGCTCGATCTTCTTCCCGGTCTGGGAGAGGGTGAAGCGGCGCGAGCCCAGCGGCACCAGCAGCCCGTTGGGCAGTTCCGGGTCGGCCTTGTCGATCTCGTCGATCAGCACGACCGACTGGGTGCGCAACTCGACGGCGTCCAGGGCCTCGGCGCCCCTGAGGGGTTCCGTCCAGGCGTGGTGGGCCCGGGCGCGCAGGGTGTGGGCGCGCGCGGAACGCGGCGCGAACGCCTTCCACAGCACACCGGGTTCCACATAGGTGTCGATGGGCTTGAGCCGCTGGGCCTGGGCGTCGGCCAGCCGCAGCACATGGTCGAAGGACCACAGCAGGTCCGGCGCCTGGGTGCGTGAGGTCACCACGTGCTCGTGGTACGCCCAGCGGCGTTCGCGTGCCACGTGCGCGGCGAAGGACGACTTGCCGGAGCCCGGGTCGCCGCGCAGCAGCAGCGGCCGTCCGGTGGCCAGCGCGACCTTTACGGCCAGTTCGAGGTCGCCGCGTACGACGTACGCCCGGCCGTCCGGCCGGTCCGGCGCGTTGCGCGCGGGGTGTGCGGGGGAGGCCGAGCGGATCACTGTCCCAGGTCCTTTCCCAGGTCTTTGCGGCGGGCGAAGATGCGTTTCAGCGCCTTCACCGTCTGGGCCACGCCGTCCTCGGTCCCGGGCGGCACCGCGATGTGTAGCGTGCGGCAGTGCTGCTCGCCCAGGTCTTCGGGGCCCGCGTCACCCGTGAGGACGACGACGTTCAGCCTGGAGAACCGTGCGGTCAACTCGCGGACCAGCTCGCCGGCGACGCCCGGCTCGGTGCCGTGCGGGTCGATGACGAGGAACAGCACGTCGTCATCGGGCGGCTCGGTGTCCACATCGCCCCCGAACAGCTCGCCGACGGCCCGCTCGCAGGCGATCAGGTTCTCCGCCAGCTGGGCCTCGCCCGCCACCAGCGCGACCACCTGGACCCAGTAGTCGTCCGAGAAGCAGGAGGCGCGGTCGATGTGCTGCCGGGCCGTGTCCGACCGCTCGGTGCCGAGGGTGACGACGACCTGCCCGTCCTCCGGGAGCAGCCGTCGTACGGCCACCGGGTCGATCCAGGTGGGCACGGCGAGGTTGATCAGCTTCTCGAGCCGGTCCGGGTCGAGGTAGAAGGCGACCTTCTTGATGGCCTTCGGCACCACCTCGGTGGGCCTCTCGTCGAGGAACTGGTACGCGATGAACCGGCGTCCCTCCCGGATCTCGGGGAACGGCTGCTGCCGACCGCCGAGTTCGCGGGCCATCTCCTGCAACGGGAATGCCTGTTTGACCTCGTCCAGGCAGTGTTCGACCTTGGCCGCCATGGACTGCATCGCCGAGGTGTCCGCGCACCGGGGCAGGTCGCCCAGCGCCGCGACGATCCGGTCGACCAGGTCCTCCTCGGACTCCTCGACCCCTTGGATGATCATCTGCCGGGTGACGAGCTGGGATATCTCGGTCTTCCTCAGGTCCCGCGGCTGAAGTCCCCCCAGCAGCACGGGCAGGACGGTGAGGGGGGCGCCCAGCGCCAGACGCCACAGCAGGATGTTGACCTCGCGCTTCAGCCAGGGCTTGTCCATCCCGCCCCGCGTCACCAGCACGACGGCGACGTCACACTCGGCCATCCAGACGTTGAGGGTCCACCGCCAGTCGGCCGCGGCCGGCAGCAGGTCGTCCACCCGGACCCGCTGCTCGGGACCCTTCAGTCGTTCGACGAGCCGGGTCCGCACCAAGTCGGCGCCCGCCTGCTCGACTTCGGCCTCCGACCTGCCATGACTGATAAAGGTGATCGCCATTGACCACTGACCGTCCCTACCGCGCCTGCCGTGTGGGAGGCAAGAGGTTGGCAGGCAACTGGTACGGCGGTCAAATCAGCCTCTTTGTCGATGAAGTGACTGACACTTATGTCGTCTTTATGACGGGAGTTCACGTCAACTCCACGTGTGCTCGGCTCGTCCGGCGGACATCCTCCCGAAGACAGCGGACCACCGGTCGAAGAGGGCGGCGGGGAGACAGGCCGACAGACAGGCCGGCAGACAAGTCGACAGACAGGTCGACAGACAGGGGGCAAGCCGGGACATGGAGTCGTCCGACAGCACACGCCCGGTCGTCGCGATCATGGGCAGCGTCGAGTCCGGCCGCGCGTACACGCCCGCGCTGAAGCGGCCCGAGGAGGCCCCGGCCGCCTGCCGCGAGCTGGGCCGCCAACTGGCCCTGGCCGGCTACGACCTCGCGGTGTTCTCGGCGAAGCCCAAGTACGTCGAGTACGACGTCGTCCGAGGGTACGCGCAGGAGACCGACGGCGCCGGCACGGTGTTCCTGCATGTGCCCCGGCACCGCGACCACGACTTCGGGCTGCCGGAGGGCAGTTCGGCCAAGGTGCGCGTGATGCGGGACACCAGCCCGGAGTGGGAGGTCTCCTTCTACCGCACCCTGCTGTCCTGTGACGCGGCGCTGCTCGTCGGCGGCGGCCAGTCGACCCGGGTGGCCGGGGTGATCGCGATGGCGCAGCGCATCCCGCTGCTCCCGGTCGCCGCGTTCGGGGGCGGGGCGAGCCAGGTGTGGGCCAACCTGGACAAGGTCCGCAACGACACGACCGACGACGACATCGTGCTGCTGGGGCAGGACTGGCGGGCCGATTCCGCCCGCCGGCTCGTGCGGTGCCTGGACGAGCAGCGGCAGCGCCGGGCGCAGTGGCAGCGCGAGAACGAGCGCACCGCACGCCGGTCCCTGCTCTCCGCCGGTCTGGCCACGGCCGTGGCCCTGCTGTTGCTGGTGTGCTCCCTGCTGGGCTTCGTGCTCGCCGGGGAGCCCGGCCCGGCGACCGGCCGCCGGCTCGCGGTGCTGGTGGTGACACCGCTGCTGGCGGCCATGGCCGGTGCCGTGATCCGCAGCTCCTTCGAGACCGCCGATCAGTGGCCGAGGTCGGCGGTACGGGGGCTGGGGGCCGGGGTCGTCTCCGTGCTGCTGTACGTGGCGTCCCAGCTGCTCACGGTGCCCTCCCTGCTCGACGAACTGGACGTGCGCAGGCTCCTGTTCTTCACCCTGCCCCTCGGCTTCAGCGCGGGCTTCACCTTCGACCTCGTCTTCGAACGCCTGCGCTCGGGAGCGGCCCCCGATCCCCCTCCGCTGCCGGGCGGACACGCACCCGGACCCGGCCCGAGCGACCGCCCCTCATGAACCCGCGGCCGCCAAGATCGCCCCCACCACCCCCGGCACCGACCCGGTGTGCAGCGCCAGGAAGAGGTTCGGCTCGACGAGCTCCAGCTCCATCACCCGCGGCTGCCCGTCCTCCCCGTCGACGAGGTCCACGCGCGCGTACAACAGCTCGGGAGCCTGCGGTACGGCGGCCAGGGCGCGCTCGGCGACGGCGAGTTCGGCCGGGGTCGGGGTCCAGGGCTCCAGGCCGGGATGGGCGACCTTGTGCTCGTCGTAGGGCGTTCCGGGGGTGAGGACGGCGCCCTTGCGGCTGGCGTGCAGCAGCCGCCCGCCGTAGAACTGCAGCGCCCGCTCCCCGGTGACGTCGATGCCGCGCACATAGGGCTGCACCATCGCGGTGAATCCCTCCGCGTGCATCCGCGCGAGCTGCCGTACGGCCGTCTCGTGCTCGTCGGGTGTGTACCGGGCGGCGAACCGCGCGCCCGCGCCGGAGGTGGGCTTGACGACGTACTCGGTGTCGTCCGGGAGTGCGGCGGTGTCACCGGGCGCGAGGTACCGGGTGGGCACGACGGGCACCCCGGCCCCGGCGAGGTCGCCGAGGTAGCGCTTGTCGGCGTTCCACCGCACCACCTCGGCCGGGTTCGCGAGCCGGGTGGCCTCGGAGCACCGCTGCGCCCACGCCAGGAACTCCGCCGCACGCCAGCTGTAGTCCCAGGTGGAGCGGAGCACGGCGAGGTCGTAACCGCCCCAGTCGACGGCGTCGTCGTCCCAGGGCACGGAGTCCGCCTCGGCCCCGGCCTCCCGCAACGCCTCCAGCAGAACCGGGAGGTCGCGGTCGACGCTGACCTCGGGGCCGGGGCGGCAGGTGACGAGTGCTATGCGGGGCACGCCGGGTTCCTCCAGGTAGGACGGTTGTGCGAGGCGCAGGTTAGCAAGCGCCCGGGAACCGGGACAGGCCGCTTGACCTTCCCCTTCGGTGAAGCCACAGCATCGGTGCGAGGAACCGGAGGGATCGGGATGCGCGGGGACATGCTGACGATCGGGGCCTTCGCGAAGGCCTCCCGGCTGTCGCCGAAGGCGCTGCGGCTGTACGACGAGCTGGAGCTGCTGAGACCCGACCGGGTCGACCCGGACACCGGGTACCGGTACTACGCCGTCGAACAGCTGGAGCGGGCCCGCCTGGTGGCGTGGCTGCGGCGGCTCGGGATGCCGCTGGCCCGGATCCGTCAGGTGTGCGCACTGCGACCGGCCGACGCCGCCCGCGAGATCCGTGCCTACTGGGCGCGGGTCGAGGTGGAGACGGCCGAACGGCGCGATCTCGCCGCGTTCCTCGTCGACCAGCTCATCTCAGCACCGAGGAAGGACACCACCATGCTGGAGCTTCGCTACTGCGCCCACTCGGACCGAGGCCGGGTCCGCCCCGCCAACCAGGACACCGCCTACGCGGGGACACGCCTGCTCGCCGTGGCCGACGGCTACGGTCCGGCGGGCGGACCCGCGAGCAGCGCGGCGGTGGCGGCGCTGCGCTTCCTGGACACGGACGAGCTCCCGGCGGGCCATGTGCTGAACCTGCTGGAGGAGGCGGTCCAGGGCGCCACGGAGGCGGTCCGGGACGCGGCGCACGGTACCGAGGAGGACGCCGGTACGACCCTGACGGCGCTGCTGTGGACGGGCTCGCGGCTGGCCCTGATCCACATCGGCGACTCCCGTGCCTATCTGCTCCGCGACGGTGCCCTCTTCCGCATCACCGACGACCACACGGTGGTCCAGTCACTGATCGACGAGGGCCGCCTGACACCGGAGGAGGCGACGTCCCACCCCCAACGCATGCTGCTCCTCAAGGCGTTGTCGTCCGCCGCTCCCGCGACTCCCGACCTCCGCCTCCAGGACGCCGCCCCCGGCGACCGCTACCTGCTGTGCTCCGACGGCCTCTCCCGTGTCGTCCCCGACGCCCGCATCCGCCACCTCCTCGCCTCCGCCCCGGCCGCCGACACCGCCGTCCACGCCCTGATCGACGCGGCGAACGAGGCCGGCGGCCCGGACAACGTCAGCTGCGTGGTGGCGGACGTGGTGGAGGCGGCGGCCTGACCGACCGGCCGGCCGGCCGAGGTGCCCTACCGGTCCTCGTTCACGTGGACCGTGAGCGTTTCTTCCGGCGGCCGATGGTGTACGGAGGAATCGTGGTGGCGGTGGTGCCCGCGGTGGTGTGGCTGGTGATGGTCGTGCCGGGCTTCGGGTGGGCCCGCCCGCGACGGGCGACACCGGGCCACAACGACTGACGGCGACAGCTAAGGAGTACGACGCGTGTCCTCTCTCTTCCCGGCCCTGACGGCCGCTCCTGCGGCCGACCGTGTCGCCCTGAGGTTCGGCGACCGGGCCCTGACGTACGCGGAGCTCGCCGCCGCGGCCGGTGCCCTCGCGGACCGGATCGCGGGCACGAGCCGGGTCGCCGTGTGGGCGACGTCGGCGCTGGAGACGGCGGTGGCCGTGGTGGCGGCGCTGGAGGCCGGGACCGCCGCCGTACCGCTCAACCCCAGATCGGGGGAGAAGGAGCTGGGGCACATCCTGACGGACAGCGCGCCGGCGCTCGTACTCGCCGCGCCGGGCGACGAACTCCCTTCCTCGCTACGGGACTTGGAGCGCGTGGACGTCGACGTACGGGCTTCCGGCCCCCGTCCGGCCGGGCAGGCGGGCGCGGAGGACCCCGCCCTGATCGTCTACACCTCCGGCACCACCGGCCCGCCCAAGGGTGCCGTCATCCCGCGCCGGGCGGTCGCCGCCACCCTGGACGCGCTCGCCGACGCCTGGCAGTGGACCGCCGACGACGTCCTCGTCCACGGCCTGCCCCTGTTCCATGTGCACGGCCTGGTCCTCGGCATCCTCGGCCCGCTGCGCCGCGGCGGATCCGTACGCCACCTGGGCCGGTTCGGCACCCAGGGCGTCACGCGCGAGCTGAACGGCGGGGCGACCATGCTGTTCGGCGTGCCGACGATGTACCACCGCATCGTCCAGGCACTCCCGCGGGAGCCGGAGCTGGCGAAGGCGCTGGGCAGGGCCCGCCTCCTGGTCTCCGGGTCGGCCGCGCTGCCCGTGCACGACCACGAGCGGATCACGGCGGCGACCGGGCAGCGGGTAGTCGAGCGGTACGGCATGACCGAGACGCTGATGAACACGAGCGTGCGGGCGGACGGCGAGCCGCGGGCCGGAACCGTCGGGGTGCCGCTGCCGGGCGTGGAGCTGCGGCTCGTGGAGGAGGACGGGACGCCGATCCCGTCGTACGACGGCGAGACCGTGGGCGAGATCCAGGTGCGCGGCCCGAACCTGTTCACCGAGTACCTCAACCGCCCCGACGCGACGGCCGCCGCCTTCACCGCGGACGGCTGGTTCCGCACCGGCGACATGGCGGTGCGCGATCCCGACGGGTACGTCCGCATCGTCGGCCGCAAGGCCACCGACCTGATCAAGAGCGGGGGTTACAAGATCGGGGCGGGCGAGATCGAGAACGCGCTCCTCGAACACCCCGGGGTGCGGGAGGCCGCCGTCACCGGGGAGCCGGACGCGGACCTGGGCGAGCGGATCGTGGCGTGGATCGTCGCGGAGGACCCCCAATCGCCGCCTTCCGACGAGGAGTTGGCCGACCATGTGGCCCGCCGCCTCGCCCCGCACAAGCGACCGCGCACCGTCCACCACCTCACCGCGCTCCCCCGCAACGACATGGGGAAGATCATGAAGCGGGCGCTGAGCCGTGACTGAGCGGCGCGCGACCGCCCGGGAAGCCGTCGCCCTGATCGCCGACGACTTCACCGAACTCCCCTACCCCGCGCGGGACTCCGCACCGGACGGCCCGCTCGGCTGGCCCGGCTACGACGCCTCGCGCGCCCGCGCCGCCGAGCGCACGGGCGAGGCGGAGTCGGTGATCTGCGGCACCGCCACCGTCGAAGGCACCCGCGCGGTCCTGATCGCCTTCGAGTTCGGCTTCCTGGGCGGCTCGCTCGGCGAACGCACCGGTGACCGGCTGGAGGCGGCGTACGTGCACGCACGCGCCCACCGCCTCCCGGTCGTCCCCCTGGTGGCGACGGGCGGCAGCCGCATGCAGGAGGGCATGCTCGCGCTGACCCAACTCCAGCGGGTGGCCCGCCAGTCGGCGCTCACCCGGGAGGCCGGCCTGCCGCAGATCGCGGTCCTGCGGGACCCCACGACCGGCGGCGGCTGGGCCACCCTCGGCGCGGGCGCCGACGTGACCCTCGCCCTGCCCGGCGCCCAGGTCGGCTTCGCGGGCTCCCGGGTCCGCCCGGCGGACGCCGACCCGGCGGCGTACACGGCGGAGGCGCAGGTGGCGGCGGGGGCGGTGGACGCGATCGTGCGACCGGAGGAGTTGCGGGGCGTGCTGGGGCGATGGCTCCGGCTGCTGGCGGAGCCGACGGCACGCGAGGCGTCGCGGCCGCCGGACGGAGGGGTGGAGGGGGCGGCCCCCGGCCGGACGGCCCGGCCGGAAGGGGCGGCCCCCGGCCCCACGGCCCGATCGGAACAGACGGCCCCCGGCCCCACAGCCCGATCGGAACAGGCCGCCCTCAGCCAAGTGCCTCCCAAGACGCCCGGTACGACCACCCCGGAAACCGGGCCGACAGCACCCAAAGCACCGACAGCGCAGGACACGACCGGCCGAGCAGCGCCGGAGGCGTCCCGCACCGCGGCCCCGGCGGCGGCGCCGCTTCCGGCGGCTCTCGGCCTCCGTGATCTGCCCGCCACCGGCTGGGACGCGGTCCGGCGTGCCCGGTCGTCCGAACGCCCGCGCGCGGAGGCGTACTTGTCGGCCTACTTCACCGACCGTGTCACGCTCAGCGGCGACCGCTGCGGCGGCACCGACCCCGACGGCATGCTGTGCGGCTTCGGCGACCACGAGGGCCGCACCATCGCGTACGCCGCCCAGACCGGCACCGCCACCCGCCCCGCCGGCTACCGCACCGCCACCCGTCTGATCCGCCTCGCGGACCGGCTCGGCATCCCGGTGCTGACCCTGGTGGACACGCCGGGCGCGGCGAACGACGCGGAGGCGGAACGGCAGGGCGTGGGCACGGCGATCGCCGACCTGTTCGGCGCGGTCGCCTCCGCCCGGGTCCCGATCACGACGCTGCTGATCGGCGAGGGCGGCTCGGGCGGGGCGCTGGCCCTGGCGGCACCCGGCAACACCTGGGCCACGCCGGACAGTTACTTCTCCGTCATCGCGCCGGAGTCGGCGGCGGCGATCCTGAAGCGGCCGCCGGAGGAGGTGGAGACGACCGCCGACCAGCTTCGGATCCGGCCGCAGGACCTGGCGGAGCTGGGCGTGATCCGGGCGGCGGAGCAAGGGCGCCCACGCCCTGAGCCAGGCGAACGTCGCTCCTAGGGCCTGCGGACCCACGGGACCGTCGTGTCCTGTCATCCCCGGTGACACCATCGAGCACCGTCCGTAACAATGGAGTTCGTACAGGTCACACAGCACGGGGGAGCGATCGGCGGCATGGACGGGCTGACGGAGTTCAAGACCGAGAGCGGCGCCCTGGTGGTCGTGGAGGGCGTCGAGGACGAACCGGGCGCCCGCATGGTCTCGCGCGGCGACGGACCCGATCGGGCGGCGCGCACGTTCGAGGGCGCGCTGGAGGGCGTCCGGGCCGCGGCCGAGTCCGCGCTGCGGGTCTTCCGGGACGGCTCGCTGCGGCCGGACGCGGTGGAGCTCGAGTTCGGGGTGAAGCTCAGCGCCGAGGCCGGGGCGGTGATCGCCAAGGGTGCGGCGGAGAGCCATCTGGTGGTGAGGCTCAGCTGGTCACCGGGGCAGGCACCGACCTCCTCGGAGGCCGCCGACCGGTCATGAGCAGCGCTGCCTGGCACGCCCGGATCACCTGCGGCAACGAGGTGGGCGCGGGCTTCCTGGTCTCCTCCCGCCGCGTCGTCACCTGCGCCCATGTCGTGCGCCGCAGCGGCACGTCGGCGGTGACGGTGACGTTCCCCAACAGCAGGGGGCTCAGCCCGCTGTCGGCCACCGTGGCCGTCCACGGCGGCTGGTCGGGCGGCGCCGCCGACCCCGGTGACCTGGCCGTCCTGGAACTGGACCGTGACGTGCCGCTGACCCCCGCCGAGTTCGCGCCGCCCGGCGCCGAGCTGGGCGACCCCTCCCCCACCTTGGTGGCGTACGGCTTCCCCAAGGGGTACGACGAGGGCATGCTCGCCCGGTACGAGGCCGTGCCCGGCGCGCTGGTCTCGGACGAGTGGCGCCAGCTGGAGGCCGTGACGGCTCACGGGCAGCCCCTGGCAGCCGGGTTCAGCGGCGCGGCGGTGACCCTGGCGGACGGCCGGGTGGTCGGCATGGTGTCGACCGTCGCGAGCGGGCGGGACATCCGGGTCGGGCGGATGCTGCCCACCCAGGTCATCGCCCGCTACTGGCCCGAACTGGGCGAGCGGGTGCCCACCCCCGACCACCACCCCGACGCCGTACGACGGCTGTACACCCTGGTGCGCCGGGCGGTGGCGCGGGGGCTGGAGTGCGACGCGAACCGCCTGTACGTCGACGCCGTCGGCCCGTTCGGCCCGCCGCTGCCGGAGGGCGGCTTCGCCTCGCTGGGCGCGGCCGCCGGGTACGTGCAGTGGGAGGTGCCGGGTGCCGAGGCGCTGACCCGGTTCACCGACCGGCTGCGGGAGCTGCTGGAGGCACCGCCGGTCCGGTCCGCCGCGGCTCCCGCCTGGTCGCCGATCCTGGTGGAGATCGACCACAGCGGCGCCGGCCCCGATCAGGTCACCGTCACGGTGTCCGCCTACCGCGACGGGCGGCGACGGCGCGTGGGCTCGCGCAGGCTGCCACGCACCGCCGTACGGGCGTACGTCCAGCAGCGCATCGACGAGGCGTTCACGCAACTCGCGCCGGACGCGGACGAGTTGATCACGTTCGTGCTGCCGCGCGAGTGGCTGAACGAGCCGGTGGCGCACTGGGAGTGCGGCGAGGACGACTCCACACCGCTGGGCTGTGCCTATCCGCTCGTCGTCGTGGACCGCTCCCGGCACCGCAGTGGCCGGCTGCGCCACCAGCTGGCCAAGAAGTGGCAGCAGTTGGACGCCCGTTCCGGCGCGCGGCTGCACCGCGTCGAGTGCACGGCCCCGGAACGGCCGCCGAGCCTGCGCAAGCGACTGCGCGACGACCACGCCGACCTGGCCGGCTTCGCGTTCCCGCCGGCCACGGGACGGCCGCACTTCGAGGTCGGCCTGACCACCCCGGTACCGGTCCTGCTGTGGTCGCGCACCGGCTGCGCCGACCTCGGGCACGACGGGCCCTGTACCGGATCGACGTTCCTCGACGAGCTCGCCGCGTCCGTCGCCCGGGTGCCGCCCGGCGAACTCCCGCGGCACATCATGGAGTTGCGCGAGACCGCGGCCGCGGACGACGACCCGGAAGGGCACTGGGCGAAGGACGTCCAGCTCCTGTGGGACGACCCGCGCTGCTTCCCCGAGTCCACCGCCCGCCTGCACTCGCCCGTCGCCTGAGCCGCACACCTCACGGAGAGAGGCCCCATGCCCCTGTGGCCCGTCTACACCGGCACCCACGAGCCGCACGACGGAATCGACCGGCTGCCGCCGCCCCCGCCCTGGCGGGCCTTCGACGGCGGACCGGTGCTCGCGGTGCCGGACGGAACCGCCGACGCCTGCGCCGTCTCCCCGGACCGCACCCATCGCGCCGAGACGTACCAGGCCACGGCGCAGACGGTCCAACTGGTCAACGCGGCCCTCTATCTGCGCCGCCCGCTGCTGGTCACCGGCCCGCCCGGCACCGGGAAGTCCTCCCTGGTCTACGCGGTCGCCCGCGAGCTGGGGCTCGGCCCGGTGCTGCGCTGGAACATCACGAGCCGCAGCACGCTCCACGACGGCCTGTACCAGTACGACCCGCTCTCCCGGCTGTACGCGGCCCGGCACGCCCCGGTGGCGGAGACCGGCATCGAGGACCATCTGCGCCTCGGCCCCCTGGGCACCGCCCTGCTCCCCTACGCCCGCCCCCGCGCCCTGCTCATCGACGAGATCGACAAGAGCGACCTCGACCTGCCCAACGACCTGCTGAACGTGTTGGAGGAGGGCCAGTACGAGATCCCCGAACTGATCCGCAGCGCCCGCGACATCCCCACGGCCCAGGTGATGATCGACGGTACCGACCAGCGGGTGGCGGTGGAGCGTGGCCGGGTCCGCTGCCGGGCCTTCCCCTTCGTCGTCCTCACCAGCAACGGCGAGCGCGAGTTCCCGCCCGCCTTTCTGCGTCGCTGTGTCACCCTGCGGCTGCGGCAGCCCGACGACGGCCATCTCGCCGCGATCGTGCGCGCCCACTTCGACGAGGAACCCGACGCCTACGCGCAGACCCTGATCAGCCGGTTCCTGACCCGGGTGAGCGGCGGGGACCTGGCCACCGACCAGCTCCTCAACGCGATCTACCTGGCCCGCTCCTCGGACCTGGCCAGGGAGTCGCTGGACGAGCTGGCCGAACAGCTGATGCCGTACCTGAGCGACGCGCCACCGACCGATGCCTTCTGAGCGCGCGGGCCGTCGCCCACCGCTGGTCCGCCTGGCCGAGGTGGTGGCCGGGGCGGCCGGCGGTGTGCGCCCGACCCCGCTGGAACTCGCCGAACTGCTCTGGCTGGCCCGCCACATGGAGCCCCCGGCACCGTCCCCGCCCGCCCCGGCACCGCAGGCCCCGGCCGAAGAGGTACGGCGGCCCCCCGACGCCACCCCGACCACGCCTGCACCGCCCCCGCGCGAGCGCCCGCACACCGGCACCGCGCCCCCGCCCGCCGAAACCCCGCGCGCCCCCCTCCACCTGCCCGCCCCGGAAAGGCCCTCGGCCGCGCCGGTCACACCGGCCGCACGCCACACCCCGCTCCTGGCGCCCGCGCCCCCGATGCTGCGCCGCCCCCTGGCCCTCCAGCGCTCCCTGCGCCCGCTCAAGCGCCGCACCGACGCGCCCGACCGTCTCGAACTGGACGAGCGGGCCACCGCCGACCGCATCGCCCGCCTGGGCGCCGGTCCGGAAGGGTGGCTGCCGGTGCTGCGCCCGGCGCGGGAGCGGTGGCTGCGGCTGCACCTGGTGTACGACGCGGGACCGACGATGCCGGTCTGGCGGCCCCTGATCCGCGAACTGCACACGGCGCTCGCCCAGTCGGGAGTCTTCCGCACGGTCACCCTGCACCGCGCGGAACCCGACGGCACCGTGCGCCCCGGCACCGCCACGCCCGCCGACGGCCGTACGGTCATCCTGCTGGTCAGCGACTGCATGGGACCGCAGTGGCGGCGGGGCCCCGCCGGCCCGCGCTGGTACGGCACCCTGCGCCGCTGGGCGCACCGGGTGCCCCTGGCCGTCGTCCAGCCCCTCCCGGAACACCTGTGGCGGGACACGGCCCTGTCCGCCGTCGCCGGCCGGCTGTCGGCACCGCATCCGGCGGCACCCGCGGCCTCGCTCAGGTTCGTGCCGTACGACGATGTCCTGGACGAGCCCGCGGACGCCGTCGCCCTGCCCGTGCTGGAGCCGGGACCGGACTGGCTGGCGAACTGGGCCGCGCTGATCGCGGCTCCGGGAGGGAAGGAGTTCCCCGGTGCCGCGGCCCGGTTGACCGGACCGCCGTCGGCCGTCCCCGGCGCAGGTGCGGACCGCCCCGACGACCTGTCCCCCGCGGACCTGGTCCTGCGCTTCCGTGCCACGGCGTCCCCCGAGGCCGTCCGGCTGGCCGGCCATCTCGCGGTGGGCCGTCCGGACCTGCCGGT
Source organism: Streptomyces sp. NPDC006385 (assembly GCF_040612485.1). Lineage (NCBI taxonomy): Bacteria > Bacillati > Actinomycetota > Actinomycetes > Kitasatosporales > Streptomycetaceae > Streptomyces > Streptomyces sp. NPDC006385. Next base: position 22,284 of record NZ_JBEXQG010000048.1, read on the forward strand.
CATGCGGCTGGTCCACGCCGCCCTCGAACCTCACCCACGGCCGCAGCACCTCGCCGAGGTGATCCTCAGCGGCATGCTCGCGGGCACGCCCGGCCCGCCCGGTTCGTACGCGTTCCGGCCCGGCGTGCGGGAGCTGCTGCTCCTGGGTCTGCCGCGGACGGCACGGGGGCGTACCACCGAACTGCTGGCCCGGGTGGGCGGGTTGATCGACGAACGGGCCGGGGCGGCACCGGGCGAGTTCCGGGCGTCGACGCCGGCCGCGTCGGGCACCCGGACCGCGGTGGACGGTGAGCCGTTCGCGACGGTCGACGCGCAGAGCGTGGGCCAGTTGGGCGCGGACCACCGGACGCCCGCGCCGGAGCCGGAGCCGGTGCCGGGGCTCGTGGGTGGCCGCTACCGGCTGCTGGACAGGCTCAAGCCGCACTCGGAGCAGTGGCGGGCCCAGGACACCGCGACGGACCCGGCCACGGACACGGACACGGACACGGCCGCCGACCGGATCGTGACCGTGCGGCTGATCAAACCGATCACGAGCCCCGACTGGCGATCGGCGTTCCTGCGGGACGCACGGCTGCTGCGGGGCGTCGAGAACCCTCATGTGACGACCGTGCACGACTTCGGGTTCGACGGAGACGCGGCGTACCTCGTCACGGAGCATCTGGACGGCATCGATCTCAACTCCCTGGTGGCGGGCAGTGGTTACGCGCTGCCCCCGCCGCTGCTGGTGCCCCTCGCGGCCCAGCTCGCGGCGGCCGTCCTCGCCCTCCACGACGCCGGGGTCACCCACGGCGGCCTGATCATGCCGCGGGTCGTCCTGCTGCCCGACGGAACCGTCAAGCTCACGCTCGCCCCGACGGGACGGCCCGCGCCCGCGGACGGGCAGGCCGAGGACCGCAAGGCACTCGTCGGGCTGCTGTTCCAGTTGGCGGCGGGTCCGAGCCGGCCGACGCGTCCGGTGCAGCCGCACAGGCTGGTCCATGTCCCGCCCGCCCTGCGGTCGCCGTTCGCGGACGCGCTCACCGAACTGCTGTCCCGGGACCGCGCGACGGACGGCCTCGACCGGCTCCGCACGCTGAGCCGGTCCCCCTCGCTCCACGAGGGGCACGACCAGCGCCGCTACTTCGTCCTGGGCCCCCTTCGGGCCGAGTTCCCGGACCGCCCCCGCCATGTGCCCCCGGACTGCGCCGCCATGCTCGCCATGCTGCTGTTCAAGCACGGCCGCACCGTGACCCACGACGAACTCACGGCCGGGCTGTGGGAGGCGCACGACAGGCCGGCGGACACCGCGGCCGAGCTGAGCAGGATGGCGTCCCGGCTGCGGATCTCGCTGGGCTCCGGCGCGCTGGCCTCGCACTCCGGCAGCGGCTACGCCCTGCACACCAGCGTGGACTACGTGGACGTCGTGCACTGCGACGAACTGGTGCGGCAGGCCGACGAAGCCCGCCTCGCCGGGTCCTTCGCCGACGCGCACGCACGGGTGACCGCGGCGCTGGACCTCTGGAGCGGCGACGCCCCCCTGGCCGGCGTCCCCGGCCCCGCCGCCCGCATGGCCCGCACCCGCCTCCAGCAGCTCCGCCTCGGCCTCCTGCGCACCCGCGCCGAACTCGACCTGGAGCTGGGCGAGTTCGAACGCGCCGCCCAGGACCTGGCCGGCCTCGTCCGCGACCACCCCGCCCGAGAGGACTTCCGCCGCCTGTGCATCACCGCCCTGCGCCGCCAGGGCCGCGACGAGGAAGCGCTGGAGGTGTACGAGGACTACGAGCTGTCCGGCGGGGACAGTCCCGAGCTGCTGGCGCTGGGACATGAACTGCGGGACGAGTTGGAGGCGTTCGACGAGGCACCGGAGGACGCGTCCGGACAGTCCCCCGACAGGCCCACCGACACCGATACGGCATACGGCTTCACCAACGCCCCCGCCGAACCGCTGGAGGAGGAGGCGCCCGGCCTGTTCGCGGTCGGGGACGCGCGTGACTGCGTCGGCTTCGAGTTCGTGGACGGTCGACCGGCCGACGAGGCACGTGCCCGGCTTCGCCGCCTGGTCGCGATCCTGGTCGAGGCGAGCGGTCTCGTCCCGGAGGAGTACCAGCTCAGGCACACGGACCGAGGTTTCACGCTCCTGCTGCGACCGTACGTGGACGGGGCTCCCCTCTTCAGGGTGACGGTGACCGGGCTGCCGGACCTCCTGGGGCGCCTGGCGGGCCGCCGTCTCCGGGTCGAGTTCTGGCAGGCGCGTTTCGGGCCGCACGAGGCCGAGGAGCACAGCGACCGGCCCGGCGGCGAGGCGGTCACGGTCGCGCTGGACGTGTCCGGGCACCAGGCGATCATCGCCCTCTCGGAGTTCTGGCACTCTGTGGACGTCACGGAGCGCTCCACCGGCATGGACCCGTTCATGCCGTTGAGAGACTCCACCGGTTGGTACAGCACGATCCACTCCGCCGACGTGCCCGACCCGCCCGCCGCGATCGTGCTGGTCGACATGACGGACATGCTGCGCGGCCCGGCCTTCGCCGACCCGCCCGCGCCGTCGGTCGGCACAGCGGTGGCCGGCCCCTTCCCCATGCCGTCCGACGGACGGCTCCCCCTTCCCCGGAGCGAATCCGAGATCGTCGTCTGCCTGCCGGGCGGCGAGCTGGTCCCCGCGGACTACACGGTCGTCCGCTCCGCGCCCGAGCACGTCCGTGCGACATGGCGGTACTTCGAGGTCGACCTGACGGAGCGTCGCCTCGCGCCCGAGGACGTTCCCGGCGTCGAGGTGAGGTGGCGCGTCAGCGACCCCGCGACGGCCGCGGGCAGTCCGGACCTGGACCTGCCCGGACTGCTCACCGGCGCCCTGCTCGCCGCGCGAGGGTCGTACGGCAACGAACTCAGGGAAGTCCTGAGCGGTCGGCGCGTGCCCGGCTACCTCGTCCGCTGGTCTCTCCCGACCGTCTTCCGGACCGCCGCCGTCGGCAGGCTCGCGCACTGGACCCGCCCGGTCGCACCCTCCGCGTCGGACCTGATCGTCCACGCCGACCGCGTGCTTCTCGGCTTCGACGGAGTGCTGGCCCGCTTGTACACGGCGGACGCCGAACGGCAGGTCCTCCGGGACGTCGCCCGCCTGATCCTGGAGGAGCGGGATCCGGAAGACGCCCTTTCCGGACGTCCGCTGCTGTCGCCGGAAGGTCCGCTCCCACCGCTGGAAGGGCACGCCAACTCGGTCGATCTGCTCCGGGCGTTCGCCGGGCACGAGCTGGCCGAGGAGGTACGCGGCCGGGTCGACCGGCACGACGTGCGGGCGGCCGGCACCGCACGGCCCATTCCCCTGTCCGGCCAGTTGGTCAAGGCCCTGCACGCGGGCGGGGCCGGCCCGGCCGTGGTGACCGACCGGGCGAGGCCGGCGGCCGTGGCACACCTGGAGCGGCGCGGTCTGACCTCCCACCTGCCCGGCGGCGTGCACGGCCGCGGCGCGGACCTCACCCGCCTCATGCCGGACCCGCACGTCCTCCATAGGGCTCTCGACCGGCTCGGTGCGCGCCCCTCCGACTGTGTGTTGATCGGTTCCACGGTCGCCGAACAGCTCGCCGCTCGTGCCGTCGGCATGCCGTTCGTCGGCCTCTGCCCGGACGAACAGATCCGGCGGCGGCTGCGCGAGACGGACGGCGACGTCCTCCTCGTCCCCAGCCTCGGTCCGCTCCTCTTCGCCGCCCGGTCCCGGTGAGCCACCGGGCCCGCACAGGCGACGCGCCGTAGACACGCCGAACAAACCCCCATTCGGCCGCACCCCACCCGGCCCCCTCCAAAAGGCGCCCCCCACCCCGCCGCCCGCACGATGCCAGAGAGGCCCCTCACCGGGCGGCCCCGCAAGCACACCCCCCCAAACGACCCCACGCGTCAGGCCCGCCACCCACCCGGCGGCCCCCACGGTCTGCGCTCTCGGGAGGACCCGCCATGACCGCCACTCTGGAGCAGCTGCGCCGCTGTCATTTCGCCGTCGACCTGGGGGCGGCCAGGACCCGCGTCTATGTGAAGGGCGCCGGGCTCGTCGTCGACCAGCCCTCCGCCGCGGCCGTCAACACCCGTACCGGCGCCCTCATCGCGGTCGGCGAGTTCGCGGAGAGGATGACCGGTCGCACCCCGGACTACATCCGCGTCGTACGGCCCGTCTCCGGCGGCACCGTCGTCGACATCGAGATGGCGCAGCGGATGCTGCGGCACCTCCTCGGGGACAAGATGCGCCGCTCCCTGCGCCGCAAGCCCTTCCTGCGCGCCGCGGTCTGCACGCCGCACAACCCCGACCCGCTCGCCCGACGCGCCGCCATGGAGACCCTGGTCGGGCTCGGCGCGCGACGCGTGGAGCTGGTGGACACGCTGATCGCCGCCGCCGTGGGCTGCGGGCTGCCCGTGGAGCAGCCCGAGGCCAGCATGATCATGGTGTGCGGGGCGGCCGCGACCGAGGTCGCCGTGCTCTCCCTCGGCGCCATCGTCACCGCCGAACGCATCCGGGTGGGCGGCGAGGCCGTCGACCACGCGATCGTGCAGCACCTGCGGCACGAGCACGAGCTGATGCTGCCCGCCCAGAACGTACGGCCCCTCCAGCTCGCCCTCTCCGGCAACGGGCTCACGCCGCACGGCCCGGCCTCCACCGAGATCCACGGCCGGGACGTCTGCACCGGCCTGGCCCGCAGCGTCCAGGTCGACACCGCCGCCGTACGGGAGGCCATCCAGACCCCGCTCACCGCGGTGCTCGACGCCATCGGCAAGGTGCTGCGCGAGTGCCCGCCCGACCTGGTCGCCGACCTCGCCGACCGCGGGATCATGATGGTCGGCGGCAGCGCGCTGCTCCCCGGGTTCGACCAGATGCTGAAGCAGGCCACCCGGATGCCCGTGCACATCGCCGAACGCCCCGACGTCTGCGCCGTACAGGGCCTGGGCACCATGCTGGAGGGCAGGATCGCCCCGCTGGAACTGGACCCGGCCGGCTCAGCGGGTGACGCCCGCGGCAACGCACCGGAACCGGGCACTGATCACGACCATGATGGCCAGGCGCCTCACGCGTAGCAGCCTGTCCTGCTACCCCGCTGACTCCGCAGCCTCCGGTGACCCGTGCACGGTCCGGGCTTCCGTGCTTTCCGGCGCCCGGAGATCGCGTACGGAGGAAGACAGGAGGGTCGCGGCGGTGGCCAGCACGATCAGGAGCGCGCAGCCGGCCAGGGCGGGGCCGGTACCGACGGCATCGGCCGCGGGACCGGCGACAAGGAGGCCAAGAGGCGCGAAGGCCAGCGAGCCGAACGAGTCGTAGGAGCTGACTCTGGAGAGAGCTTCCTCGGGGATCTCGCGCTGGATGGTGGTCACCCACAGCACGGCGAAGATGTCCGAGGCGATTCCGGAGCAGAACATGGCCGTGGCGATCAGCCACACCGGCGCCTGCGAGGCCAGCAGGGCGATCGGTACGGCGGCGGGGAAGGTGGCGAGAACGGCCACCAGCACCGGGCGTTTCACCCGGATCCTTGCGGCCAGCCCCGCGCCCGCGAGGGTGCCCAGTGCCTGGGCCGTCACGATGGCCGACCACGCACGCGCGCCGCCCAGGTGCTCCTCGGCCACCAGCGGACCCAGGACACCGACGTTGGCATTCAACGCGGCGACCACCATCGCGTACTGCGCGACCACAGGCCACAGCCACTGCCGGGAGGAGAACTCCTGCCAGCCCTCTCGCAGATCCGCCCAGCCGGACGACGCCTTCGGCGGCCGCCCCGGCACACGCAGCCGGAGTACCAGGACCGCGCTGACCGCGAAGGAGACCGCGTTCAGCGCCAGCGCCCAGCCCGCTCCGACCATCGCCACTGTCACGCCCGACAGCGCCAGGCCCAGGAGCAGGGAGATGTTGGTGCCGATCCGTAGCAGCGCGTTGCCCCGCTGGAGCCGGTCCTTGGCGACCAGGAGCGGCAGCACACCGTCCATGGCGGGGGAGAACAGGGCGGTCGCGGTGCCGGCGACGGCAGCCAGGGCACACATCGCCACGAGCGGAGCGCGGCCCGTCAGGACCATGACCGCCAGGCCCCCGTACGCCGCCATCCCGACCCAGTCGGAAAGAACCATCAGCCGAACCCGGGACATCCGGTCCGCAATCACCCCGCCGACCAGGATGAACACCAGCTGAGGCAACGCCTGGCAGGCCAGCACCAGCGACAGCCGCCCCGGACTCGCATCGGGCAGGGCCAGCACGGCGAACCCGAGCGCCACCCGCGCGAAGCCGTTGCCCAGAACCGAGAAGATCCGCGCCGAGGCGAGCAGGGCGAACTGATGGTCCCGCCAGAGCGGCGCCGCATCCGAGGTGATCGTCACAGCTGCCGACCCTATGGCGACCGCAGTCCGCCTGGACCACGAACCAGCCAGCCGGACTCGTTGGTCGCTGTCAGTACGGCAGCAGCCGTCCCGAGGGCGTGCGTCGGTCGATCTCGCCCCGCGTGTCGCGGGGAGCGGCGGGCCGACGGGTGACACGAACGCGGACGTTTGCCTGGGGGTTCATGGCGCCCTCCTCGTGGCTGGCCGGGTCCGTTGCGACCAGCCTTCTCTCCGCAACCTTTCGGCACATCGTGCCCACGGAGGCACTTGTCATGCCTCCGCGCAAGCTCGGGATTCGGCACCGTGCGCCGGGTCGCGTGCGACCGTCGCCGCGACCGCACCGGCCCACCGGGCCCGGTACATCCGCGCTGGACCCGGCCCGGGAACAGGCGCACGCTCGTCTGTAGGGGAAGCCCGTTGTCCCAGTAGTACGGAAGTGATCTCGATGGAAGACAAGCACTGGACCGTCCGGATCCATATCACCGAGGACGGCGACGACACCCGCGCCGAGGCCGTGCTGAGCGCTCAGGACACCTCCACCGTCACCGGCCGGGGCGTGGCCCACCGCAATCCGATCGACCGGCCGATCCCGGAGATCGGCGACGAACTCGCCGCCAGCCGCGCCCTGGAGGACCTGGCCATCAGGCTGCACGACATGGCGTCCGACGACATCGTGCAGCTGGCCGGTCCCGCCGACCGGTGACACGGCAGGCGTCGGCCGGCCGACCAGGCACCGGCCGGCCGGCTGCGCAGCACGACCCCGTCGCGACCGGCCTCACTCCCCCAGCCAGCTGTACCGCCGCTCCGGCCGCCCCGCCTGCCCATACCGCAGCGACACCTCCGCCCGCCCCGTCCCACTGAAGTGCTCCAGGTACCGCCGCGCACTGACCCGCGACACCCCCAGCCGCGCCGCACACTCCGCGGCGGACAGGCTGCCCTCGGCCGCGCGCAGCTCGCGCTCGATCAGTTCGGCCGTCTCCACGCTCATGCCCTTGGGCAGGACCGCCGCCGTGGTGGCCGGCGTCGCGCCCCGCGCCAGCGCGCGGTCCACGTCGGACTGCCCACTGACGACGGCCGCGTACAGGTTGCTCCGCCGTGCCGCGTACTGCTCCAGGCGCGTCCTCAGATCCCCGGCGTCGAACGGCTTCAGCAGATAGTCGACGACACCCTGGCGTACGGCGCCCCGGACCGCCTCGGACTCGCGTGCCGCGCTGATCACCATGACGTCGCAGTCGTGCCCGGCGGTGCGCAGCCGGGGGATGATCTCCAGGCCGAACATGTCGGGCAGGTAAAGGTCGAGCAGCACCAGGTCGGGTTGCAGCTCGGCGACGGCGGTGAGCGCCTGCTCCCCGCAGTTCGCCGTGCCGATCACCCGGAACCCGTCGACGTCGTTGACGAATCCGCGGTGGATCCGGGCCACCATGAAGTCGTCCTCCACGATCAGCACATCGATCATCGGACTCCCTCCGTCACTCGGTCGGCCGGACGGCCGACGGACATCCGGGCGGTGAACATGGCGCCCGCCGGCGTGTTGGCCACCGACACCTCACCGCCCCGGCGTTTGCACACCAGCCGGGTCAGGGCCAGACCGATCCCCCGGTCGCCGCCCTGCGCGGCCTTGGTGGTGAACCCGTGCGAGAACACCTCCTGCGCCAGCTCGGGAGCCACGCCCGGCCCCGAGTCCCGTACGACGATCTCCACGCTGGAGGCGTCCTGGCGCAGTTCTACCTCCACCCACGCGTCGTGGTCGTCGTCCCCGGCCGACGGTGACGGTGACGGTGACGCTGATGGTGATGCGGCTCTGGTGCCGCTCGCGGCCGCGTCGACCGCGTTGTCCACGAGGTTGCCGAGGACGGTCGCCACGTCCGCGGAGTCCGTCGGCTCCAGCCGCTCCAGCGCCGTGCGCTCGGAGATCTTCAGCCGCACCTTGCGTTCCGCGGCGAGCGCCGACTTGGCCATGAGCAGCGCGGCGACGGCCCGGTCGCGGACCCGGCTGGTGAGGTGCAGGTCCAGCGACTCGCGGTGCTTGCGCAGGGCGCGGACGTACCGTACGACCTCGTCGTGCTCGCCGATCTGGATCAGCCCGGAGATGGTGTGGAGCTGGTTGGAGAACTCGTGGGCCTGGGCGCGCAGCAGCTCGGTGGTGCTGCGGAATGACCCCAACTCCCGTTCCAGCTGGGCGAGTTCGGTGCGGTCGCGCAGCGTCGTCACCGAGCCGAGGCGGCGGCCGTCCTTGGTGACGTCCATCCGGTTCATCACCAGGACCCGGCCCCGGCGTACGACGACCTCGTCCCGTCGCGCGAGGTCGCCGGGCTCCCCCTCGGCCGCGGTCCCGGCCAGGACGTCGTACAGCCGCCCCTCGATCCCCAGGTCGGCCAGGCTCATCCCGACGCAGTTCTCGGGCAGGTCCAGCAGGCTGCGGCCGACCGCGTTCACCAGCGTGAGCCGCTGCTGCGGGTCGAGGGCGACCACGCCCTCGGCGATCCCGAACAGCATCGCCTCGCGGTGTTCCGCGAGCCCGGCGATCTCGCGCGGCTCCATGCCGAAGGTCTGCCGTTTGATCCGCCGGGCCAGCAGCCAGGAACCGGCGACCCCGAGGACGCTGGCGACGCCGAGGTAGACGAGCAGGTAGGACGAGGCGCCGACCAGCCGTTGCCAGACCGACGGCGAGGCCCGGCCGATCATCACGGTGCCGAGGTGGTCCCCGGCCTTGAGGCGGCGGGCGTCCTCGTCCTCCGCCTGGAGTACCGGCGCCTGCGCCACCAGCTCGGTGACGCCGTTCACCGGCAGCTCACCGGACCAGCCGCGGCCCTCGGTGACCTGCGGACCGTCGGACGGCAGCCGCGTGCCGACCAACGTCGGATTGGTCGAGGCGACGATCTCGCCGTCGGCGTCGGAGACCGTGGCGGAGGTGACGCCGGACCTGGTGAGCGTGGACTGGAGCAGCGGCGCGAGCATCTCGGCGGGAGCGGGCCGCACGAGCTGGGTGCGCACAAGGGGGTTGCCGGCCATCTCCTCGGCGAGCGCGGTCACCCGGCGCCCCTCGACCCGGTCGAAGGTCGCCTTCGACTGGGCCAGCGAGACCGCGGCGACGGCGGCCAGCACGATCACGACAATGGCGAGCTGCCATACGAGCAGCTCACCTGCGAGCGTCTGACGCCGTTGCGACCGTGACGTTATGACCACTATGAACTCAACCTTCAATGGTCACACAACCGAGACGGGGTGTCTCAGGAACCGCACAATCATGGCGCCGGAACGGGCCGAGCGAAAGAGATGAGCCATGAGAACTCGACGAGCCGCACTTGTCGGAGCTCTTGCCACGGTGTCGCTGATCGCGGTCAGCGCCTGTGGCGCCACCGCCGACAAGGAGGAGGGCGGCGGCGGGAACGGGAAGCCCGTGACCGGCCTGCGCCTGATGGTCCCCAACACCCCGGGCAGCGGTTACGACCTCACCGCCCGCACCGTCTCCCAGGTCATGCAGGACACCAAGGTCGCCTCCGGGATCCAGGTCTTCAACCTGCCCGGCGCCAGCGGCACGGTGGGTCTGCAGCGCCTGGTGAACGAGAAGGGCAACGGCAAGCTGGCCATGCAGATGGGCCTGGGTGTCGTCGGGGCCTCGTACACCTCCAAGTCCAAGGCGACGCTGACCGACACCACGCCGATCGCCAAGCTGATCGAGGAGGCCGGCGCGATCGTCGTGCCGAAGGACTCCCCGTACAAGACGATGGACGACCTCGTCACCGCCTGGAAGAAGAACCCCAAGAAGCTTGCCGTGGGCGGCGGTTCGTCGCCGGGCGGCCCCGACCACCTGCTGCCGATGCAGCTGGCGAAGGCCGTCGGCATCAAGCCGAAGGACGTCAACTTCGTCTCCTACGACGGCGGCGGCGAACTGCTGCCGGCCATCCTCGGCAACAAGATCGCGTTCGGGGCCAGCGGGTTCGGTGAGTTCCTCGACCAGATCGAGGCCGGCCAGGTGCGGGTCCTCGCGGTGACGAGCGAGAAGCCGATCGACGCGCTGAAGGACGCCCCCACGCTCAAGGACTCCGGCATCGACCTGGTCTTCACCAACTGGCGCGGCATCGTCGCCCCTCCCGGCATCACCGCGGAGCAGAAGCAGACCTGGATCGACTCGCTGACCAAGATGCACGACTCCGACGAGTGGAAGGCGCAGCTGGAGAAGAACGGCTGGGTCGACGCCTTCGCCACGGGTGACGAGTTCGGCACCTATCTGACCGAGCAGGACAAGGCGGTCGCCGACCTGCTGGCCGAGCTCGGGCTGGCATGAGCTCCCAGGTGAAGGACGAAGGAACCGTGGAGGACTCCCGTCCGTCCCGGGAGGGCGGGGACCGCGCGCAGTACGGCGTCTGCGTGTTCCTCGCCCTGCTGGGCACCGCCGTGATCGTCGACGCCCTCGGCATCGCGCACGTCACCAGCGGCACCGACCCGGTCGGCCCGCGCGCGGTGCCCCTGATCCTGGGCGGCCTGCTCGTCCTGCTCGCGGTGCTGTACGCGGTCGACGTGGCCCGGGGCGGCCGCGGTGAACCGGAGGCCGGCGAGGACGTCGACCTGTCGAGCGGCAGCGACTGGCGCACCGTGGTGCTGCTGATCGCGGTGTTCCTGGCGAACGCGCTGCTCATCGAGCGCCTCGGCTGGGTGATCAGCGGCGCCCTGCTTTTCTGGGGCACGGCGTTCGCCCTCGGCAACCGTCACTACATACGCAATCTGCTCATCGCCGTGACGCTGTCCCTGACGACGTTCTACGCGTTCGCGATCGGCCTCGGCGTGAACCTCCCCGCCGGCGTCCTGCAAGGAATCCTGTGAGGCCCGCATGGACAACCTGAACAACCTCATGCGGGGCTTCGCGGACGTCATGGACCCGATGAACCTGCTGCTCGCCCTCATCGGCGTCGTGATCGGCACCGCGGTGGGCGTCCTGCCGGGCATCGGCCCGGCGATGACGGTGGCCCTGCTGCTGCCCGTCACCTACGGCATGGAGCCAGTGCAGGCGTTCATCATGTTCGCCGGCATCTTCTACGGCGGCATGTACGGCGGCTCGACGACATCGATCCTCCTCAACACCCCCGGCGAGTCCTCCTCCGTGGTCACGGCCATCGAGGGCAACAAGATGGCGAAGGCGGGCCGGGCGGCCCAGGCCCTGGCCACGGCGGCCATCGGCTCCTTCGTGGCGGGCACGATCGGCACGCTGCTGCTGGTCCTGGTCACCCCGTTCGTGGTGGACTTCGCGGTCAGCCTGGGCGCTCCCGACTACTTCGCGCTGATGCTGCTGGCGTTCATCGCGGTGACGTCGGTCCTGGGCTCGTCCCGCATCCGTGGCTTCATCTCCCTTCTCCTGGGCCTGACGATCGGCCTGGTCGGCATCGACGCGGTGTCCGGCCAGCAGCGGCTGACCCTGGGCGTCCCGCAGCTGGCCGACGGAATCGACGTCGTCGTGGTGGCGGTCGGCATCTTCGCCGTCGGCGAGGCACTGTGGGTGGCCGCGCACCTGCGCCGCAAGCCGGCCGAGGTGATCCCGGTGGGCCGCCCGTGGATGGGCAAGAAGGACTGGAAGCGGTCCTGGAAGCCCTGGCTGCGGGGCACGGCGTACGGCTTCCCGTTCGGCGCGCTGCCGGCCGGCGGCGCGGAGATCCCGACGTTCCTGTCGTACGCCACGGAGAAGCGGCTCACCAAGCACCCCGAGGAGTTCGGCAAGGGCGCGATCGAGGGCGTGGCCGGCCCGGAGGCCGCGAACAACGCGTCGGCGGCGGGCACACTGGTCCCGATGCTGGCGATCGGCCTGCCGACGAACGCCACGGCGGCGGTGATGCTGGCGGCCTTCCAGTCGTACGGCATCCAGCCCGGCCCGCTCCTGTTCGAGCGCGAGGCGAGCCTGGTCTGGATCCTGATCGCCAGCCTGTTCATCGGCAACCTGCTGCTGTTGCTCCTGAACCTTCCCCTGGCCCCGGCGTGGGCGAAGCTGCTCCAGATCCCGCGGCCGTACCTCTACGCGGGCATCCTCTTCTTCGCCTCGATGGGCGCCTACGCCGTCAACGCCCAGCCCCTCGACCTGTTCATCCTGCTCACACTGGGCCTCCTCGGCTTCGCCATGCGCCGCTTCGGGCTGCCGGTCCTGCCGCTGATCGTCGGCGTGATCCTGGGCCCGCGCGCGGAGCTCCAGGGCCGGCGCTCACTCCAGCTGTCCGGCGGCGAGCTGTCGGGCCTGCTGGGCGGCCCGGTGTCGTACACGGTCTACGCGGTGATCGCGCTGGTCCTGATGTGGCCGCTGATCGGCCGGTTCGTCGTACGTCCGCTGCGCGCGCGAAGCGCCGCCTGAGACAGCCGGGCCACCGCGGCACCTGAGATCCCTGACCCCTTACGTCCGAGACGCCTGAGACTCCTGGAGATCGAGATGACCATCCTGGTCGGCTACGTCCCCTCCCCCGAGGGGGAGGCGGCCCTGCGCGCGGCGATCGACGAGGCCCACCGACGCCGCGAGAAGCTCCTGGTGGTGAACACCACCCGGGGCGACTCCCTGGCGGACCCCCGCTTCGCCCAGGAGCCCGACCTGGCCCACGTACGCGAGGACCTCGCGGCCCTGGGCGTCGACTTCGACGTCCGCCAGGTCCTCGGCGCCCGGGACGCCGCCGAGGAGATCATCGACCTCGCCGAGCAGTGGGAGGCGTCCCTGGTGGTGATCGGCCTGCGGCGGCGCAGCGCGGTCGGCAAGCTGATCATGGGCTCGGCGGCCCAGCAGATCCTGCTGGGCGTGGGCTGTCCGGTCCTCGCCGTGAAGGCGGAGGGCTGACGATGGTGCTGCGGACCTTCGGCTGGTCGTTCGCCGTCACGGCGCTCGGCCTCGCCTTCGCCGCGTGGCAGTGGGGCTGGGAGGCCTTCGGGCTGGTCCTGATCCTGTCGATCCTGGAGATCTCGCTGTCCTTCGACAACGCGGTCGTCAACGCCGGGATCCTGAAGAAGATGAACGCCTTCTGGCAGAAGATCTTCCTCACCGTCGGCATCCTGATCGCGGTGTTCGCCATGCGGCTGATCTTCCCCGTGGTGATCGTCGCGATCAGCGCCAAGGTCGGTCCGGTGGAGGCGGTCCAGCTCGCCCTGGACGAACCCGAGCGCTACGAGAACCTGGTCACCGACGCGCACCCGGCGATCGCGGCCTTCGGCGGCATGTTCCTGCTGATGATCTTCCTGGACTTCATCCTCGAGGACCGGGACATCAAGTGGCTCGGCTGGCTGGAGCGCCCGCTGGCCAAGCTCGGCAGGATCGACATGCTGTCGGTCTGCGTCGCGCTGATCATCCTGCTGGCGACCGCGATGACCTTCGCCGGCCACGCCCACGTCAGCACGGGCCACGCGGACAAGACCGCCACCGTGCTGCTCTCCGGCGTCGCGGGTCTGATCACCTACCTCGTGGTCGGCGGCCTCTCCGGCTACTTCGAGGACAAGCTCGAAAAGGAGGAGGAACACGAGCACGAGGAGAAGGAGAAGGCCAGGGCGGAAGGCCGGCCGGTCCCGGTGGTCGCCCTCGCCGGCAAGGCGGCGTTCTTCCTCTTCCTGTACCTGGAGGTGCTGGACGCGTCCTTCTCCTTCGACGGGGTGATCGGCGCCTTCGCCATCACCAACCACATCTTCTGGATGGCGCTCGGCCTCGGCATCGGCGCCATGTACGTCCGGTCCCTGACGGTGTACCTGGTCCGCCAGGGCACCCTCGACGAGTACGTGTACCTGGAGCACGGCGCCCACTACGCGATCGGCGCGCTCGCCGCGATCCTGCTGATCACCATCCAGCACCAGATCAGCGAGATCATCACCGGCCTGATCGGAATCGTCCTGATCGCCGCGTCCTTCATCGCCTCCGTCCGCCGCAACAAGGCACTGGCGGCGTCCGAGGCGCAGGACGTGACGCCGGACGTGACGCCGGACGAGGGGACGGAGGTGCCGTCCGGGGCGTGACGGGGGCGTGACGGGGCGTGACGGGGGACGTGCCCGGCACGTCCCTCGCGTCGTTCGTCGGGGGCGACCGTGTGGGCGACGGCTGCGGCACTGGCGTGACCTGAGACATACGTGGTCTGCGACATAGGCGATTTCGCCCGGTTATGGCTAGCTGGATGTGCTTGCCTCACGCACAGCGTCGTGTCATCGGAACGCACCGCCCGCCGATCCGCCCGGGAGACCCATGCGCCTGCGCATCCCCTCCGTCCCGCGAGGAGCCTCGGCTCCCCGCATAACGTCCCTGCCGCCCCTCGCCCTGGCCGGCGGGGCGCTGACCCTCGGCGTGGGTGGCCTGTATCTCGCCGGGCTGCTGCTCGCGGGCGGCGACATAGAGGCGGGCACCACGGTGCGCGGCGTGGACATCGGCGGCCTGAGCCGCGCGGAGGCCGTCCGCAAGCTGGAGGACCGGCTCGGACCGGCCGCCGCCCGGGAGCTGACCGTGACGGTCGGGGACCGCAAGGGCACGGTCGACCCGCGGCAGGTCGGCATCACCTTCGACTACGAGGGAACGGTGGACCGCGCGGCGCGCACCGACGACGCCGATCCGTTCACCGTGATCGGCGGGCTGTTCCGCTCGGGCGGCGCCGTCGAACCGGTCGTCCGCGTCGACGAGGACAAGGCCCACTCCGGCCTCGGCAGGCTGGCGAAGTCGCTCGACCGGAAGGTGCGCGACGGCGCCGTCGCCTTCGAGGACGGCCGGGTCCGGCAGGTCGCCCCGCGCGACGGCCACGCGCTGGACACGGACGCCGCCGTCGAGCCGCTGCGCGCCGCCTTCCTGCGCGGCGAGGCCGGCTCCGTCACGGCCCTGCCCGCCCGCGAGACCAAGCCGAAGGTCACGGAGCGCGAGGTACGGCGGGCGGTACGCGAGTTCGCCGAGCCGGCCATGTCCTGGCCGATCAGGCTGACCGTGGCCGACCGGCGGTTCACGATCGACCCGGATGTCCTGGGCGAGCACCTGACGATGCGGCCGGACGACTCCGGCAGGCTGACCCCGAAGCTGGACGCCAAGGGCCTGCGCGCCGACCCCGCGGTGGCCCGCCCCCTGGCCGACCTGCCCGCCGAGCCCCGCAACGCCTCGCTGCGCCTGGACGGCGACCGGGTCGTGGCGGCCGACGACGCCAGGGCCGGCGTCCAGGTCACCGACAAGGCGCTGGGCGAGGCCGTCATGCCCCTGCTGACCAGGTCGGGCACCGACCGCACCGGCGAGATCGCCGCGCGCATGACACGGCCACAGGTGACCGCCGAGAACGCCGAACGGCTGGGCCTGACGGAGAAGATGTCCTCGTTCACGGTCAACTTCGAGCCGGCGCCGTACCGCACGAAGAACATCGGCCGCGCCGCGGAACTGATCAACGGCTCCGTCGTCATGCCGGGCGACATGTGGAGCTTCAACCGGACCGTCGGTGAGCGCACGGAGGAGAACGGCTTCGTCGAGGGCATCATGATCCTCGACGACCAGTACACGAAGGCGCCCGGCGGCGGTGTCTCCGCCGTGGCCACCACCATGTTCAACGCGATGTTCTTCGCCGGCGTCAAGCCCGTGGAGTACGGCGCGCACTCCTTCTACATCGAGCGCTACCCGGAGGGCCGCGAGGCGACGGTCGCCTGGGGCAGCCTGGACCTGCGGTTCCGCAACGACTCCGGCAACGCCATCTCCATCCAGGCCGAGTCCACGGACACCTCGGTGACCATCACGTTCCTCGGCACCCGCAAGTACGACGAGATCGAGTCGGTCACCGGGCCACGCACGAAGGTCGAGCAGCCGGAGAAGAAGGTGCGCACCGACGACAAGTGCGTGCCGCAGACTCCGCTGGAAGGGTTCGACGTCACCGTCGAGCGGGTCTTCTACGCCGACGGCAAAGAGGTGAAACGGGAGCCGTTCCGCACGCACTACGACCCTCGCGACGAGATCGTCTGCGAGTGACCTCCGGGCAACCCGCCGGTCGCGGCATCTCCGGTCCGCCATGGCGCTTGGTGGGGCATGTGCGGCGACGGACGCCGAAACCCGTCCACGCGGTCGAGGCCAAGTCCGACGCGGCGGGCCCCGGGCGGGCCGACATCCTCCGCACCGACGGAAAACGCCACCCCCCTGCCCGACGACAGCGCAGCCGAGCAGGCGACGCGCTACACGCCCGCCTGGCCCAGGCCGCCACAACCACCCCTGCCGACGCCCCAACCTCACCCGCGACCCGCCGCGCGCGCCACTCGATCACGGTGAGCGCCCGCGCGGCGGGTCCAAGCCCAGGTCGAACGGGCCATGAGACACCAAGCAGCGGCGCTCATCCGGCAGGTCGACGCTGCTCGCACGAGCGTCGCCCAGCTCGCGGTGAGGTCAGACACTCGGCCGTCTTCCTGTCCCGGGACAGCCCCTTTGTTCGGTGGCGAAGGCGTCCCGCGGTAAAAGGCGATGCGTCCCGGCGGGCATGCCGCGCATTCAGGCCCAGCAGACCCAGCAGACCCAGCCGCTCAGGAAGACACCACGGAGCGATAGCGCGATATATTCGCCGACGACGCGTAGCCACGCCGGGAATTCGCAATGCCGTTCTTGCCGTCGACCAGCGCACGCTGGGCACGCAACTGAATGTAAACCTCACCCAGAGCTTTTTTCAGCTCAACCACTTCAGCGCGGAGCTGACGCTCCCGCTCGGTGCTCTGCCGGTCACCGCCCTCAAGTCCCTTGATGCCTGCTTCGACGAACTGGCGGCGCCAGTTGCTTACCGCCTGGCCCGAGACACCGGCTTTCCGGGCCGCTTCCGCGACGGAGACCCGACTGGACAGGACCGCGAGTACGAGTTCTGCTTTTGCTTGGGGAGAGATAGCCGGAGGACGTGCCACGATGCCTCTTTTCCTTACCTCTGGTTCCAACGTCCGAACCACCGAGAGCCGGCGCGAGCCTGATTCTCACCCAGGGCAGAACAACCAGCCCTCTACGGCCGAACGTAACCCGTGGACCGAAGCGATGACGTACGAAAAACAGACCACCACGAGGGGGCGGCAGAATAGAATCACGAATTTTGTGCATTGGTCAACGATCAGCAGATTAAATAATCCTCATCGGCTCTCCATTAGGCCCTCGTTCACAACCCTGAGACCCTTCGCCCGAATCACTGTGATCCGACTCACATTAATCGGAGATAAGTTCCCCTGTTGATCACCATCAATTCACCCACGCCATTTCAGGTAGGCCCGATGGATAACCGTTCGTCGGAGCGAGTTCCCATAACTGATTGATAACCGGCGTTCGCGTCGCGGCTCGGACCGGGAGTGAAGGCTCCGGCGCCCGATCGTATCCATTCAAGGGTGCGCTCCCACGCTCGTCCGAACTTTGCGGTGACGATATGTATCGATCTTCTCCCATGACCGGGCGACGGGGCATCAGCCACATGATCGATATCCGCTCACCTGCCATCGGCCGTTCGGCTGAGGTGACAAGATTGGCACGTGACTGCCTCGAAAACGCGCGTGCTGATTGCCGACGACCAGGGTCTGGTCCGGTGTGGTTTCCGGCTCATCCTCGACGCCACACCGAACGTCGAGGTGGTCGGCGAGGCCGCCGACGGGGCGGTGTGCGTCGAGCTGGCGCGTGCACTGCGGCCGGACGTGTGTCTGGTGGACATACGCATGCCGAAGCTGGACGGGCTGGAGGTGACCCGGCTGCTGGCCGGCCCAGGCGTGCCGGACCCGATCCGCGTCGTGGTGATCACCAGCTTCGACAGCGATGACTACCTCGATGCCGCGCTGCGCAACGGGGCGTGCGGGTTTCTGCTGAAGGACGCCACTCCCGCGTTGCTCGTGGAGGCGGTGCGGGCCGCGGCCCGCGGGGACGCGCTCGTCTCGCCCGCGGTGACATCACGGCTGCTCAAGCGCCTGGACAGGTCGGCGCAGGCGGGCAGCCCCGTCGGCGCTCCGGAGGATTCACTGCTCAGCGCCAGGGAGATGGACGTCGTCCGGCTGGTCGCGGTGGGCCGCACCAACCAGGAGATCAGCGACCAGCTGCGCCTGTCCCTGTCCACCGTCAAGACACACCTGGCTCACGTCCAGGCCAAGTTGGGCCTGCGCAACCGCGTGGAGGTGGCCGGCTGGGCCTGGGCGAACGGGGCCGTGCAGGGGGAACACTGACCGGCGCCGCCGCCTTTCACCGACGCTGTCCTTCCACCGACTCGCGGAACCCCTGCTCGTCGGCCGGCAGGTCCTCGTGCCACGGGGAGAGCCGCAAGGAACCGACCGGGGGTACGCCGCGTCGAGTGCCGTCGCCACCACGGCGACCACAGGCCGAAGACGACGGGGCGCACGGCCGTCACCGCGGTGACGGCACCACCGGTGCCCGGCGAGGCCGGCCGGTCGGGAACACGCCCGACATGGCGCGTCGGCAGACTCAGCACACCGACCGGCCGCCGCCTCTCGCCTCCGTCGCGACGTACGACGGAGGCGAGGCCGGGGGTTACCGCGGCGGTAGGGCAGCGGCGCCGCGGCTGTCGATCAGGTCGGCGATCATCGGGACGTAGTGGTGTATGTCGGGGCTCCAGCCGACGTAGGCCCCGAAGTCGTGGGCGTGGGTGACGATCCGTACGACCGCGCCGGTCGCGACACTCTCCTGGTCCCACCCGGGCCCGTATCCCGCCAGCAGCGCGTCCCTGAGCCTGCCGAACATCGGCTGGGGGTCGCCCAGCCGTTCGGCGGTCAGGGTCAGTTCGAGAAGCTCGCCGACCGTGCAGGCCAGGTCCGTCTCGGGGCTCGACCATGTGGCGTGGGGACCGGACAGGACCACCGCGCCGGGTGTGCTTTCGACGCTGTCGGCGATGACGATCATTCCGAGCCCGAGCCAGCCGTGCACCACGGTGACCGGGGCGCCCGGCGCCGGGTGCAGCACTCCGTGGGTGAGTTCGCGCAGTTCCTCCCAGCGTCGCGCACCCAGCCTCATGCGCAGCAGCTGACGCCAGCCGGTGGCGGCCCGGGGCCCGCCACCTCCGTCGAGCCACGCCATCAGCCTGGCCGCCCCCGCCGGCCGGGGGTAGTCGCCGGGCCGGTCGTCGTGGGAACTGACGGCGTGCAACGCCTTCAGGCGTTCGCCGAGGCGCCGGAAGACCGGTTCCAGTCGGCCGTCCAGGTCGTCCGCGGACAGCAGCAGTTGGGCGGCGCTGCGGCGACCGGTGGTCCGCCAGAGCCAGCGCCCGTCGGCACCGTCGCACGGGACGGCGAAGGACGTGTACGTGTCGGACGCCTCACGGGCTCTGCCGACGAAGCCCGGCTGCACCGATCGACGGGGATCGGGGTTGTCGGGACCCGGGGTGTGCTCCCACCCGATGCCCCCGTCGGGCAGAGCCAGAACACGGGTGTGTTGCAGCCCGGTACCGAACGAGGACAGGACCTCGGGCGCACTCGCGGTGGTCATCAGGTGGCCTCTCTCCAGGAGCGCAGGTCCTCCAGCGCCGCGATGGCCTGCGGCAGCAGAACCGACGTGCCGATGTTCGCCTCGCCCGTCGTCATGCTCACCCCGGGTACCGGGGGCAGGACGGTGACGTTGTCGCGGCCGGCGAGTTCGGCGATGTGCCGCTGGTATGCCGGGTTGGTGTGACCGTTGGGCGGCAGGGAGGGGCACACCACGATGGGCGCCGTCGTGCACTGCAGGGCGAGCAACACCGGGGTGTCGGCCAGGCCGAGGGACAGGCGGGCGACGAAGTGCATGGTGGCCGGGTGGACCAGGACGGCGTCCGGCCAGATGGACAGTTCGACGTGTTCGGCGTGGTCGGGCTCCTCGGTCCAGGTGTCGACGAGGGGCAGCCCGGCGCCTCCCGCGGCCGCCACGGCGGTGGTGCCCAGGAAACGGCGGGCGGAGGGGGTGACGGCGTAGCGGATCTGCGTTTCGGGATAGGAGGTCCGCAGCCAGGACAGCCACTGGGGCATGAACATGGCCTGCAAACCGCCGGTCACCACGTACAGAAGGCGTCGGGCGCCGAAGGCGGGCGGCTCAGCGGCGGCGGGGGGCAGGGCGCCGGTCATCGGTCACCTCTTTTCTCGACTGCGGTGAGGATCGCGGACAGGTCCCGCAGGGCGGCACCCGGCCCGTCGACGAGGTGCACCCCTGCGACGTTGACGATGACCTCGTCGACCCCGGCGGCGTGGTAGGCACCGAGGGTGTCCGCGATGTCCTCGGGGGTACCGGTGGCCACCACGCCGCGCGACAGCAGGAGCTCCGCGCCGGCACGCGGGTCGGCCGGGTCGACCGGCACGCCCGCCTGGTTGAGCATGTCGCAGTAGTGCGGCGCTTGCAGGTGAGCGCGGGACGGCTGGAGCGCCGTGTTGACGAGGTCACGCCCGGGGCGGGCCACCGCGCAGTGCACGACGGCGGCCAGGCGTGGCACCGTCCGCCCCGCCCGCGCCGCCGACTCCGCGATCGCCGGTGCGAGGCGGTCGCGGATGTAGGTGTGCGGTGTCAGCCAGGTGATGGCCCAGTCGGCGCATTCTCCGGCCAGCCGGGCCATCGGCTCACGCAGTACCCCCAGGCCGACCTCGACCGGAGGCGCGGGCAACAGCGGCGACCGCGCCCGGGTGGGCCGCATGGTGGCCTCGGTGACGACGGTGCTGTCCAGCATCGCTCGCATGCCGGCGACGTAGCGTCGGGTGGCGGTGACCGGTTTGTCGTAGGCGGCGCCGAGGATCTCCCGCTGGAAGTCCACGGGGCCCGGCCCTGTCCCGGCCACGAAGGAGTGCCCGGACAGGATGGCCGTCGAGAAGGCGCTCTGCGCCGCGGCCATCGGATGCCGTAGCGGCATGACCGAGACCGCTGTACCGAAACCGAGGTCCATTCCCGTGCCGGCGAGCGCGGCGAAAAGCTGGTGGGAGTCGAGGAGCAGCGACTGACCGCACCAAAGGCGTCTGCCGGAGGAGTTCTCCGCCAGCCGGGCGTACGGGATCACACTGCCGAGATCGGTGGGTTGTGCCGGATAGATGACGCTTGTCGTGAGCATTTCTTACCTTGGAGTGATGGACGGCACGCTGCCGGCCTCGTCGTCGGTCGATGGCGCCGTGCCCTCGCAGATGACACCGCTCATGTTCCGCGGGTGGAAGAGAGCGGCTGCCTGCCGCACATCACGGCAGGTCAGCTCTGCTGTCCGCGCGGGGATTTCGGAGATGCGCGACAGCGGCTGGCCGTTGGTCAGGTAGGACAGCAGGCATGAGGCACGGCTGCTCTGCGACCCCAGCGCCAGGTTGTACGCCCCGTGCGAGTAGCCGACCGCCGCCGCCAGTTCCCGCTCGGTGGGTCCGGTGGTGGCGAACTCCTCCAGCAGCTTCCCCAGTTGGGACATGGCCTGGTCGACGGTGGCGGGGGCGACGTCGGCCTCGATCACCAGCATGTCGCTGTCCCAGATGCCGGTGATCTGTGCGGTGGCGCGGTAGGCCAGGCCCAGTTGCTCGCGCAGCACGGTCATGACCTTGGAGGAGAAGTTGCCGCCGAGGATCAGGGCGGCGGCCAGTGCGGCGGGAAGGGCGTCGATGTCCTGGCGGGAGGAGGACGGCGCGGCCAGGCGGATGAGCGTCTGCTGCCACCCGGGGCGCGCGTGTCTGTGCACGCTCCGATCCGACAGCGGCCGCAGGCTCGGCAGCTGTGGTGCGGGGTCCGCGGGCCCGTGCCAGGACCCCAGCGCCGCGTCGAGCCGGGCGAAGAGGCGGTCGACGTCGAGGTCGCCGACGACGACCAGGTGCGACGGGCCGGGATCGACCGACTGGGCGTGTGCGGCGGTGACCTGCCGTGCGGACACGGTCAGCACCTCCCCCGGGTCGGGAACGGGGTCGGCCAACGGCGGAAGATGTCCGTATACGGCTTCCCACAACCGGCGTGTGGCCTCCACCGCGGGCTGCGCGACTGCCAGCCCGGCCTGCTGCGCCGCCTTGGCCGCCGCCGGCCGCACCAGGTCCTCGGGGTACTCCGCGTGCACGGCAGCGGCCAGGGTGTGGGCGAGCAGCGGCAGCTGATCGGCCGCGCAGACCAGGGAGAAGTACATCCACTGCCGGTTGCGGCGGACGTGCACGATGCCGCCGCGCTGCTCGAAGCGGGCGCAGGCCGGCAGGTCGGGCCAGCAGGCGGTCAGCACGTCGCACGCGGCCAGGTCCGACCGGTCGCGCAGCCTGAGCGGAACCGCGAGATGTGCCTGCACCATCGGCACCGTCGGCAGGACGGATGCGGTGATGGTCAGCCCGCCCGCGCCCTGGTGGGTGGCGAGGTGCGGCATCCGTACGCCCGTGGTCGTCCTCATGCCTGGGGTCCCTTCGTCAGGAGCGACATCACCGCTCGGCCACCCGGCCCGGCCACGGTGGCGGCGGCGGCGGCGACAGCGTCCGCGTCGATGCCGGTGGTGGCGCGGGCGAAGTCGTCGGCCATCGTCGGCCGGTCCCACAGCAGCTCCCCGCGGGCCAGGGAGCCCACCCGGTGGGCCAGCGAGTCCATGGACTGGTAGAGCCCTGTCACCGCGGTCGCGACCGCCCGCTCGATCTCCGCACCGGTCGCCTTGCCGGCCGCCACCTCTGCGGCCTCCTCGGTGATGAGTTCGGTGATCTCCTGCGCCGTCCCGGGCGGATGGTGGACGACGATCACGAACGTGTCGGGGTCCTTGACCATCAGCGGGCCGAACAGCCCGGGCGAAGTGGCCACCTGGACGCCGAGCGGCGTCAAGCGCGTGCGCAGCCTGGCCTGGCTCCCGCTGGTCAGCAGGTGCGACAGCACGAGATGGGCGGCGTAACCCCGCAGATCGGTTGTCGCGTCCGGCAGCCGGCAGCCGATGGCCAGTGCCGGCCGCGGTGCCAGGGCGTCGTGGTGGGTGCCGTACCGCGTCCGGGCGGCGATCGGCTCCGCGAGGTCCGGTGGGTCGGGCACGGCGCGCGCAGGCACCGGTTCGAAGTGCCGGCGCACCAACTCCAGTGTCTCGTGCGGGTCGATGTCGCCGCACACGGCCAGTACGGCGTTGCCGGGAGCGTAATAGGTGTCGAAGAACGCCACGCAGTCGTCGATCGTTGCCGCGTCCAGGTCGGCCAGTTCGCCGTACCCGTTGTGGGCGTTCTCCCACTTGTCGAACAGTGCCGAGGGCAGCACCGTCCACGGAAACCCTCCATAGGGCTTGCCGGTGACCTGGGTGCGGATCTCCTCCTTGACCACATCCCGCTGGACATCGAGGTTGTCCTGGGTGACGGCCAAGGACGTCATCCGGTCGGCCTCGAGTTCCAGGACGCGGTCGAGCAGGGCGACCGGGAAGACCTGGTGGTAGTCGGTCGAGTCGGGGAAAGTGTTCCCGTTGGTGGTTCCGCCGCCGGCCAGTACGGTGGCGAAGTGCTCGCCGGGGGCGACGTTCCGGGATCCCTGGAACATCATGTGCTCAAACAAGTGGGCAAATCCCGACCGGCCTCGGGACTCCGTCCGGAAACCGACCCGATAGTGCACGGCCACGCCCGCACCGTAAATTCCTGGAACGCGTTGAATGACAACGCGCAATCCGTTGTGGAGCGTCACTCGACGAATGGCATCCGACATGCCGGGAGACTAGGACGCAGGAGGACCCGGTGGGCAACCATTTGTTGCCGGGTATCTGTGTGCCGCCCAACTCCGCCTGGGATCACGGAATCCGGGAGCCAAGTAACGCGCATGGTTTGACATTGCCGTCGCCCGGGACCATCCCTACCATCCCGGCGTATGGCGACACCTAATCGTGCCCCGAACAGGGCAGTCACATACCAGCCGAAAGACCTTGCCGAGGCACCCGAAGTCGACGCGTTCCTGGCCCGTCTGGGTCTGGGCCCCTTCGACCGGACGACGATCACGTCCAACGCGGGACGCAACGACAACTGGGTCGGCACCACCACCGAAGGCACGGCGGTGTTCGTCAAGCGGCTCCGCTACAAGGACGCTGCCGACGGGATATCCAGAACCCAGGCCATATACGCCGCCGCCGACGGCCGTCTCGACTTCCCCAGGCTGCTCGGCGCCGATCAGGACAACGGGCTGCTGGTCTTCGAGGCTGTCCCCGAGGCACGATCCGGCGCACAACTCGCCAGTGACGATGCGTTCGACGATGACGTCTGCGACCGTGCCGCCACCGTGTTGGCGGCGCTGCACAGTCTGGAAGCGGACGGTATCGACGCCGGCGAGCACCCCTTCCCCCCGGTGGAGAACTTCGAGGCTCTGAGTCTGGCGCAGTACCTCAACGTCACTCACGGCCAGCTGGAGATCTGGCGGCTGCTGCACGGCGACGAGCAGATCGCGCGCGCCCTGCGTGATCTGAGGGCGACCGAGGTACCTGACCTCAAGGCACGCTGCCCCATCCACGGTGACCTCAGGCTGGACCAGTTCCTCCTGTCCGGCGGCAGGCTCTACCTGACCGACTTCGAGGAGAGCCGGATCGGGGACCCGGCGCGCGACATCGGAGCGTTCGCCGGGGAGTGGCTCTTCCAAGCGATCCACGTCACCCCGTCCACGCTGGCCGGCGCCTCACAGCTGGGTCACATCGCCACGCACGAGGAGATCGTCGCCACCGGCAGCGCCGAACTCGAGCGGCGCAGGCCCAAGGTCCGCAGGTTCCTGCGCACTTACCTGGAAGCGGCGCCGACGGCGATCACCAGCGACGAACAACTCCTCGTGCGGGCCGCCTCCTACGCCGGGTGGCACATGATCGACCGCATGCTGGCGGGGGGCATGGGCACCAGCCGTCTGTCACCGGTCAGCAAAGCGGCGGCCGGAATCGGCCGCACCGTACTGCTCTCCCCCGCCGACTTCACCTCGTCCCTGGGACTGGAGGCCTGACCCATGTTCGATCAGAAACTGCGGGTGGCAGCACAGATCGTCGCCGTCGCCGAAAGCGTCACCGTGTCCGCGGACGGGCTCAAGGCCGAAGTGGCCGGCGAGGTCATCGAGGCCGACAACCCCACCTCCCTTGCCCAGCAGATCGGCGACACGCTGTACGAGATCGTGCACGCGGGACGGGACAAGCGCACGGACAGCATCCAACGCAGCCTGCGGGACCCCGCCTTCGAATCCGTGCTGCTCGACGCCACCTCGAACCGCACCACCACGGCTCCGGCCCGGTATCTCACCGGCGACGAGGAGACGGCGATCGTCGTGCTGGACGGACTCCGGGTGCGCGTGCCCACCAGCTCCATCGCCGAACGTTCCGGTGAGATGGCCACGGTCACGCTGCCCTGCGCACGGCCCGGCGTGTCCGTCGGGTTCTTCCTCGCCACCTCCGGCAAGGTCCCCTACCGTTCCGCCGGCCACGTGCTGAGGTTGTACGGCCGACTCGACTCAGCCGACGTGGCGGCCCCGGTGTGGCGGCAACTCGTCGACTTCCTGGAGGACGCCGGCGTCCCGTGGCAGGCGAAGATCTCCTCGTCGAAGTCCGGATACCCCCGCAACGACGCGGTCGTGGTGTACCTGCCGCGCCCGTCCTGGCGCGTGGCCAGGGCCTGCGCCGCGATGCTCGAGGCGACGGGTCTGACGGGAGAGGGAACCTCGGCGTTCGCTCACCCCATCACCCGTTCGGTGAGCTGTGCCTTCGAGCCGGACGACCAGCGCGCGAACTATCGCGGCATGAGCTTCGGTCAGCACCGTGCCACGGTGCTCGGCGAGGCGCTGGTCAGGCACGCCACCCTGCCCGAGGAGGAGTCGGTCCCGGTCGCCGACCGCGTGTACCAGGCGTTCATCGACGCCGGCATCGACCCCAGCCAGCCGGCCCGCAACCTGTCCTCGCCCGTCGTGGACGTGCTGAGCCCCTCCTGACCACTCCGCTCGCGCAACGTTCCCGCCGAACGCTGCCCGGTGCGCGTCGGCGGGCTGCGACCCATCCGGGCGCCGCGGTCCACTCCGCGGCGCCCGTCATGCGGCTACGCCGAAGGCCGGCGCCCCTCTTCCGCGGCTCGGACATGCGGTCTGAGTTCCGCCGATTCGCTCCAGCTTTCCGGCAAGACCGCTCTGGCAGGCCTGTGGCCCGTGATGCCCCGACGGGCTCTTTTCGCCATGAATTTTGACTCATATTCAAGGGAACGGAATCAATGGACCTCGGAATCAGCGGGAAGACCGCTGTTGTCACCGGTGCGGGCCGCGGCATCGGCCTGGCCATCACCCAGGCCCTGGCCGCGGAAGGTGTCAGGGTGGTGGGCGCTTCCCGCACCATCACCCCTGAGTTGGAGAAGGCCGCCGCCGCCACCGTGGCTGTCGATCTGAGCACGCGTGACGGGGCGGCGGCGGTGGTCGAGCAGGCGATCGCCGCGGTCGGCGGGATCGACTTCCTGGTCAACAACGTCGGTGGATGCGATCCCGACAAGCTGTCCCTGGGTGGCTTCCTCGACTCCGGCGACGAGCAGTGGCAAGCGGTCTTCGAGCTCAACCTGTTCAGCGCGGTCTGGACAACCAGGGCGGCGCTGCCGAGCATCCTGGAGCGCAAGGGCGCGATCGTGAACATCTCGTCGGTCAGCGCCCGCGTGCCCGCCGGTTCCCCCGTCGGCTATGCCGAGGCCAAGGCGGCGCTGACCCAGCTCAGCAAGCGGCTCAGCGAGGAGTTGGCCCCGCGCGGTGTCCGCGTCAACACCGTCTCCCCCGGTGTCGTCGCCAGCTCGCTGTGGACCGACCCGAACGGTATCGGCGGCAAGCTGGCCGCCGCCTCCGGCCTCAGCCATGAGGATCTTCTCGCGAAGCTGCCCGCGCTGTGCGGCACCTCGTCGGGGCGCCTCACCGAACCCGAAGAGGTGGCCGACCTGGTCGCCTTCCTGCTGTCCGAACGTGCCGCCAACATCCATGGCGCCGACCACGTCATCGACGGCGGCGCCCTCAAGACCGCCTAGCGTCACGCGACGGACCAGCTTCCAGGCTTCCTCCGCAGCGGCGGCGAAGCTCATGCCCCAGAACCGGACAACCTGCCTTCAAGCATGGCGAGAACCGCCCAGGACTCGCAGAACACCGGTATGAAGGAGTCATACATGTCATCCGGCACATCACCCGAGACGACATCTTCGAAGGATCCCGTCGAGCGACAGCTCGACGCCTACAACAGACAGGCGCTGGAGGAGTTCCTCGCCTGTTACGCGGACTCGGCCCAGCTGCTGGTCGACGGTGTGACGGCCGCCTCCGGCAAGGAGGCGCTGCGGGAGATCTACGCCCGGCAATTCGCGCAGACGCCGGTGAAGGCGACGTCCCTCGGCCGGTTGCGCCAGGGCGAGTGGGTTGTGGACCACGAACGCGTCGAGGCACCGAGCCTGCCGACCACGACGGTGCTCGCCCTCTACCGGGTGCGCGACGGCCTCATCGACCAGGTCCAGTTCCTGGGGCAGCAAGCGGAGATGTGAGCACGCTGCCCTCCCGCACCGGACAGGTCACGACCTTCTCCCCATCGTGACCTGTCCGGCGCCCGCTGGGTGTTGGCCGAGCCGGTGCCCTGCCAGGCAGGGTGCAGAAACGATTTTTCGTTCGCCGGCCACACCGGTGCCGCCACGCTGATTCCGGCCGAGCACGTGTGCCACACCCCCCTTTTGAAGTCGCACGGGAAATGCTCACGCCGATGTCCTGCCGGCCGTTCGCCACCGCAGCCGAAACCGAACTCTTCCGCATCGGCGAACACGGCAGATCCGGATATCGGTGTTCCGTTCGGAAGGGCAGGCAGCCATGCGAACGGCCGCCGAAACCAAGAGCCAAGAATCGTGGAAAAGTTTCCTTCCTCCGACATAAACAATGGTCAGAAAGCCGCAGCCCAAAGCTGAACCGAACATCCCCTCGACTGCGAAGTGCCGCCTATGGTCAACTCATATGCAAGCGCACAGGGCAGGAACGATCCGAAGCCGGCCGGCGCCTTGTGTGTGACCGTCACCTGCAAAGGCAGGATGACACCTTTTCGAAAGGACCAATCATCATGAACGAGCAGCTGATTGCCGGTTACACCGCGTACACCACCTCCGAGGAGTTCGGCGCTGCGGCTTCGGGCGCTGTTCCGGGCACCATCTTCCTCAGCCCCTTCCTTTCCCAGGCCATGTCGCCGACCACGATGGAAAACCACTGCTGACCAATCCGGTCATCTGCTGCGGGAAATCGCGGCGGACCAGCCGGTCGTGATCCGGCCGGCCGGTTGAGAGTGTGGTTCACGTCGCCTGCAAAGGCAGGATGACACCTTTCCGAAAGGACCAATCATCATGAACGAGCAGCTGATTGCCGGTTACACCGCGTACACCACCTCCGAGGAATTCGGCGGTGCCTCCTCGGTCGGCGAGGCTCCCGCCTCGACTCCTACGATGACCATCAGCTTCACGGCCATCACCGGTGGCGCCGCGGCGTCTCTCTGGTGGGACTGCTGACGCCGGCTGATTCAGCGTTACGGCATCGTTCCGAGTAGAGAAGCCGACGGGGCGCCAACCGCGCCCCGTCGGTCTCTCCCCGAACCTGTCGTCGTGAGCCCCGCCGACGGGGCCGGCGTGCGGTCGAGCGTTCTGCCGGCACAGCGGCCGGAATCCATCCGGGGAGACACGACAGGCGACAAGTTCACCCGGTCACAGTGTGTCGACACCACCGCGCAGGCCCCCCGGATCACCCGGGGGGCCGCGGTGCTTACTGCGGAAGCCAGGAGTGGCGACCGCGACGGCCCAACAGCATCACCGAAGGCGATGAGGAGCAGAACTCTTGTGAAGAGGCTGGACATTGACGCTGTGTCGAAACGGTACGGCGAGCGTGTCGCCGTGGACTCCATGTCCTTCAGCGTTTCGGCCGGCGAGATATTCGGTTTCGTCGGCGGCAACGGCGCAGGGAAGACCACGACCATGCGCATCGCTGTCGGGGTCCTCTCCGCGGACAGCGGAACGGTGCGCTGGGACGGTAAGCCGGTCTCAGGACGGGACACGGCCAGCTTCGGGTACATGCCCGAGGAACGGGGTCTCTACCCGAAGATGACCGTCGCGAAGCAACTCGTGTACCTGGGTCGCCTGCACGGGATGTCCGCCTCCGAGGCGCGCGTGGCGATGCGGCGGTGGACGGAGCGGTTGCGCATCGCCGAGCACCGCGACCGGCCGGTGGAGTCCCTCAGCCTGGGCAACCAGCAGCGGGTGCAACTTGCCGCAGCGCTCGTGCACGACCCCGACATGCTGATCCTGGACGAGCCGTTCTCCGGTCTCGACCCGGTGGCGGTCGAGGACATGAGCGACGTACTGCGCGAGAAGGCGTCCGACGGCACTGCCGTTCTGTTCTCCAGCCACCAACTCGACCTGGTCGAACGCCTGTGTGATCGAGTGGGGGTGGTGAACGCCGGGAAGACGGTGGCCTGCGGCACGCTCGACGAGCTGCGCCGTGCCCTGCGCCCCCTGCTGTACCTGAGTGTCGAAGGCGCCCGGGCGGACTGGCCCGCCAGGATCCCCGCCGTCACCTGGTTCGAGCCGGCTGACGACGGCGTGGTCCTCGAACTCGGCCCCGGCTGCGACGAGAACGCCCTGCTGCGCGAGGCGATGGAGCACGGAGCGGTGCGTCAGATGGTCTGGCGGCGCCCGACGTTGACGCAGATGTTCCGCGACCTGACGACCACGACCGACGAGAGGGTGGCTGTGTGATGGCCGATGTCCATGGGCGCAACGCCTGGTTCGAGGACGTTCTCCTCGTGTACCGGCGTGAGATCAGGGCGCGCATGCTCACCAAGGGCTACGCCATCGGCCTGGTGATCTCGTCGGTCATCCTGGTCGCCATGGTCGCGGGCTTCTCCTCGTCCAGCGCGCCCACCACCCCCACCGTCGCCCTGTGCGGAGCCCCGGTGTCCTCCTTCGGTCCCGCACCACAGGGCGTGCGCACACGGCACTGCGCCGACGCGTCGACCGCCCGCGAGGAGACCCGTACCAAGAGGGTCGCCGCCGCCGTCATGGTCAGGGATCACAAGGTCACGGTGCTGGTGCGCGGCGACACCCCGCAACAGGCCGAGAGCGCCGCCGTCGCCATGGGACGCGCCTGGGCGACCACGGCCGCGCTGCGCGACCAGCATGTGGACACCGCACGCCTCCAGCAGAGCATCGCCCGGACCGGCCCGCACGTGACGACAGTAGGCGGTACCGAAGGCCATGACACCAAGGGCCTGGGCGCCGCCATCGGGATGGTGATCGTGCTGTTCGCGCAGGTCGTCGGCCAGGGCGCGTCCATCGCCCAGGGGGTGGTGGAGGAGAAGTCGACCCGCGTCGTCGAAGTGCTGCTGTCGACGCTGACGCCCATACGCCTGATGGTCGGCAAGGTAGCGGGCATAGGGACGGCGGCGCTGACGCAGGTGGCCGTCCTGGCCGCCACCGTCGGCGGCATGCACTATGTCGCCCCGGAGCGAAGCTTCACACTGCCCCCGGCTGCGGCGCTCATCTCGGGCGTCGGTTGGTTCCTGCTGACGTTCGCCCTGTTCGCCTTCATCTTCGCGGCGGCCGGATCGCTGGTCTCGCGGCCGGAGGAACTGCAGTCCGTGCTCACCCCCGTCATGCTGCTCGCCATGGGGCCCATGGTGGTGGCCGCGACCGCCGGCAGCACGCTTGACTCCTCGTGGGTACAGGTCCTGCGGTACATCCCGCCCTTCTCCGGCGTCCTGATGCCCCTGATGACCTTCACCGGCCAGGCGACTCATGGGCAGCAGTTGCTGGCGGTGGGCGTGGCGGTGCTGGCGACGGCGGCCTGCGCCTGGCTGGGGGCACGGGTGTACAGCAACTCCATCCTCCGTATCGGAGCCAAGGTCGGCTGGAAGCAGGCGCTGGCCGCCGCGTGAGTCCCACCCGGCCTGTGCCGCCTTCCTCCGCTCGGGGAAGCCGCCCACCGCCACCGCCTCCCCCGCCGGACGAGCGGTGTTCGCCCCGTCGGCGACGTCACCGCCAACGTACCGACCGGTGCAGGACGCAGCCTTCCTCGGAGTACGGAGGCGGGCGCAGTCGATGTCCGGGCGGGCCGAGCAGTGATCGTGCGGCAGACCAGGGGACGGTTCGCTGGTGCGGGTACCGCCGCGGATCGTGTCGGCGGCCTCCGGGACAGTGGCGTCCAGCCCCTCCTGGGCGAGGCGGTCAGCGGCCGCGAGACCGTTGGGTCCGCCGCCAGTACGGCCGTGCTCATGTCGCCTCCGCGATGGGCGGGATCGGTCCCCCGACGGTCAGGACCGGTCGGCTCCCTCCGTCGTGCCCGGTCGGCGCGCTGCGCGGAACCGCCTCGTCACCCGAGGCCGGGCACGCCCGGGCCGGGGCCCGGATCGCGCACCGCCGGGCCCGGATCCGAGCGGAAGATCAGTCGTGCGCCGGCGGGCCGCTCACCGCCCGGAGTGCCTGCCGCACGCGTCGGGGCATGAGCGACGAGCCGCCAGCCCCCCTCATCGGTCGGGCCTGCCGTCAGCGTGCCGCCCACCGCTTCCATCCGCTCGCGCAGGCCGGCCAGACCGTGACCGCCCGGGCCACCCACCGGGGTGACTCCCTGCCGCCGGAGAGCGGTGTTGTGCACGTCGACCCTGAGCAGGCCATCGCGGGTGAGGTCGAGGCGCACCGTCGCCTGGGTGCCCGGCGCGTGCCGCCGTACGTTGGTCAGACCCTCCTGCACCACCCGGTGGACCACGGTCCACACCTCGGCGGACGAAGGCAAGCGACGTGCCGCCGCGGTGATCTCCAGTCGGGCGACCGACCCGTCGCCCTGGCCGTTGAACGACGAGACCAGCTTGGCGAGTGCCAGGCACGGCTCACCGCGGTACTCAGCCGGGACTTCGTCACGCAGCACGCGCAACAGCCGGCGCATGGAGTCCATGGTCCGCTGACCGGCCTCCGCGATGTTGTCCATGATGGGGCCGATCTTCTCCGGCGCGCTGCGGTGGATCACACTGCCGGCGTGCGCCTGCGCGATGATGCCGGTGATGTGGTGGGAGACGAAGTCGTGCAACTCCTGGGCGAGTCGCAGCCGCTCGGCCAGTCGTACGGCGGCCGCCGCTCGCTCCCGGCGTGCCTCCGCCGCGCGCAGGAAGCACCCCACGCCGATCGCGGCACCCACGGCGAACGTCAGCAGGAAGGGATAGCTCAGGGTGATCCCGGATCCCTCGGTGCGCAGCGGCTCGTCGATCACGCAGACCCCGAGGGCGGCCGCCAGCGCGACAGCAACGCCGGGCCGTCTGACGCGGGAGCAGGTGCGGGCCAGCAGGGCGAGCAGGCACGCCGTCTCAAGCAGACCCCAGTCGGGCAGCGGCCGACCCATGAGGAGCACGCTCGCGGTCAGCACCATCGACCCTGCCGCGGCCAGCCCCGCGCGCGCCTCCGTGCTGAGCCACCGCTCCGGCCCGAGCACCAGGGATAAGGCGGCCAGGCCGCTCAGCACGGGCAGCCAGGCGGCCATACCGCCTGGACTGCACCAGACGATCACCACGTCAACCAGCCACAGCACGCCCAGCCCCGCCGACACCGCGACGAGCCACCGTCTTCGAGCCGACTGGGGTCCAGGGAATTCGGGTGCGAAGTCTGTCATGGACGTGGAGGCTAGCGCCCGGTGATGAGGGGGAGTGGTGGGAGGACTGTGCAGAAGCGCACAGACAGACCGCCCCGGACTGAGGCTCTCCCGCGTCTCCCTGGGCTCGGCGGTCCCGTCGGCCGACGCGCTCACCCGCGGTACCGGTCGACGGCCGACACCCGGCACGGGGCGACGCGCGGACAGTCGGCACACGCCGCCTGACGTCACACGGGATGTCGGACGCGACCTGTGCCGACGCTGGAGCGGTTCCTCCGCCCCAACGTCCGTGTGGAGGTGGCCAAAGCCCGCACCTGGTCGGCGTGCGCCTTGGCGGCTCGAAGGAGATGGTCGCGGTCGGCGACGGCGGCGCCCCTGAGCGGTGGGCGCACCGCGAACACGCCCGCCACCCCGTGATCCCGTAGGGGCGGGCGGTCCTACGCGGCCCCGGCCGGCACTGGTGTCCCGGCTGGGACCGCTGGAGAGACGCCGTCCAGCAGGCAGTGAGCGGGACCGGGACCGGGACCGGGACCGCCCACCTTCACAACCCGGATCGGTCGAGGATGCTCATCAGTTTCCGCCTGCGTTTCAGCTCCGTCCGCAGGCCGGCGAGATACACGGTGAACGCGTCCTCGGTCCCCAGCGCACGATGGCAGTCACGGGCGCCCAGCAGCAGCCGTGCCAGGCGCTCGTAGGCGCGGTCCCCGGTCGGTTCCTTCGACCTCTCGACCAGCCGCAGGTACACACCGAGTGCCTCGGCCGGGCGGGCCTCACGCGACAGGTCGGCGAGTTGCTCCCACTGCCGGTCGTCAGCCCGGTCGGCCGCCTCCCGCCAGGCGGCGTCCAGGTCGCCGTCGTCGAGCAGCACGTCGATCAGCACGTGCCCGCCGTACCAGCCGCCGCGCTCACGACGGGCGTCCTCCCTCAAGATGGCCAGCGCCGCCCTGCGGTCAGCCTCCCAGCAGTCTGCCGCCCGGGCGGCAGAGCGCAGCTGCCGGTAGGCGGCCAGGGACCGCTCGACACGGAACCGGTCCCGGCGCACCGCGACAGCGTCGGCCGCCCGCCCTGCCTTCGCGTACCGGACGACCACATAGTCGACCAGACGGCCGTCGATGTGCGTCTCGGCGGCGCGGTCCCGTAGTCCGCGCTCCGCCCAGGCGAGCGCCTCCTCCGCGCGGCCCGCCGATTCCAGTTCCTCGGCGATACGCAGATGTGTGGCACCGGACGCGTCGAGGTCCTGCGCGTACAGGGCGACCAGCGCGTCGACGTCGCCCTCCGCCTTGACCAGGCGTTCCATCAGGTACCGGGCCGCCCAGCCGGACGGCCTACGCCGCCGCGCCTCGACCGCCAGCTGCCGCATGCGGACCAGCCCGCTCGGTCCCAGCACGTCGGCGTAGTCGAGCGGGTCCAGGTCCGGCACATCGCTGTCGTCGCCGAGCACGTGGCCGGCCAGCCACTCGGCCAGCCGATCCGGATCGGGGCGTGCGACCCCGCATGCCTCCAAGTGGGCCTCGGCCACCGCGGCGGCGGCCTCCCCGACCACACCGTCGGAGTCGTCGATCTCCCGGTACGCCTCCCCGAGTTCCCGGAGGGCCTCCTCGGCCAGACCGACCGCCTGCGCCGCCTGCCCGTCGGCGGTCAGGGCGCGCAGCGCGTCCGCCGCCTCGGCCACCTGCCGCGCATACCCCGCGGCATCCGCGTACTCGACGCACCCGTACCGGGCGAACGGCCGCGGATCCACCAGCGCAACAATCCGCTCCCCGACCGCACTGAGGTCGGAACGAGCAGCGGCGGCCCGCAACTCCAAGCGCCGCCGCAGTTCCCGGTCCTCGGCGATCTGTTCCCGCACCAGCGCCAGGAGTTCGTCACGTGAGCGCGCCGAGAGCCAGGCCTCCAAGCCGGACGCTCGTGCCCGTGCCGCGGCCCGCTGACGCGGAATCGTCTCCGCCCGCCGCAGCACGGTCAGCCCGACCGCCACACAATGCTTGCAGAAGTTGCCCTCCTGCCCGTACGGGCAGTCGCACCACCCCGAAACGCCCTCACCGCCACCGAGGGTGAGCTCCACCTCGTAGACATCCGTACCGTGCACCACGGCGGTGACCGAGCCCTCCCCCACCTCCAGACCGCTCACCGCGTCCAGATACCCCAGCCCCCGCTCGAAGGACCGCGCCCCGGCCAGCGCCCGCAGATCATCCTCGCCGAATCCCACCGCTTTCCGTGCCACGCCGGCCATTCAACCGCGAGGCGGCAGGTGCGGAACACCGACCAGCCCACCGATAAGCCAGACTTCCTCAACTACTCGAATACGCTCCCCGATCCCGAAGCCAATGACACGGTCGCCGTACGGGTGAGCCGAGATCAGCCTCCGCACCCCCGGGGATCGGCGCCGCATTCCGCATAGCCATGAGACGTCATAGCCATGAGACGTCCGCCGCAACCCCCTCATCATCGACTGGCGATCAGTGGCACACCTGTTCCCGCTGATCGAGCAGGTCAACGAGGATCACGCTCCGGTTCACATCACCTCCCGCAAGGGGAACGCCGTCCTGATGTCCGAAGAGGACTTCAACTCCTGGACGGAGACCGTGCACCTCCTGCGCTCCCCCAAGAACGCCCGTCGCCTGCTCGACTCCATCGCCGAGGCCGAGGCCGGCGAGGCCCGGCATCGCGAACTGAGGCGCATCAACAAGCTGATCGACGACACACACCGGCTCGTGTACAAGCCGACCGACGACGAGTTGATCATCGTTCAGGCTCGGTACCACTACTGACAGGGCCCGAAGAACGCGACGCGCAACGCCCTTCGTGCCTCGGGATTCGTGAAGGGCGGCAGAGAGCACCCGACTCCTCGGCTGTTCGTCGCGGTGGGCCGGGCCGGCGGCGGACCACGGACACTCCGGCGCGAGAGGGCTCATGCCTGTGGAACACGCTGCGGTGATACGCCGCGCCAAGAGCTGCGACGTCCCGGCACGCGGTTTCTCGACGAAAGCAGACTTATCGGCCCATTTCCATCACGCCACACCCCGATCACTGCAGTCCTTGCAGAAACTTTCCGCAAGCGCTTGCGGATCATGAAAGCTGGACTTATCGTCCCCCCGTGCTCACTCAACGTACGGAACTTCATCTGCTCGGGCAGGTTCGACTGAGCCCCGGCGCACCCCACGTCAAGGGAGTCAAGGCACGGGCGTTGCTGGTGGCACTCATGCTGCGTGCCAACAGCGGAGTGTCCCTCGACACGCTGACCGAGAGTCTCTGGGACGGTGAGCCGCCACGGTCCGCGGTCGCCAACATCCGCACCCAGGTGAGCACCCTGCGCCGCGCGCTGGGCACGAAGGCGACCCTCGTGGGCGTACCGGGCGGATACCGCCTGGTCGTCGCGGCGGACCTCTGCGACCACCTGCGGTTCCTCGACGAGGTGGCCGCCGGACGGGCCGCACTGGCCGACTCCGACCTGCCGCGCGCGATCAAGCCCCTCAGCGCGGCGCTCTCCCTGTGGGACGGTGACCGCGCCGCGATCGGCGTGCCGCGCTACGGGCCGCTCGACGGGTGGCTCAACCACCTGGACGAGGAACGGATGCGGGCGGTGGAGGACCTGGCCGACGCCTATATACGGCTGGGCGAGCCGCGCGCGGCGCTGCGCGACCTGGCGGATCTGCTGGCCGTCTCCCCACTGCGCGGCCGCAGTTGGGAGCTGCGCATGCGGGCCCATCACCGGCTCGGCGAGCTGGGCGAGGTCAGCGGCACGTACCAGGCCGCGGTGGCGGCGTACCACCGGGAGCTGGGCATAGCCCCGGACGGCCAGCTCAGCACGCTGCACCGGGTTCTGCTGCGCGGCTGACCGGGTGGGCCCTCCGCCGAGCACCGTACGGGCGGCACATACACGCCGCGTACTCGTGCGGCGAAAGGAGTCCTGTACCCGGCGCTCGTAGCGTCTGCACCGCCCGACCACCCCCTGCGCGTTTCGCCACGCTGCGCAAAGGAATCCTGTGAAACCAGCTGCCGGAGCAACGCCTGTCCCCTTGGAGTCCCACATAGGGCGCGGCGTTCATCTCCACATCGAGGGAGAGAAGTACATCGACTGTGCTTCGGGGACCTTCAACGTCTCCCTCGGGTACGCCCTGCCAGAAGTCACCGATGCCGTCCACGCCCAGCTGGACAGGTGCGCGCACCTGTCCTCCGAAATGACCCGGTCCAAGTCCCAGGAGGTCTTCGAGCTCCTGCGCGAGTTCCTGCCCGACCACATCGACGGGTACTGGTTCCGGGACCTCATCGGCTCGACGGCCAACGAATGCGCCGTGCGCATCGCCCAGAAGGCGACAGGGAAGACGGACATCGTCTCCCTGTTCCTCTCGCACCACGGCCAGACGATCACGGCCACCGGAATGTCCGGGAACGCTTTCCGGCAGAGCAACTTCCCTCTGCCTGCCGTGGGTTCGCTGAAGATACCGGCGCCCGACTGCGCCCACTGCTTCTACCGCCAGG
Organism: Streptomyces sp. NPDC006385; assembly: GCF_040612485.1. Lineage (NCBI taxonomy): Bacteria > Bacillati > Actinomycetota > Actinomycetes > Kitasatosporales > Streptomycetaceae > Streptomyces > Streptomyces sp. NPDC006385. The sequence continues at coordinate 59,530 of NZ_JBEXQG010000048.1, forward strand.
TCCCGGAAAACTGCGGGATGCTGTGCGCGTACCGCCTGGAGGACTTCGTCGAGTTCGCCTCCAGCGGCCGGGTCGCCGCACTCATCGTCGAACCGGTCCTCGGCAACGGCGGCAACATCACACCGCCCGTGGAGTACTTCTCCGCCCTGCGGGACGTCTGCGACCGCCACGGGATCCTGGTCATCGCCGACGAGGTGCAGACCGGATTCGGCAGAACCGGTGCTTTCTTCGCGTCGAACGGCTTCGCCAAGGACCTGCGGCCGGACATCATCACCTTCGCCAAGGGCGCGGGCGGCATCGGCATCCCGGTCGCCGGCGTGCTGATGCGCAAGAACCTCGACGTCCTGGAACCGTGGGAGCACTCCACCACCTCGGGGGCCAACCCCCTCGCACTGGTCGCCCTGGAGGCGACGGTGAAGTACATCCGGGATCACAAGGTCCTGGACAACGTGGCCACCGTCTCCAAGGTCCTCAGGGACGGCCTGGTCGAACTGCAGAGGCTCTTCCGGTCCGTCGACAACGTCAAGGGCATCGGCCTGATGCTCGCCTTCGACCTTCCCTCGGCGGCCGACGTGGCCCGGTTCATCGCGCTCGCACGGGACAACGGGGTCATCGTGCGCTCAAGCCGCTACGGCTTCGGCAACACCGTCAAGGTCCGGCCCCCACTGACCGTCACCGAATCCGACGTGCACGACATCCTGCACGCCCTGCGCACGTCCCTCGAGCAACTGGAAAGCGAGTAACCGACATGCGGGCTCTCAAATACCACGGTGCCTGGAACGTGGCTCTCGAAGAGGTACCGGATCTCCGTGCGACCGGTCCCGACGCCGTCGTGGTCGACGTCAGCTACGTCGGAATATGCGGAACGGACCTGGGCATCGTGGCGGGTTCGTACCCGATCGCCGTTCCCGGCGTGACGCTCGGCCACGAGGCCACGGGTGTCGTCGCCGAGTGCGGCCCGGCCGTCACCGGCGTCAAGCCCGGCGACCGGGTGGTCATCAACCCGACCCCGTACTGCGGTACGTGCCGGATGTGCCGGACCCAGCGGATCAACCACTGCGTCAACAAGATGGGCACGGAGAGCGGCGTCAGCTACGACGGCGCGTTCGCCGACCGGTTCCTGACCACGTCGGAGTTCGTGCACGTGCTCCCCGACCATGTGTCGCTCCAGGCGGCGGCCCTCACCGAGCCGCTGAGCTGTGTGCTGAGCGGCGTCCGCAAGATCCAGCCGCCGACCATGGCCGCGCACACCTTCATCTTCGGGGCCGGCCCGCTCGGGCTCCTCTACGCCTGGGCCCTGAGCCTGAAGGGCCTGGCCCCCGCCGTGATCGAGACCGCGCCCGAGCGGCTCGCCTTCGCGCACGGCCGCCTCCCGGACGGGGCCCGCGCCTATGCCTCCCTCGACGAGGCCCGCACCGGCCACTTCGGCGACCCCGAGGCACCCCTCGACGTCGTCGTCGACACCACCTCGGGCCTCCTGGAGGAGCTGTATCCGCTGATGGCCTGCGGCGGCACCTTCATGTCGATCGGCCTGAAGGAGAAGCGGTTCACGATCGACGGCATGCACCTCGCGGACCGCAGCCTGTCCGTGATCGGCTCGATCGACTCCCTCCACGGATCCTTCCTGGAGGCGTTCCACCTCATCACCAGCGGACGCGTACCGGCCGAACGCCTGGTGAGCCATGTGGTGCCGCTGTCCGACTTCAGGGACGGCTTCGCCACGCTCGGGTGCGACATCGCCACCAAGTCGCTGACGCCGACGCGGTCGGCGAGTTGCAAGGTCCTCTTCGACATCACCTCCACGGGAAGCAGCACATGAGCAAGCCGAAGTTCAGCATCGTCATCCCCTACAAGCAGCGGCTGGACAACATCCGGCTCTGTTTCGAGTCGCTGGCCGAACAGACCTTGGACAGTGGCGAGTTCGAGGTGCTGGTGGGGGCCATGGAGTACTCGCCCGAGTACGTGGCCCTGTGCCGGGAGTTCACCGGCCGCCTCACCATCGTCTCCGTGCTGTCCGCCGAGGACTGGCAGATCACCAAGGCCAGGAACCTGGCCATGCGGCAGGCCTCGGGCCAGGTGATGGTCCAGCTGGACGCGGACATGGCACTGCCCCCGCGCTTCCTGGAGAACCTCTACGCACGGCACTTCGCCTACGGGCAGAACGTCTGCGTCATCGGCCAGATGATCGGCTACGACAACAACAACAGCGACGTGGACAGCGTCGAGGCCAAGCCCTTCGCCCACTACCGTCAGAAGCTGGCCGAGCTGGACGCGGCCGACGAGGTCCTCCTCGACATGCGCATGCAGGTCGACCACGTCATCCCGTGGGCCTTCGCCTGGACCGCCCTCATCGCGCTGCCGACCGCACTGGTGCGGGAGCACGCTCTCTACTTCGACGAGGACTTCCGCGGGTACGGCGTGGAAGACCTCGAATGGGCCCACCGCATCTCCGCCACCGGCACCCCGCTCGTCATGGGCCGGGATGTCTACGGCATCCACCTGCCGCACACCCGCAGCGTCTCCGGCAACCGCGAGACGGAACGCCTCAACTACCGCCGCTTCGTACGGAAGTGGCCGGGGGCCGACGTCGAACTCGCCGCCGCCTTCGGTGACTTCGAGGCCAACGGCCACGCGATGGAATTCCGGCGGGAGCTCGCCACCGTCACCGCGGACGCGAGCGGCACCGGCGACCGCGCGCCGGCCGTGGTCCTGGGCGCGCAGGACGGGCAGAGCGTGCTGGTCGTCGGAGCGGTCGTCGACGCCGGGCAGACCGAGCCGCCCGCCGGGCTCGGCATCCGGTTCGACGCCCACCCGCGCCCCGAGGTGCTGCCGCTCGCGGGCCTGGCGCTGCCCTTCCCCGACAGGAGCATCGACGTCTGCCATGTGCTGCCCCCCGTGACCCGCTTCTCCCCCCAGTACCGCAAGGCCGTCCTCGGGGAGGCCGAGCGCGTGGCGAAGACGCTCGTCGAACCCGTCGGGCGGGAACAGGATCCGACGGTCTGACCCACGGCAGCCCCACCCCTCCCCTCCCCTCCCTCCCCCACTCCTCGAACGGAAAGACACCATGCTCGACACGACGCACACGATGCAGTGGCTCAACGAGCCCCCTCACTGGTCCGTGGACGACGGCACTCTCGTCGTCACCACCGGGGACAAGACGGACTTCTGGCGCGAGACCTTCTACGACTTCGTCCGCGACGACGGACACTTCTACGGCACGGAGGTGACCGGGGACTTCACCGCGCAGGTCACGCTGACCGGAGAGTACGAGACGCTCTACGACCAGACCGGGCTGATGCTCCGGGTGGACGAGGAGAACTGGGTCAAGACCGGCGTCGAGTTCACCGACGGACTGACCCATCTCAGCACCGTCATCACCCGCGGCTTCTCCGACTGGTCCGTGATCACGGCCCCCCAGGCCGCAGAGAGCGTCACCCTGCGGTTGACCCGGCACGGCACCGCGATACGCGTCCAGTTCCGCACCCCGGACGGGGACTGGCAGCTGCTGCGCCTCGGGTATCTGCCGCTGCCGGCGACCTGCCAGGTCGGTGTCATGGCCTGCTCGCCCCAACGGGCTGGTTTCACAGCGAGGTTCACCGACTTCACCGTCACGGAGCCGATCTCCCGGGAACTCCATGCCTGAGACCGTTCAGGGCGCCGTGACCGCCGGCCTCGGCGGCCTGCGGCAGGCTCGGGACCGCGCGTTCGTCGCCGCCCTGGTGACGACCGCGGTCCCGGTGACCCTGCAGGCCATGATGTCGACCTCCCGCACCATGGTCGACGCGGTTCTGGTCGCCCGGCTCGGTACCGACGAGATCGCCGCCATCGGCTACGGCAGCCGTGTCGTCTTCGTGGTCATGCTGGCCACATTGGGCATGGCCGACGGTGGCGCCGTCATCATCGCGCAGTTCCGGGGCAGCGGGGACGCGGCCCGAGCCCGCCGCGCGACGGCGGTGACCACGGTCGTCACCGCCTGCATCGCGCTCACCGCCTTCGCCGCCTGCCTGGTCTGGGCGAGACCACTGGTCGCCCTCGCCACGGAAGACCCCCGGGTGGTCGACCTGGGGGCGCAGTACGTCCGGGCCGTCAGCGGGATGATCCTGCCCTTCGCGGTGATCTCTTCGCTGGCGGCTGCGCTGCGCTGCGTGGGGCGGGCCAAGGTGACCGCCGGCTGCGCGCTGGTGGGCGTGGTGCTGCACCTGACCCTCGCGTACGCGCTCGTCTTCGGCCACTGGGGGCTGCCCGCCTACGGTGTCCGGGGCGCCGGCTGGGCGACACTGGCCAGCACCTGTGCCGAGGCTCTGCTGCTCGCCGGGTATGTGTACCTGACCGGGAACGTCGTGGCCTTCCGGGTGCGGGACTGCGTCGAGGGCTTCCGGGACGGGATCTTCGCGAAGATCCGACGCGTGGGCATGCCGGTCTCCCTGAGCTCCACCTCCTGGGCGCTGGGCATCCTCGCGTACAGCGTCCTGGTGGGGCGGGCGGGCACCGAGGAACTGGCCGTGCTGTCCATGGTCAACCCACTGGAGTCGTTCGCCATCGCCGTCTTCATCGGTGTCTCGACTGCCGCGGGCGTCATGGTCGGCGGCAGTCTGGGCGAACGGGATCGGCAGCGGACATGGCTCCTCAGCAAGGCTCTGCTGATCTGGACGGCGGGCATCGCCCTGCTCACCGGGCTCGTGCTGCTGTCGTCGTACTTCTGGCTGTCCGCGCTCTACGACGGCGTCGGCCCGGCGACGCTGGACGTCGCCCGCGACACCGTGCTGGTGCTGGGTTTCGTCTTCCTCTTCCGGGCGATGAACATCACCATCCAGAACGGGCTGTTGCGCGCGGGCGGCGACACCGTGTTCGTCCTGCGGGTGGACCTCTTCACCCAGTGGGCGGTGGCGGTGCCGCTGACCGCACTGCTCACACTGGTGTGGGAGGTGCCGTTCCCCCTGGTCTTCCTGGCCGTCAACGCCGAGGAGATCGCCCGGTTCTTCATCAGCGGACACCGTGTGCTGCGGCGCCGGTGGATGCGCGTCCTGGTCGACTGAGACCCGCACAGCGGAAGGTGCACCATGTCCGTCTCCCCTGCCCCTGCCCTGCTCGACCTCGCGATACGCGCGGCCCGGCTGGGTGGCGGCGAACTCATGCGCCGGACCCACAGTTTCCGGCAGACCGGCTCCAAGTCCTCGGCCACCGACCCCGTGACGGACGCCGACCTGGCCAGCGAGTCGGCGGTAGTCGGCCTCCTCACCTCCGAACGGCCCGACGACGGCCTCCTCGGCGAGGAGGGCGCCGAGCGGTCGTCGGACAGCGGACTGCGCTGGGTGATCGACCCCCTGGACGGTACGGTCAACTACCTCTATGGCATTCCGCACTCCGCCGTGAGCATTGCCTGCCAGCGGTCGGACGGCGACGGCTGGCGGACCGTCGCCGCTGCCGTATATGACGTGGCCCGGGAGGAGATGTACACCGCGGCGCTCGGCGAAGGCGCCCGCCTGAACGAACGGCCGATCTCCGTCAACGATCCAGTCGCCCTGCCCTCGGCGCTCGTCGCCACCGGCTTCGCCTACCGGGCAGGATCACGAGCACGCCAGGCCGCCGTCCTGCCCACCCTGCTCCCCGCCGTCCGCGACATCCGCAGCAGCGGCAGCGCGGCCCTCGACCTGTGCTGGGTCGCGGTCGGCCGATACGACGCCTACTACGAGGACCGACTCGCCCTGTGGGACTGGGCCGCCGGCGCCCTGATCGTGTCCGAGGCCGGGGGCACCGTCTCCTCGCTCGACGAGGGCGTCGTCGCCGCCGGCCCGGTGCTGCACGCGGGCGTGCGCGCGCTGGTCACCGCCGGGCGACCGTGACGAACCGTCACGGCGATCCCCGGAACCCCTGGCCTGTCGACAGACACGACAGCCTGCCCGGGACAACGCGCGCTCTTCACAGGGGTTTCCACGCCGCCGCCCACCGAACCGAGTGCTCCCACAGGAGAGCAGGCATAGCCGAACTGGATCCCCCGCTGGGTGTCACTGCTGCCGCTGTCGTTGCTGTGACGGGAGGGTGAGACCGGCCTGCACGGCTTTCGCCGCCCTTGGCTTCGGGCGTGGCCGGACTGCGCGTGGGGCTGGAGGCGGCGCTGGGGGTGCCGGTCTCGGCGTGCCGGAGGCCAGGCTGCGTCGGGCAGGAAGGCGCCGATGAGGGCAAGCCCCGAAAAGCCGATGACCGCGATGCCGATGGCCTTGTGCAGTGGCGGGGCCTTGCGGACGGCTGTACGGGCTCGCTGGTGACGCGGTTCACCTGCGACGTTACCGAAGGAACGGATATATCCATCCGTTTCCATCCGGCTGCATCCTGCTCGATCCTTAGCGAGTGAGGTCACTACGGGCCGCCGCTGCCCTGACGAAGGGTCTCCCTTTTAGGCGTCGTCTCATTTGGAGTGCCGGGTAGTCTGCATCTGTGGTGATGGTCGAGCGCATGGTGCCGGACGAGTTGTGGGAGTTGTTCCAGCGGGTGGTTCCACCTGTCTCCATCGCGGCCGCAAGGCGGCGGTCGGCGCCGCTACGGCGATCGAGAGGTGCTGGCCGCGATCATCTTCGTAGCCACCACGGGCTGCACCTGGCGGCAGTTGCCGCCGGTCTTCGGCCCGTCGGGTCCGACTGCACACCGCCGCTTCACCGAGTGGACAGCCGCCCGGGTCTGGGCGAAGCTGCACCGCCTCGTCCTCGACGAACTGGGTTCGCGCGGAGA
>NZ_JBEXQG010000049.1:0-64937 GCF_040612485.1 Streptomyces sp. NPDC006385
CGCTTCCTCCGCTTTGTTTTTTCTTTCGTCGCGGGCGTGCCCGCTGGCGCGCCCCCCCCCCACTTCTCAAGGTGCCGCTTGCTTCGGCCTACTTCGGCTGCGGCTTGCGCACCGACAGGTGCAGCTCCTTCAGCCGCGCCTCCTCCAGCTCCGTCGGCGCGCCCATCATCAGGTCCTGGGCGTTGCCGTTGAGCGGGAAGGCGATGGTCTCGCGGATGTTCGGCTCGTCGGCGAGCAGCATCACGATGCGGTCGACGCCCGGGGCGATGCCGCCGTGCGGCGGGGCGCCGAAGCGGAAGGCGCGCAGCATGCCGGCGAACTTCTCCTCGACCGTCTCACGGTCGTAGCCCGCGATCTCGAAGGCCTTGAGCATGATCTCCGGCTCGTGGTTCCGGATCGCGCCGGAGGACAGCTCGACGCCGTTGCAGACGATGTCGTACTGCCAGCCCAGGATGTCCAGCGGGTCCTGGGTCTCAAGGGCCTCCAGACCGCCCTGCGGCATGGAGAACGGGTTGTGCGAGAAGTCGATCGCGCCGGTCTCCTCGTCCTTCTCGTACATCGGGAAGTCGACGATCCAGCAGAACCGGAAGACGCCCTCCTCGAAGTGGCCGGCCCGCTTGGCGGCCTCGACGCGGACCGCGCCCATGATCTTCGAGACCTCGTCGAACTCGCCCGCGCCGAAGAACACGGCGTGACCGGCCTCCAGGCCGAGGCGCTCGGTGAGGACCTTGATGTTCTCCTCGGTGAGGAACTTGGCGATCGGGCCGGTCAGCGAGCCGTCCTCGGCGACACGGACCCAGGCCAGGCCCTTGGCGCCCTGCGCGACGGCGTAGTCGCCGAGCTGGTCGAAGAACTTGCGGGGCTGGTCCTGCACGGCCGGGACGGGCAGCGCGCGCACGTGCTTGCCGGCGAACGCCTTGAACTCCGAGCCCTCGAAGACGTCGGTGATGTCGACGAGCTCCAGCTGGGCGCGCAGGTCCGGCTTGTCGGAGCCGTACTTCAGCATCGCCTCGCGGAACGGGATCCGCGGGAACGGCGAGGTGACATGGCGGCCGCCGCCGAACTCCTCGAACAGCTCCGTCATCAGCTTCTCGACGGGCTGGAAGACGTCCTCCTGCTCGACGAAGCTCATCTCGACGTCGAGCTGGTAGAACTCGCCCGGCGAGCGGTCGGCGCGCGCGTCCTCGTCACGGAAGCAGGGCGCGATCTGGAAGTAGCGGTCGAAGCCGGAGATCATCAGCAGCTGCTTGAACTGCTGCGGGGCCTGCGGCAGGGCGTAGAACCTGCCCGGGTGCAGACGGGAGGGGACGACGAAGTCGCGGGCGCCCTCGGGGGAGGTCGCGGACAGGATCGGGGTCGCCATCTCGTTGAAGCCCAGCGCCGTCATCTTGTGCCGGATCGCCGAGATGACCGCCGTACGCAGCATGATGTTGCGGTGCATGCGCTCGCGGCGCAGGTCCAGGAAGCGGTACTCCAGGCGCCGCTCCTCGTTGACCCCGTCCTCGGTGTTGATCGTGAACGGCAGCGGGGCGGCCGCGCCGAGCAGCTCGACCTCGCCGACCTCGACCTCGACCTCGCCGGTGGGCAGGTCGGGGTTGATGTTCTCGGCGCCGCGGGAGACGACCTTGCCGTCGACGCGGAGGGTGGACTCCTTGGAGAGCTTGTCCAGGGCCTCGTAGGCGGGCGTGCCGGGGCGGGCGACGAGCTGCGTGATGCCGTAGTGGTCGCGCAGATCGATGAAGAGGATGCCGCCCAGGTCGCGCCGATTGTGCAGCCAGCCACTCAGCCGGACGTCGGTGCCGACGTCAGAGGAGCGGAGCTCGCCGCAGGTGTGGGACCTGTACCGATGCATCGTCGTTCATCCAGTCTTCGCGGATCGGGGGGCGTGTTTCACGTGAAACTTCCCCCCAGCCTACCGGGGACCCCACGATCGCCTCCCCACCATTTGGCGGCGCTCCCGGGCCCCCGCCGACCAGATGCCCCGTACAGCTTCGGTGGCAGTCTGCGATCACCTCTTCTTACAGTGGGGCAATGCGCACTGGTGAGCCCCTGCCCGCCGTGGGGGAGGTTCTCGCCGCCCTCGCGACCGGACTGTGGCACTGGAACACCGCCACGGGCCTGGTCACGGTCGACGCGGAGGCGGCACGGCTGCTCGGGCTGCCCGCCGAACAGGCAACCCTGAGCCAGGCGCAGGTGCGCGCCCGGCTGCATCCCGTCGACTGGAACGAGATCACCGGAGTGATCCAGCTCGCCGTCGCCGAGGGCACCCTCGGCGAGGTGCGGGTACGGATCATGGACGAGCGGGGCCGGGTCGTCCGGGTGGGCCGCAGCCGCTTCCACGCGTCCTTCGATCGCGAGAAGCGGTCGTACGAGGTCACCGGCTCCCTCCAGGAGGTCACGGAACCGAGGCCGGGTACCCCAGCCGGGCGTACGGCGGTCACCGGCGACTGGCGGCGCTCGCGGGAGGCGTTCCTGCTGGACGCGGGCCGGGCGCTGGCCGAGGCACGGTCGACGGCGGAGGTGCTGCGGGTCGCGGCCGGCCTGTCGATGCCGGGCTTCTCGCCCGACGGACTCGCCGTGTTCGGGGTGACGGGCGATCGCCTGACGATCATCGGCCACCACGGCCACCAGCCCGGCGACGAGGGCCCCTTCACGCACATGGCCCTGGACACCGACTACCCGGCCGCCGAGGTCGTCCGCACCGGCCGTGCCGTCTATCTCTCCTCGCCCGAGCAGTACAAGCAGCGCTACCCGGTCACCTGGCCGCTCGCCGCGCACTTCAACCGCCAGTCCTGGGCGTTCCTGCCGCTGACCGTGGCCGGCCGCACCATGGGCGCCTGGATGGCGGCGTTCACCTATCCGGTCGCGTTCACTCCGGACGAGCGGTCCGTGCTGACGACGGTGGCCCGCATGCTCGCCCAGGCCCTCTCCCGGGCCGAGGCCACCGAGTCCGCGCGGGAGCTGACGGACGGCCTCCAGCGCTCGATGCTGCCCAAGCTGGGCCCGGAGATACCCGGCATGAGCGTCGCCGCCCGCTACGTCCCGACCGGCGGCGGGCTCCAGGTCGGCGGCGACTGGTACGACATGATCCCGCTGCCGAACGGCCGCTTCGCCCTCGTCATCGGCGACGTCCAGGGCCATGACGTCCGGGCGGCGGGCCTGATGGGCCAGCTCCGTATCGCGCTGCGCGCCTACGCCTCCGAGGGCCACCGCCCCGACGCCGTGCTCTCCCGCGCCTCCCGTTTCCTGCACGGCATGACGTTCGGCTCCCTCGACGAGGACCCGTCCGACCTGCGCTTCGCGACCTGCCTGTACGTCGAGGTCGACCCCACGACCGGCCTGCTGGACATCGCGCGCGCCGGCCACCCGGACCCGGCGATCCGCATGACCGACGGCACGGTCCTCGCCCGCCCCACGGCCGGCGGTCTCCCCCTCGGCATCGACCCGGACGCCGACTACCCGACGACCAGGATCACCCTGGAACCCGGCGAGACGATGCTGATCTGCACGGACGGCCTGATCGAGACCGGCGGCCACGACCTGGAGACCGGCTGGAAGCGCATCCGCGCGATCCTCGAGGAGCACGACGGCGACCTGGAGGCGCTCGCCGACGCCCTCGTCCAGGCCGTCCACGGCCCGTCCTCCCACCACACCACCGGCCCGCTCGCCGACCGGCGCGAGGACGACATCGCGGTGCTGCTGCTGTGCCGGGAGGGGGAGGGCTGCGGCTGCGGCGAGGCGATCGCGGTACGGCCGACGATCCGGCGCACCATGCTCACGGTCGCGCAGGCCGAGCCGGAGCGGGTCGCGGCGGCCCGTCAGCAGCTGCGGGAGCTGCTGCACGACTGGGCGTCCGAGGACCAGGTGGACTCCGCGGTCCTGCTCCTGTCCGAGACGCTCACGAACGTCCTCGTCCACACCGACTCCGACGCCCTGCTTCTCGCCGAGGTGCGGGGCGAGCCGGGGGGCCGCCGGTTGCGTGTCGAGGTGACGGACACCAGCGACGACCTGCCGCACAAGCGCCGCCCCGGTGAACTGGCGTCTTCCGGGCGGGGGTTGATGCTGATCGAGCTGCTGGCCCAGGGGTGGGGTGTCGATCCCCGGGGCCAGGGCAAGAGCACCTGGTTCGAGTTCTACGAGTCCAAGGGCGCGGACGGCCCCGGGGGCGCGGACGGCCCGGCGGGCTCCGGCGGCTGAGGAGGCTCCGGCGGCTCAGGGGGCTCCGAGCCCGCGTAACGCTCCTGCAGTTCGTGCACGACGCCCGAGGCGGCGGCGGTGAGCGGTACGGCGAGCAGCATGCCGAGGACTCCGGCGACGGACGCCCCCGCGGTGATCGCCACCATGACGGCGGCCGGGTGCATCTGCACGGTCCGGCTCTGGATCACGGGCTGCAGCACATGCCCTTCCAGCACCTGCACGGCGAGCACGACGGCGAGCACCCACAGCGCGATGACGAACCCCCGGTCGGCGAGCGCGACCAGCACGGCCACGGCCCCCGAGATGAAGGCGCCGAGATAGGGGATGTAGGCCCCGACGAAGACCAGCGCGCCGAGCCCGACGGCGCCCGGGACGTCGAGGACGAGCAGCCCGACGGTGATGCAGACGGCGTCGATGAGGGCGATGAAGGTGGTCCCCCGCATGAACCCCTCCACGGCCTGGAACGCCCGCCGGGCCATGGCCTCGACGAGGTCCCCGCTGCCACGCGGGACGAAGGACCGCACCGTGTGGGCCGCCCGGTCGGAGTCCCGCAGGAAGAAGAAGACGAGCAGCAGCGCGAGGACGGCCATGGCGATGGTCTCGCCCACGACGCTCACCCCGCTGATGACCCCGGAGGCGGCCGTCCCGCCGAACTTGGTGAGCAGCTCTCTGGCGTTGGAGGCCACGTCGTCCAGCGACGTCCCGGCGGCCCCGAAGTGCTCGGCGAGATCCTCGCCCGCCTGCTTGAGCGAGGCCACGATCTCCTCCCCGCTGTCGACGATCGCGGCGACGACGATGTACACGGCCCCGCCGACGACGGCCACGACGGCGACGCAGGTGAGCCCGGCCGCCAGGGAGCGGTGCACCTTGGCCTTCACCAGCCGCCGGTGCAGCGGCCGCAGCAACGCCGTCCCCAGCAGCGCGAGCAGCACGGGCACGACAGCCGTACGGAACTCGTCGGCCAGCCGGATCCCGACGTAGACGACCCCGGCGACGAGCAGCACGACGGCACACCAGGCGGCGAGCCGCCGGACGGGGTCGGGGAGCAGTGGGGTGGGAGGCTGCACGACTCCAGCGGATCACGAGCCGGACGAGGCTGTCGTGTGCGGGCGGACCGGGTGGGTGACGGGAGGAAACCTCCCTGAATTCCGACAGGGAAACCGCGGGAGTCAACCGGGCTCCCGGCATGACAAAGTGCCGATGATCAGAACTGAAAGACTTTCCCAGCAGATCAAAGACCTTGCCAAGGGGCACTGCAGGTGCGGGAAAGCGATCTACGCTCGCCTTGAGCAACTGCTTCTGAGGCCTGAGGAGGCCACTCATGGGAAACGCCATCAGTCCGCTCCGCAAATTCGCCGCAGTAGCCGCCCTCGCGTGCGGCATTTTCGGCGCATTTCTCCTGCCGCATGCGCAGGCGCACCCGCAGACGCATCCGCTGGCAATCTCAGCGGGAGGGGACACCTCTCCTGGGGATGGAATTTCGTAGTACCCGGATCGCACGACGCTGAACTACAACATTCAGCGTGACCCAGTAGTCGGGTCGCCGGGAATGAAATTCTCCCGGCGACCCGAATACGCCCTACAGTCCGCCCTCGGACATCCCGTGCACGGCCGGGATGGTGCCCAGCCGCCCTTTCTGGAAGTCGTCGAATGCCTGCTGGAGTTCCTCCCGGGTGTTCATCACGAACGGGCCGTAGTGCGCCATCGGCTCCCGGATGGGCTGTCCGCCGAGCAGGACGACCTCCAGGTTCGGCGTGTGGGAGTCCTGCTTGTCGTCCGCGCGGACGGTCAGCGAGCCGCCGCTGCCGAAGACCGCCGTCTGGCCGAGGTGGATCGGCCGGCGTTCGGCACCCACCGCGCCCCGCCCGGCGAGGACGTACGCGAGGCCGTTGAAGTCCTCGCGCCACGGCAGCGTGATCTCCGCGCCCGGGGCGAGGGTCGCGTGGATCATCGTGATCGGGGTGTGGGTGATACCGGGGCCCTGGTGGCCGTCCAGCTCACCCGCGATGACGCGCAGGAGCGCGCCGCCGTCGGGGGTGGAGAGCAGTTGGACGTTGCCGCCGCGGATGTCCTGGTAGCGCGGCGCCATCATCTTGTCCCTGGCCGGGAGGTTCACCCACAGCTGGAGACCGTGGAAGAGACCGCCGGACATGACCAGCGACTCCGGCGGGGCCTCGATGTGGAGGAGACCCGACCCGGCCGTCATCCACTGGGTGTCCCCGTTGGTGATGGTGCCGCCACCGCCGTTGGAGTCCTGGTGGTCGAAGATCCCGTCGATGATGTACGTGACGGTCTCGAAGCCGCGGTGCGGATGCCAGGGAGTGCCCTTGGGCTCGCCCGGCGCGTACTCCACCTCACCCATCTGGTCCATCATGATGAACGGGTCCAGATAGCGGTAGTTGATCCCGGCGAACGCGCGGCGCACCGGGAAACCCTCGCCCTCAAAACCGCTCGGCGCGGTCGTGACGGCGAGCACGGGACGGGCCACGGCCTCCGCGGGTGCGGCGACGCGCGGCAGCGTCAGCGGGTTCTCGACAGTCACTGCAGGCATGTCGGTACCTCCTTGTGCGGCCAGTTTAGTTGAGCATTGAACTTCCTGCCACCCCAAACAGAGGACACCCGCGGGGCATTCCCCCAACAGAACGCCGCCGGCCCGTCAGGACCGGCGGCGATGTGGGCGATGTGTCAGTCGAGGTCACGCGGGCACAGTAGGGGGGCCCAGGAGCGGAAGGAGCGGTTCAGCCGTAAAGGAGTTCCGGCACTCGGCAGAGGTGACCGGCGGCAGAGGTGTGCAGCCGGTGTCTAGCCGTACATCCTGCGCATCGCGAACTCGACCATCTGCTCGACGGCCTTCGCGTCGAACACCATCCGGTGCTCGCCCTCCATGTCCAGGACGAAGCCGTAGCCGGTCGGCAGCAGGTCGATCACCTCGGCGCCGGTGATGACGAAGTACTTGGACTCCTTGCCCGCGTACCGCCGCAGTTCCTTCAGCGAGGTGAACATCGGGATCACCGGCTGCTGGGTGTTGTGCAGGGCGAGGAAGCCGGGGTTGTCACCGCGCGGGCAGTAGACCTTCGACGTGGCGAAGACCTGCTGGAAGTCCTCGGCGGACATCTGCCCGGTGGTGAAGGCCCGCACGGCGTCCGCGAGCGAGGGCGGGGACGGCTCGGGGTAGAGCGGCGGCTGCTGGCCGTACCCGCCGACGCCGCCGGGCTGCTGCGGCGGGGCGTACTGCTGCTGTGCACCGACGTTCTGGTCGTAGCCGTACATGAGCGCAAGCGTACCGACAGCAGCCGTGGGGCGGGCCGGTACGGGCGCTCCGGCGGACCGACAGCGACTCGGCAGCGACTCGACAGCGAGTGCCCTGGCTTCCCACAGCCGCCGCTCATAGCGTCGGCCATAGCGTCGGCCGTACAGAGGCGAGCACGGCAACGGCAGCACACCAGCGAGGGGACACGGCCATGCACCGACACCATGACGACGAGGTCCACGAACACGACAGGGGTCTGACCTACGACCTTCCCGTCCTCGCCCGCCGCCGCATGATCCGGCTCATGGCCGGAGCGGGTCTGATCCCCCTGGTGGGCTGCAGCTCCGACGAGGACACCCCGGCGTCCTCCGCGTCCTCCTCGCCCGCCGAGTGCGCGACCATCCCCGAGGAGACCGCCGGTCCCTACCCCGGCGACGGCTCGAACGGCGTGAACGTGCTGAAGGAGAGCGGTGTCGTCCGCGGTGACATCACCGAGAGCTTCGGCGACTTTGCGGGCGGCACCGCCGGGGGCGTGCCCCTGACCGTGACGCTGACGGTGGTGGACGCCGCGTCCGGCTGCGGCACCCCGAAGAAGGGCGCCGCCGTCTACCTCTGGCACTGCGACCGGGAGGGCAGGTACTCGCTGTACTCCGAGGGGGTCACGGACGAGAACTACCTGCGCGGCGTCCAGGAGACGGACGACGAGGGCCAGGTCACCTTCACCAGCGTCTTCCCCGGCTGCTACGCGGGCCGCTGGCCGCACATCCACTTCGAGGTCTACGGCAGCCTGGCCGACGCCACGGCCGCCACCTCGATCACCACCACCTCGCAGCTCGCGTTCCCGAAGGACGTCTGCGACACGGTCTACGCCACGGACGGATACGGCCAGAGCGTGCGGAACCTCGCTCCGCTCTCCCTGGAGACGGACGGCATCTTCAGCGACGGCCACGACCAGCAGCTGGCGACGATGAAGGGCGGCGTGACGGAGGGCTACACGGCGACACTGACGGTTGCGGTGTGACCTGTCACAGATGACCGGATCGGGGTTGCGTCTTATTACTGACGGGTAGCATCATCGTAGCTACTTGTTGGTATGCGAACGAGCGCGAGGATCCAAGTGCCTCGCCGATCCCTCTACGGAGCCGTCACCATGGGGCACTACAAGTCCAATCTCCGCGACATCGAGTTCAACCTCTTCGAAGTACTCGGACGCGACAGGCTGTACGGCACGGGTCCGTTCGAGGAGATGGACGTCGAGACCGCGAAAAGCATCCTTGAGGAGCTGACGCGGCTCGCGGAGAACGAGCTGGCCGAGTCCTTCGCGGACGCCGACCGCAACCCGCCGGTCTTCGACCCGGAGACCAACACCGCGCCGGTCCCCGCGTCCTTCAAGAAGAGTTACAAGGCGTTCATGGACTCCGAGTACTGGCGTCTGGGGCTGCCCGAGGCGATCGGCGGCACGACGGCCCCGCCCTCCCTGATCTGGTCGTACGCGGAGCTGATCCTCGGCTCGAACCCGGCCGTGTGGATGTACTCCTCCGGCCCGGCGTTCGCCGGGATCCTCTACGACGAGGGCAACGAGGTCCAGAAGAAGATCGCCCAGATCGCGGTCGAGCGGACCTGGGGCTCCACCATGGTGCTGACCGAGCCGGACGCCGGTTCGGACGTGGGCGCCGGCCGCACCAAGGCGATCCAGCAGGAGGACGGCTCCTGGCACATCGAGGGCGTCAAGCGCTTCATCACGTCCGGTGAGCACGACATGGAGGAGAACATCCTCCACTACGTGCTCGCCCGCCCCGAGGGTGCCGGCCCCGGCACCAAGGGCCTGTCCCTCTTCCTCGTCCCGAAGTACCTCTTCGACTTCGAGACCGGCGAGCTGGGCGAGCGCAACGGCGTCTACGCCACGAACGTCGAGCACAAGATGGGCCTGAAGGCCTCCAACACCTGCGAGATGACCTTCGGCGACCAGCACCCCGCCAAGGGCTGGCTGATCGGCGACAAGCACGACGGCATCCGCCAGATGTTCCGCATCATCGAGTTCGCCCGCATGATGGTCGGCACGAAGGCGATCTCCACGCTGTCCACGGGCTACCTGAACGCGCTGGAGTACGCCAAGGAGCGCGTCCAGGGTCCGGACCTGGCGAACTTCATGGACAAGACCGCGCCCAAGGTCACCATCACCCACCACCCGGACGTGCGCCGCTCGCTGATGACGCAGAAGGCGTACGCGGAGGGCATGCGGGCCCTCGTCCTGTACACGGCCTCGGTCCAGGACGCGATCGCGGTGAAGGAGGCGGCCGGCGAGGACGCGAAGACCGAGCACGCGCTCAACGACCTGCTCCTGCCCATCGTCAAGGGCTACGGCTCCGAGAAGGGCTACGAGCAGCTCGCCCAGTCGCTGCAGACCTTCGGTGGCTCCGGCTTCCTGCAGGAGTACCCGATCGAGCAGTACATCCGGGACTCCAAGATCGACACCCTCTACGAGGGCACCACGGCGATCCAGGGCCAGGACTTCTTCTTCCGGAAGATCGTCCGCAACCAGGGCGCCGCGCTGAACTCGCTCGCCGAGGACATCAAGAAGTTCCTGGCGCTCGGCACGGGCGGCGAGGAGCTGGCGGGCGCGCGCGAGCACCTGGCCAAGGCGGCCGTGGAGCTGGAGGCCATCGTCGGCCTGATGCTGACCGACCTCGCGGCCACCGAGTCGGACGTCAAGAACATCTACAAGGTGGGCCTGAACACCACCCGTCTGCTGATGGCCTCCGGTGACGTCGTCGTCGGCTACCTGCTGCTCAAGGGCGCCGCGGTCGCCGCCGAGAAGCTTCAGACGGCCTCCACCAAGGACAAGGCGTTCTACCAGGGCAAGATCGCGGCGGCGAAGTTCTTCGCGGCCAACGTCCTGCCGGGCGTCACCGGCGCGCGCAAGCTCGCCGAGAACGTCGAGCTGGACCTGATGGAGCTGGACGAGGCGGCCTTCTAGCCGCTGCGCCCGGTACACGTTCCAGGCACTCACGGACAATCCACATCGCCCTCACGAGGGCCCGCTCCCCTTCACCGGGAGCGGGCCCTCGTACGTCGTTAAGGTGAACCCCATGAGCGAACCCCCCCGCTTCGACCGCGGCCACACCGACGACCTGATGTCCTTCCTGGCGGCGAGCCCGTCGCCGTACCACGCCGTGGCGAACACCGCCGAGCGGCTGGAGAAGGCCGGCTTCCGGCAGGTCTCGGAGACGGACGCCTGGGACGGGTCGAGCGGCGGCAAGTACGTGCTGCGCGGTGGCGCGATCGTGGCCTGGTACGTCCCCGAGGGCGCGGCGCCCCACACGCCGTTCCGGATCGTCGGCGCGCACACGGACTCCCCCAACCTGCGGGTCAAACCCCTGCCCGACAGCGGGGCGCACGGCTGGCGGCAGGTGGCCGTGGAGATCTACGGCGGACCGCTGCTCAACTCCTGGCTCGACCGCGACCTGGGCCTGGCGGGCCGGCTGACGCTGCGGGACGGCACGACGCGGCTGGTGAACGTGGACCGCCCCCTGCTGCGGGTCCCCCAGCTCGCGATCCACCTGGACCGATCCGTGTCGGCGGAGGGGCTCAAGCTCGACAAGCAGCGTCATCTGCAGCCTGTTTGGGGCCTCGGCGACGTGCGCGACGGCGACCTGATCGCCTTCCTGGAGGAGACGGCCGGGCTGGCGGCGGGCGAGGTCACCGGCTGGGACCTGATGGTGCACTCGGTGGAGCCGCCGGCGTACCTGGGCCGGGACAAGGAGCTGGTCGCCGGCCCGCGCATGGACAACCTGCTGTCGGTGCACGCGGGTACGGCGGCGCTGACCGCGGTGGCGGGCTCGGGCGCCGGGCTGCCGTCCATCCCGGTGCTGGCCGCCTTCGACCACGAGGAGAACGGCTCGCAGAGCGACACGGGCGCCGACGGGCCGCTGCTGGGCGGCGTCCTGGAGCGTTCGGTGTTCGCGCGCGGGGGGTCGTACGAGGACAAGGCACGCGCCTTCGCGGCCACCGTCTGTCTGTCCTCCGACACCGGCCACGCGGTCCACCCCAACTACGCGGAGCGCCACGACCCGACGCACCACCCGCGCGTCAACGGCGGGCCCATCCTGAAGGTGAACGTCAACAACCGCTACGCGACCGACGGTTCGGGCCGGGCGGTGTGGGCGGCGGCCTGCGAGAAGGCGGACGTGCCCTTCCAGTCCTTCGTCTCCAACAACTCGATGCCCTGCGGGACCACCATCGGCCCCATCACCGCGGCCCGGCACGGCATCAGGACCGTCGACATCGGCGTGGCGATCCTGTCGATGCACAGCGCGCGGGAGTTGTGCGGCGTGGACGACCCGCATCTGCTGGCGAACGCGCTGGTGGCCTTTCTGGAGGGGTAGTTCGCGGGGGCGGCCGCATGGGTGACGCCGGCCGGGGTACCCGGCCGTCCGGACCGGAACGACCGGACCGGACAGGGAGGCGACACTCATGGGCCTCGGCGGATGCATCATCCTCATCGCCGCGGGAGCCATCCTCACGTTCGCGACCGACTGGGACATGGAGGGGGTCAACCTCGACCTGGTCGGCATCATCCTGATGATCGTGGGGCTGATCGGCGTCACGACGTTCAGCAGCATCGCCAGGCGCAGGCGCGTGGTGGTGCCGCCCACGACGCCCGTGGTCGGCGACGACGGCCACCACCATCGGCACCGGGACGGATACAGCGACGGTTACGGCGTCTGAGCGTCCTTCGAGGGTGCGGGAGAGATCGGTCCCCGCACCCTCGTCCAGCGCGTGCCGTCACGTCAGCGCGTGCCCGGTGGTCGCGTCCACGTGGTCCGGCACCTCGTCGTGGCGGTCGCCGACGGTCAGGGTGCCGGTGGGCTCGAAGACGAGGACGGCGGCGGGGGCGGGGGCGTACGGCCTGTGTTCGGTGCCGCGGGGGACGGTGAAGACGGAGCCCCGCGGGAGGACGACGGTGCGCTCGCCCCGCGCCTCCCGCAGGGCGATGTGCAGTTCGCCGTCCAGGACCAGGAAGAACTCGTCGGTGTGGTCGTGGGCGTGCCAGACGTGCTCGCCGTCGACCTTGGCCACCCGGACGTCGTAGTCGTTGACGGTCGTCACGATGCGGGGGCTCCAGGTCTGCGTGAAGGAGGCGAGGGCCGTCTCCAGGGAGATGGGTTCCATGGGCTCATCGTGCGCGGTGGCCCAGGCGCCGTACGAGTGCTAGGAATCGCACATGGCGCACGATTCCTCTCATCCACCGGCGCACCGCGTCGCCGTGATCGTCGACGAGGGCACCAACCCGTTCGAGGTCGGCGTCGCCACCGAGCTGTTCGGGCTGCCGCGGCCGGAGCTCGGCCTCCCCGGTCCGCTGTACGAGGTGACGCTGTGCACCCCCACGCCCGAGGTCCGGATGAACCACGGCTTCTTCACGCTGACCGGGGTGCCCGGACTGGAGGCCGCCGACGCGGCGGACACCCTCGTCGTACCCGGCCGTCCGGACAACGTCGTACCGCGCGGCGCCGCCGTCCTCGACGCCATCCGCCGGGCACACGCGCGTGGCGCCCGCATCCTGAGCCTGTGCACCGGAAGCTTCGCGCTCGCCGAGGCCGGGCTGCTCGACGGGCGCCGGGCCACCACGCACTGGATGTGGGCCGACGCCTTCCGCGAGCTGCATCCGAAGGTCCTGCTGGAGCCGGACGTCCTCTTCGTCGACGAGGGCGACGTCCTGACCGCCGCGGGCAGCGCGGCCGCACTCGACCTCGGTCTGCACCTGTGGCGCCGGGACCACGGCGCGGAGATAGCCAACGCCGTCTCGCGGCGGCTCGTCTTCGCCGCGCACCGCGACGGCGGCCAGCGGCAGTTCGTGGAGCGGCCGGTCCCGGACGTACCGGACGAATCCCTGGCCCCGCTGCTGGCGTGGGCGCGGGAACGGCTGGGCGAGCCGCTGACGGTCGCGGACCTGGCGGCACGGGCGGCGGTGTCGCCGGCCACGCTGCACCGGCGCTTCCGGGCGCAGCTCGGGACGACGCCGCTGGCCTGGCTGACCGGGGAGCGGGTGGCGCTCGCGTGCCGGCTGATCGAGCGCGGAGAGGAACGGCTGGACGTGGTGGCGGCGAGGAGCGGACTCGGCACCGCCGCGAACCTGCGCGCCCGCCTGCGCCGGGAGACCGGGCTCAGCCCCTCGGCCTACAGGCGGCGTTTCGGGCCGGGCCGCGGGGAACTGCTCGTCTCATGAGATTCCTCGTACGCGACCGGCTCCTCGGCATCGGTGACGACTACTGGATCGAGGACGACCGGGGCAACAAGGTGTTCCTCGTCGACGGCAAGGCGATGCGGCTGCGGGACACCTTCGAGCTGAAGGACACGCAGGGGCGCGTCCTCATCGACATCCACCAGAAGATGCTCTCCCTGCGCGACACGATGGTGATCGAGCGGGACGGCGAGCCGCTCGCGAAGATCCGCCGCAAGCGGCTGTCGCTGCTGCGCAACCACTACCGGGTCTCCCTGGCGGACGGCCGTACGGAACTCGACGTCAGCGGCAAGATCCTCGACCGGGAGTTCGCCGTCGAGTACGACGGCGAACTGCTGGCCGTCGTCTCCCGGCGGTGGCTGCACGTGCGGGAGACGTACGGCGTGGACGTCGTACGGGACGACGCGGATCCGGCGCTGCTGATCGCGGTGGCGGTGTGCGTGATCCATCTGGCGGAGAAGGAGCACGCGGAGGACTGAGGAGGGCGAGGGCCGCGGACGCCGGCCCCGCCGTCAGCGGCGCGGCGCGGCCAGCCC
Organism: Streptomyces sp. NPDC006385; assembly: GCF_040612485.1. Classification (NCBI taxonomy): domain Bacteria; kingdom Bacillati; phylum Actinomycetota; class Actinomycetes; order Kitasatosporales; family Streptomycetaceae; genus Streptomyces; species Streptomyces sp. NPDC006385. The sequence continues at coordinate 14,225 of NZ_JBEXQG010000049.1, forward strand.
CAGCACCCGGTCCTTCAGCGCCGGGAACTGCTCCCGCGTCACGGCCACCTTGCCCGGGTCGAACTCCACCGTGAGGACCTGCTCCCCGGCCCCGGCCTGCGCCAGCACCTCGCCCCACGGATCCACCACGATCGAGTGACCGGCCTGCGGAACTCCCGCGTGCGTCCCGGCCGTTCCACAGGCGAGCACGAACGCCTGGTTCTCCACCGCCCGCGCCTGAGCCAGCAGCGTCCAGTGCGCCCGGCGGCGCTCCGGCCAGCCCGCCGGGACGACCAGGGTCTCGGCGCCGGCGTCGACGAGGCCGCGGAAGAGTTCGGGGAAACGGAGGTCGTAACAGGTGGCCACACCGATGGTGGTGCCGGGCTCGCCGGGCTTGCCGGGCAGACCCACCGTCACCAGTTCCTCGCCCGCGCCCATCAGCACCGCCTCGCCCTTGTCGAAGCCGAAGCGGTGGATCTTGCGGTAGGCGGCGGCGAGCTCTCCGGAGGGGGAGAAGACGACAGACGTGTTGTAGAGGGCGCCGTCAGGGGCCCGCTCGGGGATCGAGCCCGCGTGCAGCCACACGCCCGCGTCGCTCGCGGCCTTCGCCATCGCCTCGTACGTCGGCCCTTCGAGCGGCTCGGCCTCACGGCCGAACTTCTCGTAGGCGAACGCCCCGGTGGTCCACAGCTCGGGCAGGACGACCAGATCCGCCCCGGCCTGTTCGCGTACCAGCGAGACGACCCTCACCCGACGCGAGTCGACCGATTCGTCCTCATTGACGTCGATCTGGAGCAAAGAGGCGCGCACACTACCACCGTCCTGGCATTCGAGCGGTCCACATGGGCTCCCAAGCGGGCCTACGATCGTCACACGAAAGCACTGCCGGGGTGCCTCACAGCAGCGTAACTTAGCGTTCCGAGACACCCGCCGACAGCAGCCGCCGCCCACTGGCACCGACGCCACAACCTGCCCGCGTACCGACGCACCAACCGCCGAGGGGTCCCGTTCCGTGAGTCTGCATCCCACCCTCCAGCCCTACGCCGACGCCTGGACCCACTCCATCGAAGCGATATCCGAGCTGGTGACGCCGCTTGTGGAGGGCGAGTGGAACCGGCGCACCCCCTGCCCCGGCTGGTCGGTCCGCGACGTCGTGTCGCATGTCATCGGCCTGGACTGCGAGATGCTGGGCGACCCGCGCCCCATCCACACGCTTCCGCGGGACCTCTTCCACGTCACGAACGACCACCAGCGCTACATGGAGATGCAGGTCGACGTCCGCCGCCACCACACGGCGCCGGAGATGACGTCGGAGCTGGAGTACACGATCATCCGCCGCAACCGCCAGCTGCGCAACGAGTCCCGGGACCCCGGCACGAAGGTGCGCGGCCCGCACGGGGCGGACCTCACCCTCGAAGAGTCCATGCGGTCCCACGCGTTCGACGTCTGGGTCCACGAACAGGACCTGCGCACCGCCCTCGGCCGCCCCGGCAACCTCGACTCCCCCGGCGCGCACGTGGCCCGCGACGTCCTGCTCGCCAAGCTGCCCGAGATCGTCGCGGGCAAGGCCGACGCCCCGCGCAGCTCGGCGATCGTCTTCGACGTCCACGGCCCGATCGAGTTCCTGCGCACGATCCGCGTCGACATCCAGGGCCGCGGCACCCTCGAAACGGCACCCGCCCTGGGCCCCGCCGCCACCCTCACCCTCGACTGGGAGACCTACGTCCGCCTCGCCTGCGGCCGCGTCGCACCGGAGGCCGTGACGGACCGGGTGAAGGCGGAGGGCGACCCGGACCTGACGGCGGCGATCCTGCGCAACTTCACGGTGACGCCGTAGGGGCCCGCTGGGGCCGTGCAGGCGCCGGATGCCGGCCGGATGCCGTAAGGCGGCGGCCCGTTATTCGTTGTCGGTGTCGGGCGGCGCACGGCTAGCGTGCTCGCCATGACCGACACGACCACCGAAACCGAGGCCGCCCCCGGCCGCCGTGGCGACGAACCGCCGCGCCTGACCCGCCTGACCTTCCACGGACCGCTGTCCGAGGCACGGGCGCACCGCCTCGTCCAGCGCCTCGCCCGCACCGACCCCGCCACCGTCCTCGACATCGGCTGCGGATGGGGCGAGTTGATGCTGCGCGTCCTGGACGCCGTGCCCGAGGCGAGCGGCGTCGGCATCGACGTCAACGCCGAGGACCTCGCCCGCGGCCGCCGCAACGCCGAGGCCAGGGGACTGGGCCGAAGGACCGCATTCGTCGAGGAGTCCGCCGTCGGAACCTCGCGCGGCCCCGCCGACCTCGTCCTGTGCGTCGGGGCGAGCCAGGCCCTGAGCGCGGCCGAGCCGCCCGGGCACACCACCGACGCCCTGCGCGAACTGCGCCGTCTGGTCAGCGACGGCGGCCGCGTGCTGCTCGGGGAGGGCTTCTGGGAGCGCCCCCCGACCCCCGCCGAACTCTCCGGCATGTGGCCGGGAGCCGCCGCCACGGACCACCACGACCTCGCGACCCTGCTCGATCTCGTGGTGGACGCCGGTTTCCGCCCCGAGTGGACCGAGACGGCGAACCTCGACGAGTGGGAGGAGTTCGAGTCGGCGTACCAGGCGGACGTCGAGGTATGGCTGGCCCAGAACCCGGACCACCCGCTCGCGGCCGAGACACGCGAACGCCTCGACCGCCATCGCGCCCAGTGGATGAGCTACCGCGGGGTGCTGGGCATCGCCTACCTCACCCTCGTCCCGGCCCGCTGACCGACGGCACCGCCTCAGGCGGGAACGTGCACCGTCTCCACCCTGCTGGCGACCAGCCGTTCCCGCTCCCTGCGCGCCGCCCGCTTGCGCAGCCGCAGGATCTGGCCGACCCCCAGCGCCTGGAGCACGAACACCGCCGAGAAGGCGACGGTGTAGTCGCCGCCCGTCGCGTCCAGCAGCACCCCGACGGCGAACAGCGTGGTCATCGAGGCGACGAACCCGCCCATGTTGGTGATCCCGGACGCCGTTCCCTGCCGCTCCGGCGGATTCGCCGGCCGCGCGAAGTCGAAGCCGAGCATCGAGGCCGGCCCGCACGCCCCGAGCACCGCGCACAGCACGATCAGCAGCCACATCGGCGCCGTCTCACCGGGCCAGGCCAGCGTCGTCGCCCACAGCGCCGCCGTCGCCGCCACCGTCCCCAGCGCCAGCGGCAGCCGCGCCTCGTGGTGCCGGGCGACGACCTGGCCGTAGACCGGACCCACGACCATGTTCGACAGGACGATGAGGGTGAGGAGTTCACCGGCCGTCGCGCGCGACAGCCCCTGCGCCTCCACCAGGAAGGGCAGCCCCCACAGCAGCAGGAACACCATCGCCGGGAACTGCGTCGTGAAGTGCACCCACAGGCCCAGCCGTGTGCCGGGCTCGCGCCAGGAGGCGGCGATCTGGCGTCGTACGTACGCCGCGCCCTGGTGCGGGACGGGCTCCGGCTCATGCCCCTCGGGGTGGTCCTTCAGGAACAGGAGCAGCAGGACGAGGACCACGACGCCCGCCGCCGCGCTGCCCGCGAACGCCGCCGTCCAGCCCAGCCCGTGCAGCAGCCGGGCCAGCACCAGCGTGGAGACGAGGTTGCCCGCCATGCCCGCGAACCCCGCGAGCTGCGCGATCATCGGACCGCGCCGGGCCGGGAACCACCGCATGCCGAGCCGCAGGACGCTGATGAACGTCATGGCGTCGCCGCAGCCCAGCAGCGCGCGCGAGGCGAGCGCCATGCCGTACGACGGCGAGAAGGCGAAGCCCAGTTGGCCCGCGGTGAACAGCACCACGCCGAGGGTCAGCACCTTCTTCGTGCCGAGCCGGTCGACCAGCAGGCCGACGGGTATCTGCATGCCCGCGTACACGAGCAGTTGCAGGATCGAGAACGCCGACAGGGCCGAGGCGTTCACGTCGAAGCGGTCCGCCGCGTCGAGGCCGGCGACCCCGAGGGACGTACGGAAGATGACGGCGACGAAGTAGACCGAGACGCCGATGCCCCAGACGGCCATGGCGCGACGGCCGCCCGGAGGATCGCCGGGCAACGTGGTGGCCTTCATCGCTCCTCACCCCGCGCGAGGTGCGAGAACCAGCCGATGTGCCGGTGGACCGTCCCGACGGCCGCCTCGGCGTCCCCGGAGCGCAGTGCCTGAAGGATCTCCTCGTGCTCGGCGAGGGTCTTGGCGATCCGGTCGGGGTGGGAGTGCAGGACGGCGACGCCCATGCGCAGTTGCCGGTCGCGCAGTTGGTCGTAGAGCCGCGACAGGATCTCGTTGCCGCCGCTGCGAACGATCTCCGCGTGGAAGCACCGGTCGGTGACGGCGGCACCCGCGAGATCGCCGGCGGCGGCCTGGGCCTTCTGCTTGGCGAGCAGTTCCGTGAGCCGCTCGATGAGCCCCGGGGGTGCCGGGACGGCCTTGCGTGCCGCGTGCTCCTCGACGAGCAGCCGCGTCTCCACCACGTCCTTGATCTCCTGCGCGGAGACCGGCAGGACCAGCGCGCCCTTCTTCGGGTAGAGCTTGATCAGCCCCTCGACCTCCAGCCGCAGCAACGCCTCCCGCACGGGCGTGCGCGAGACGCCGACGGCCTCGGCGAGCTCGCCCTCGGTGAGCAGCGTCCCGCCCTCGTAACGGCGCTCCAGGACGCCCTGTTTGACGTGCGTGTAGACGCGGTCGGCCGCGGGGGGCTGCTTGAGGGACGGGGACGTGGCGGTAGGCATGCGCACAGCATAGATACAACACGTACGCAAGGCGGCACCCGTCCATCATGCGGACGGGGAACCCACCCGTCTGTCGCACAACTTTCTGTGCTACTTACGTGTCACAGATGTGCGGCCCTCCTGTCTTCCCCTCCAACCCGGCCGCGCACAGGGGCATTCGACGTAATCGGGGTATATCAGTTGATAAGCGCCACCAAGAGCCTCCGTATCCGCAGAGCCGCGGCCGTCGCCGTGACGACCGGTGCGGTGCTCGTGACCGGAGCTCTCACCGCGGCACCCGCGCAGGCCGTGACGACGCCCAGCATCAATGCCAAGGGCGGGTTCCTGATGAACAGCGCGAACGGCAAGACCCTCTTCACCAAGGCCGCCGACACCAAGCGGCTCACCGCCTCGACGACGAAGATCATGACCGCCAAGGTCGTGCTCTCGCAGTCGAACCTGAACCTGGACACCAAGGTCACGATCAGGAAGGAGGTCAGCGACTACATGGTCGCCAAGGGCTACCCCTCGACGGCCAGGCTGATCGTCGGTGACAAGGTGACCGTCCGTCAGCTCCTGTACGGGATGATGCTGCCGTCCGGCTGCGACGCCGCGATGACCCTCGCCGACAAGTTCGGTTCCGGCACGACGGTCAACGCCCGCGTGAAAAGCTTCATCGGCAAGATGAACACCATGGCCAAGAGCCTGGGCATGACGAACACGCGCTTCGATTCGTTCGACGGCATAAGCAACGGCTCCAACTACTCGACGCCGCGCGACCTGACCAAGCTCGCCCGCAGCGCGATGAAGAGCTCCACCTTCAAGACCGTCGTGAAGACCAAGGCCTACACGGCCAAGACGATCACGAAGACGGGCTCCATCCGCACGATGGCGACGTGGAAGAACACCAACACGCTGCTCGGCTGGAACGGCACGCTCGGCATCAAGACCGGCTCCGGCACCGAGGCCAAGTACTGCCTCGTCTTCGCCGCCACGCTCAACGGCGAGTCGGTGATGGGCACCGTGATGACGGCCTCCTCGGAGGCCAACCGCACGACGGACGTGAAGAAGCTCATCAACTACGGCTACGCCAAGATCAGCTGACACGCGCGTTCATCGAAGAAGCCGCGGAAGGCGAAGAAGGCGAAGAAGAGGGGCGGCCACTCGGCAGTGGCCGCCCCTTCTCGTCACCGTCCCCGGCTCACGCCCAGGTGATCAACCGCTTCGGCTGCTCCAGGATCGCCGCCACGTCGGCCAGCACCTTGGAGCCCAACTCCCCGTCCACCAACCGGTGGTCGAAGCTGAGCGCCAGCGTGGTGACCTGACGCGGCTTCACCTTGCCCTTGTGGACCCACGGCTGGAGCTTGATCGCGCCGACCGCGAGGATCGCGGACTCACCGGGGTTGAGGATGGGGGTGCCGGTGTCGACGCCGAAGACGCCGACGTTGGTGATGGTGACCGTGCCGCCCTGCATCGCGGCGGGGCCGGTCTTGCCCTCCCGCGCCGTCGACACCAACTCACCCAGCGCCTCCGCCAGTTGCGGAAGCGTCTTGGCGTGGGCGTCCTTGATGTTCGGGACGATCAGCCCGCGCGGGGTCGCCGCCGCGATGCCCAGATTGACGTAGTGCTTGCGCACGATCTCCTGGTTCGCCTCGTCCCAGGACGCGTTGATGTCCGGGTTCCGCTTGATCGCGACCAGCAGGGCCTTGGCGATCAGCAGCAAGGGGTTCACGCGCAGGCCCGCGAACTCCTTGTCCTCCTTGAGCTCCTCGACCAGCTTCATCGTGCGCGTCACGTCGACCGTCACGAACTCGGTGACATGCGGCGCCGTGAACGCCGAGCCGACCATCGCCGCAGCCGTGGCCTTGCGGACGCCCTTCACGGGGACACGGGTCTCACGGACGGTGTCGTACGTGGCCACCGGCGCCGGGGCGGCGACGGGAGCGGCGGCCGGGGCGGCCTGCGGCTCCGGCTCGGCGGCCGGGGCCTGCGGGGCCACCGCCGCGTGGACGTCCTCGCGGGTGATGATGCCGTCGGGGCCGGTGGGGGTCACTGTGGCCAGGTCGACACCCAGGTCCTTCGCCAGCTTGCGCACCGGCGGCTTCGCCAGCGGCCGGGGAGGCGTGACCGCCCCGGCCGGGCCGTGGCCGTTCAGCTCCGACTGCAGGGCCTGCGCCGCGGCCGGGGCCTCCTGGCGCGGAGCCGCCTGGTGCGGGGCCTCGGCGCCCTTGCGCGGGCGGCGCTTCGTCGAGGACGTGGCCACGCCGTAACCGACCAGCACCGGCTGGCGGCCCTGCGGCTTGGCCTCCTTCTGCGGGGCCTCCTTCTCCGGGGCCTCTTCCTTCAGGTCCTTCAGGGCCTCCGGCTGCGCGGCCGGCGCCGCAGCGGCGGCCGCCGTCCCGCCCGCCACGTCCACCGCGATGATCGCCGTACCGACGTCCACCGTGGTGCCCTCGGGGAAGCGCAGCTCACGGACCACCCCGTCGTACGGGATGGGCAGCTCGACGGCCGCCTTGGCCGTCTCGACCTCGCACACCACCTGACCGTCGGTGACCGTGTCGCCCGGCTGGACGTACCACTTGAGGATCTCGGCCTCGGTGAGTCCCTCGCCCACGTCGGGCATCTTGAACTCGCGCACGGACGCTTCAGTCATCGTCGTCACGCCCCTCTCCTCAGTACGCCAGGGCACGGTCGACGGCGTCGAGTACCCGGTCCAGGCCCGGCAGGTACTCCTCCTCCAGGCGGGCCGGCGGATACGGGGCGTGGTAGCCGCCCACCCGCAGCACCGGGGCCTCCAGGTGGTAGAAGCACCGCTCCGTGATCCGGGCGGCGATCTCCGCGCCCGAGCCGAAGAACACCGGTGCCTCGTGCACCACGACCAGGCGGCGGGTCTTCTCCACGGACGCCTGGATCGAGTCGAAGTCGAGCGGGGAGACCGAGCGCAGGTCCAGGACCTCCAGGTTCCTGCCCTCCTCGGCGGCCGCGTCGGCGACCTCCTGGCAGAGCTTCACCATCGGGCCGTACGCGGCCAGCGTGAGGTCCGTGCCCTCGCGGACGACCTTCGCCTTGTGCAGCGGGCCCGGGATCGCCTCGGTGTTGACCTCGCCCTTGTCCCAGTAGCGACGCTTGGGCTCGAAGAAGATCACCGGGTCGTCGCTCTGGATGGCCTGCTGCATCATCCAGTACGCGTCCGACGCGTTGGAGGGGCTGACGATCTTCAGGCCGGCCACGTGCGCGAACAGCGCCTCGGGGGACTCTGAGTGGTGCTCCACCGCGCCGATGCCGCCGCCGTACGGGATGCGGACGACGACCGGGAGCTTGACCTTGCCCAGGGAGCGGGCGTGCATCTTCGCGAGCTGTGTGACGATCTGGTCGTACGCCGGGAAGACGAAGCCGTCGAACTGGATCTCCACGACCGGGCGGTAGCCGCGCAGGGCCAGGCCGATCGCCGTGCCGACGATGCCCGACTCCGCGAGCGGGGTGTCGATGACGCGGCTCTCGCCGAAGTCCTTCTGCAGGCCGTCCGTCACCCGGAAGACGCCGCCGAGCTTGCCGACGTCCTCGCCCATGATCAGGACCTTGGGGTCGGAGTCCAGGGCACGGCGCAGCGACTCGTTGATCGCCTTGGCGAGCGCCATGCTCTTGGACGTCACAGTCTCCGCCATCTCAGTTGCCCCCCTCTACGTCCGCGAACGACGCCTGGTAGGCGGCGAACTGGGCGCGCTCCTCGTCGACGAGCGCGTGCCCGTCCGCGTACACGTTCTCGAAGATGGCGAAGTGGTCCGGGTCCGGCATGGCGCGGACCGCCTCGCGCACTCGTTTGCCCAACGCCTCGCTCTCGCGCTCCAGTTCCGCGAAGAATCCCTCGTCCGCGTGGTTTGAAGCCTCCAGATAGCGGCGAAGGCGCAGGATCGGGTCCTTCGCCTCCCAGGCCAGGCGCTCCTCGTCGCCCCGGTACCGGGTGGGGTCGTCGGAGGTGGTGTGGGCGCCCATGCGGTACGTGTACGCCTCGACCAGCGTCGGTCCCTCGCCGCCGCGGGCGCGCTCCAGCGCCCACTTCGTCACGGCGAGGCACGCCAGGACGTCGTTGCCGTCGACCCGGATGCCCGGGAAGCCGAAGCCCTGCGCGCGCTGGTAGAGCGGCACGCGGGTCTGCTTCTCGGTCGGCTCGGAGATCGCCCACTGGTTGTTCTGGCAGAAGAACACCACCGGGGCGTTGTAGACCGCGGAGAACGTGAAGGACTCCGCCACGTCGCCCTGGCTGGAGGCGCCGTCGCCGAAGTAGGCGATCACCGCGCTGTCCGCGCCGTCCTTGGCGACGCCCATCGCGTAGCCGGTGGCGTGCAGCGTCTGGGAGCCGATGACGATCGTGTAGAGCTGGAAGTTGTTGCTGTTCGGGTCCCAGCCGCCGTTGTTCACGCCGCGGAACATGCCGAGCAGGTTGGTCGGGTCCACCCCGCGGCACCAGGCGACGCCGTGCTCGCGGTAGGTGGGGAAGACGTAGTCGTCCTCGCGGGTGGCCCGGCCGGAGCCGATCTGGGCGGCCTCCTGGCCGAGCAGCGACGCCCACAGGCCCAGCTCGCCCTGGCGCTGCAGGGAGGTGGCCTCGGCGTCGAAGCGGCGGGTGAGCACCATGTCGCGGTAGAGACCGCGGAGCTCGTCGGGGGTGATGCCGGCGACGTACTTGTCGAACTCCGCGTTCTTGACGCGCTTGCCCTCGGGCGTCAGCAACTGGACGAGTTCGGGGTCGGTGCCCGGCGATTTCCTTGCGGTCGCGCGCTTGCCGGCCGTGCTCTTGGTACCGGCGCTGCGTCGCGGCTTTCGCGCGGCAGTGCTCTCCACGGTCACGTGTGCTCCTCCGTCGGTCCGGCTACCCGGGTTCGCCGGGGGCCTGGGGGTCCCCCAGCTCGTTCAGAGCCTGGGGGAGCGGCTCACCTGAAGCCCTACGGACGCACAGGGTGGGTGCGGCTCGTTGGGGGACAGGCGTGACAGGTGCCCCGGCGAGCGCCCTGCAACAGGCACGTTACCCAGTGCTCCACATCTCTGTGAAACCCCTCCTGACCTGCGTTTTTGCTTGGAAATCCAAGTAAATCGCGAAAGTCCGGAACAAGTCCTGGTCACAGCCTTGCAGGGGGCCGGAACAACGGCACGTTATATCGGTGACCCAGGTCACGGGAAGAGTCGCCGGGAGCGACTTCACGGCGGAGGACGGCGACGGGGGGCCCGAAGAGGCCACGAGGGCGACCGACGGGGGTACGCGTTTCCGGCCATCCGGTCACGGTGTGCACATATGACACGCGCGCGTGGAGCCCGTTTCGGGCCACACGCGCGCGTGGGGATGTGCTCGGCGGGACAGCGCCGACGGGGTCAGGTGCCGTCGCCCGTCGGAGCCGTCGGCAGGGTCGTCGGCGCCGTCGGCTCCTGCGTCGGCTCGGGGGTCGTCGGCTCCTGCGTCGGCTCGGCCGTGGTCGGCTCCTGCGTCGGCTCGCCGGTCGGATCCTGCGTCACGGGCTCCGACGGCGTGTACGAGGGCGGGTCCGTCGGCGTGTACTCCGGTCCGGTGCCCGTGTCGCTGCCGTCGTCGGTGTACTCGTCGGTCGGGTCCTGGGTCGCCTCGTCGGTCGGGTCCTCGGTGGCCTTGTCCTTGTCGTCGGTCTGCGAGACGGTCGGCGACTGCGTGGTCCCCTTGCCGGGGTCGTTCCCGTTGTTCTTGTTCAGCGCCAGCGCGACACCCGCCGCGATCGCGATCACCGCGAGGACGGCCAGGATCCACAGCTTGCCGCGGCCGCTGCCCTTGTTGCCGTGCCCCTCGAAACCGGTGTCGTCCCCGCCGCCGTACCCGGAGGGCAGGATCGGCTGCGGGATCTGCGTCGTACCGGAGCCGGAGTCACCCGGGTGCCCCATGACGGCCGTGTGGGCGAAGCCCGCCGCCGGGGTGTTCCGGCCCTCGTGCATCGTCACCGGACCGGTGTTCCAGGTGCCGGTGTGGCCGCCCTGGTCGTACAGCATCTGCAGGCCGTACTGGACGAGGCCGCGCATCTCCTCGGCCGTCTGGAACCGGTCGTCCGGCTCCTTGGCGAGCGAGCGCATGACCAGCCCGTCGAGCTCCGGCGGCGCGGCGTCGGAGACCTCGGACGGCGGGGTCGGGATGTCCTGGACGTGCTGGTAGACCACCGACAGCGGGGTCTCGCCGGTGAACGGCGGGCGCAGCGCGAGGAGTTCGTAGAGCAGACAGCCCGTGGCGTACAGGTCGGAGCGGTGGTCGACCGCCTTGCCGAGCGCCTGCTCCGGCGACAGGTACTGGGGCGTGCCCATGACCATGCCGGTCTGCGTCATCGTCGACTGCGCGCCGTGCAGGGCGCGGGCGATGCCGAAGTCCATCACCTTCACGGCGCCGTTGTTGGTGATGATGACGTTGGCCGGCTTGATGTCGCGGTGCACGATGCCGTGCTGGTGCGAGTAGGCGAGCGCCTCCAGGACGCCGGAGACGATGATCAGGGCCTGCTCGGGGCCGGGTGCCTCGGCGTTGATCAGGAGGTCGCGGATCGTGCGGCCCTCGACGATCTCCATGACGATGTACGGCACCGACTGGCCGTTCACGTGGTCCTCGCCGGAGTCGTACACGGCGACGATCGCGTGGTGGTTGAGGCCGGCCACCGACTGGGCCTCGCGCGTGAAGCGGGCCTTGGACACCGGGTCCTCGGCGAGGTCGGAGCGGAGCAGCTTGACCGCCACGGTGCGTCCGAGGCGCACGTCCTCGGCCGCGAACACCTCGGCCATGCCGCCCCGGCCGAGTCTGCGTGTCAGCCGATAACGGCCGTCCCCGACAAGCCCGCCATTACCCCACATTTCCGGCGCGTCTGACATACCGCCGCCAGCCGCCTCGGGGTCGGACGGGCCCTGAGCGCGCTGCTGCTGTGCCATCGGTCCTCGCCGTCGTTTCTGCCCGCGGTGCGCGCGGTGTTGTTACGGTCTCCGTCGGCCACGCTACAGCCTCCGCGCAAGCCGTCGGTCCGAGATGGTCGCCCCAACCGGAAGGAGACGGACCGGCCATCCAACCGGTACCCCGTCCGCTCGTGCAAATTCTGTGTACTGGCGGTACTGCCCCGGTAACGCTTCCGCGGCGCTTCTTTCGCGTACGGTCACGGAACGGGCACCGTGCTTGACCTGTCAGTGCCGTGGGGCAGACTTGGCCGGGAATAGCACATTGGATCACTCGGATCACCCGATCCACAGCGATCGCAGGCGCCCGAGAGGCTACGGGGGACGCAGAACATGAGCCAGGACGGCGCGCAGGGCCGGTACGCGGGGCGGGCACTGGCCGGCGGCCGCTATCAGCTGCGCGACTTGCTCGGCGAGGGCGGCATGGCCTCGGTGCATCTCGCGTACGACTCCGTGCTCGACCGGCAGGTCGCGGTCAAGACGCTGCACACCGAGCTCGGCCGCGAGCAGGCGTTCCGCGAACGCTTCCGTCGCGAGGCCCAGTCCGTGGCGAAGCTCACGCACACCAACATCGTCTCCGTCTTCGACACCGGCGAGGACGTCCTCGACGACATGACGACGCCGTACATCGTCATGGAGTACATCGAGGGCCGGCCGCTCAGCTCGGTTTTCGACGAGGACGTACGGCAGTTGGGCGCGGTGCCCGCCGACAAGGCGCTGAAGATCACCGCGGACGTGCTCGCGGCGCTGGAGATCAGCCACGAGATGGGGCTGGTCCACCGGGACATCAAGCCGGGCAACGTGATGCTGACCAAGCGCGGCGTCGTCAAGGTGATGGACTTCGGCATCGCGCGGGCCATGCAGTCCGGTGTGACGTCCATGACACAGACCGGCATGGTGGTCGGCACCCCGCAGTACCTCTCGCCGGAGCAGGCGCTGGGCCGGGCCGTGGACGCCCGCTCCGACCTGTACTCGGTCGGCATCATGCTGTTCCAACTGGTCACCGGGCGGCTGCCGTTCGAGGCGGACTCGCCGCTGGCGATCGCGTACGCGCATGTGCAGGAGGAGCCGGTTGCTCCGTCCTCGATCAACCGCGCCCTGCCGCCGGCCGTGGACGCGCTGGTCGCCCGCGCGCTGAAGAAGAATCCGAACGAGCGCTTCCCGAGCGCCGAGGCCATGCGCGACGAGTGTCTGCGCGTGGCCGCGTCCTTCCAGGCGGCCCCGCCGAGCATCGTGCCGGGTGCGCAGGCGCAGAGCGGCCAGGGCGTCGGCGCCGCGGTGTTCCCGCCGGTCGGCCAGGCGCCCCCGTCCTCGGGCCCCGTCCAGACGCCGTACCAGCCGCACCCGACCCCGGCCCCGAACCCGTACGGCACCCCGCCCCCGTCGATGCCCTCGCCGGCCTACGGCTACCCGCAGCAGCCCGGCTACCAGACGCCGCCACCGGCCTCGTACTCCCCGCAGCCGGGCCACGCGACCCCGCCGCCGTACGCCGTCTCCCCGCAGCCGCAGGGCACTTCGGGCGGGGGCAGGAACAACCGGCCCGTCGTCATCGGCTCGATCATCGTGTCCATCGTCGCGGTGGGCGGCCTGATCGTGGCGCTGGCACTGAAGGGCGGCGGCCCCGAGGAAGGGGGCAACGGCGGCGGCTCGACCGCGACGGCCGCGGTGTCGAAGGCGCCGGGGTACCGCGAGGGGGACAGCTCGAAGACGGTCGAGACGACCGAGTGCACCGAGCCGTCCGAGTCGTACACCGACCCCGATCAGGTGGCGATGCCGGACTTCACGTTCAGGTACTGGCCGTCGGTCGAGGCGTGCCTGAAGGCCGCCGGGTGGGACTACGAGAAGGTCGACAAGAACGAGAACACGTACGGTCAGGGCACCGTGATGGCGCAGTCGCCCAAGCCGCCCACGAACTTCGACCCGGACAACCCGCCGAAGATGACGTTCGAGGTCTCCACGGGCAATCCGGAGTGACGTCCGCGACGTGCGCGACATGAGACGTGCGTGGCCATGAGACGTGCGTGGCCATGAGACGTGCGCGACATGAAAGGGCCCGGCAGCGTCGGCTGCCGGGCCCTTCCCCTGTCCGGGGGCGGTGATTACAGGTAAGGCCCGCCCGAGCGGCCGGCCTGGCGGTGTTCGCCGTCCTCGTGGCCGCCGACTCCCGGCGGGAGGGCGCGGCGCATCTGCTCCAGCTGGGCGCGGGCGGCCATCTGCTGGGCGAAGAGCGTGGTCTGGATGCCGTGGAAGAGGCCCTCCAGCCAGCCGACCAACTGGGCCTGCGCGATGCGCAGTTCCGCGTCGCTCGGGGTTCCCTCGTCCGTGAACGGCAGGGAAAGCCGCTCCAGCTCCTCGACGAGCTCCGGTGCCAGACCGTCCTCCAGCTCCTTCACCGAGCTGGCATGGATCTCCTTCAGCCGGACCCGGCTCGCCTCGTCCAGGGGAGCGGCGCGCACTTCTTCGAGCAGCTGCTTGATCATGCTGCCGATCCGCATGACCTTCGCCGGCTGCTCGACCATCTCCGTCACCGGGACCTCGCGGGAGTCCTCGTCTCCGTTGCCGCCGGTGAGCGCCATCCCGTCCTGGCCCACGACCAGGATCTGGGGGTTCTCGGACGGCCTGTCGTTCCTCGGCATCTCCATGCCGCCATTCTCTCGCACCCGTACAGCTCATCATCGTGGTGCCCCCGCCGGGGCAAGATCCACCGTTTACGGTACGGGACTTTCCGTCACGCCTCGGCGGATCCGGCCCGTCCGGACGGTGTGCCCGCCCTCCGGTCGTGCGCCGGATTCGGTCGGGTGGCGGAGTCCGGAATGCCGGGTTCATGGGTGGCTGTGAGGCTTGCTCCATGACTCCATCGCTGGGAGTGAGGCAGGAGCGGCCGCGAGCCGCTTCCGGTGGCCCGTGCGCCGCGGCCGGACGCGGGGCGCGATCGGGGGTGCGGCGGGCTCCGCGGGCGGCGGGGGTGCTGGTCGGGCTGGTGGCGGGGCTGATGGTGGGAGTGTGCGGGGCCGGGGCGTCGTACGGCATCGATGACCCGCGGGGTGCGGCCGCGCTCGGGGACTCGTCCGGTTCGCCCGGTTCTTCCGCTTCCTCCGGGTCCACCGCCGCGTCACGGGCGCTCTCCGCGCCTTCGGGATCGCCCACGGGTTCCCCCGGGGAGGAGGCGGCCGAGGACGCCGCCGGCTCCGCAGCCCAGGCCCGGCCTTCTCCCGCCGCCTCGGACGTGTCCGAGGCCCAGTCCGTCCCCACCGCCACGGCCGAGGAGCCCATTCCGTCCAGCGCGTCCGGCTCGGCCGGTGAGGGCCCGGAGTCCCGGGAGTCGAAGGCGTCGTCCGCCTCTCCCGCTCACGGCCCCGCCACCTCCCCTCCCGCCCCTTCCGGCAAGCCTTCCCGGGCCGGCAGCCGCGCGGGTGAGGGGCGGGAGCGGCCCGGGCGGGAGAAGGGACCGCTGGAGCACGAGCAAGCGGCGGCGGACGAGCCTGACGGCCGCGAGAGGAACGAACCCGGCGAGGACGGCGACGGCGACGGCGACGGCGCGACCTTGCCGCAGGCGGAGGGTGAGGACGACGGCGGAAGCGCGTTCGAGGACTCGGAGGCCGCCGGTGACACCGCCCGGGACGCCTCCATGGCGCCCTCCGCCCCGCCGAGCCGGTCCGGGCGGCAGCCCGTCCCGCACGCCGAGGGACCCACCGAGCCCGTACTGGAGGTCCTGCCCCTCGGCAGCGGACTGGTGCTCATCGGGCTCGGTCTGGGTCTGGCCTTCCTCGGTCTCCGGCTGCGGCGGGGCTAGGCGTATTGATCACGAGCGTTGTTAACGGGTCGGGCGGTGGAAGGGACGGTGCTCAGGCGGCAGAGCCCTGGGGCGTCACGAGGAGCACCTTCCCGATGTGCCCGCTCTCCTCCACCACCCGGTGCGCCTCGGCCGCGTCCTTCATCGGGATCTCGCGGTCGACGACCGGACGTACGTGGCCGCCGTCCAGCAGGGGCCACACATGCTCGCGTACGGCCGCGACGATCGCCGCCTTCTCGGTGAGCGGACGCGCGCGCAGCGAGGTCGCGCTGATGGCGCCGCGCTTGGCCAGGAGCGCCCGGATGTCGAGCTCGCCCTTGACGCCGCCCTGCATGCCGATGATCGCGAGGCGGCCGTTGACGGCGAGGGTCTGGACGTTGCGGTCGAGGTACTTGGCGCCCATGTTGTCGAGGATGACGTCGGCCCCGGCCCCGTCGGTGGCCTTCTTGACCTCGGCGACGAAGTCCTGCTCCCGGTAGTTGATCAGGATGTCGGCGCCCAGCTCGGCGCACCGATCGAGCTTCTGCTGAGTCCCCGCCGTCACGGCGACCTTGGCGCCGACGGCCTTGGCGAGCTGGATCGCCATGGTGCCGATGCCGCTGGAGCCGCCGTGCACGAGCAGGGTCTCGCCGGGGCGGAGGTGGGCAATCATGAAGACGTTCGACCAGACCGTGCAGACCACCTCGGGCAGGGCGGCGGCCCGCGTCAGGCTCACGCCCTCGGGCACCGGCAGCAGCTGCCCCGCCGGCACGACGACCTTCTCGGCGTAACCGCCGCCCGCGAGCAGCGCGCACACCTCGTCGCCGACGGCCCAGCCGGCGACGCCGGGGCCGATCTCGGCGATGCGGCCGGAGCACTCCAGGCCGGGATAGGGGGAGGTGCCGGGCGGCGGGTCGTAGAAGCCCTGCCGTTGCAGGATGTCGGCGCGGTTGACGGCCCCGGCCACCACCTCGACCAGTACCTCGCCCTCGCCGGGCGCGGGATCGGGGACCTCGTCCCACACCAGCGCCTCGGGCCCACCAGGTTCGGGAATCGTGATCGCATGCATGGGACGGACGCTACTCCTCGGCTCTCGCCCCCGGCTCCCTACTCCGGTCGGAGCCCTCGGCTCACGCGCCCCGGCCCTCCCTCTCCGGTCGGAGCACCCGCGGCCTCCGTCCCTCTGTGTCGGTCTCCGGTCCCATGCCCCTCGGTCCTTGGGCGGGTCTGCTCAAGAATCCCTGTGCGGCAGCGATGAGTTTGCGCGACTGTAAAGGTCTCCCCATGCGTAGCCCAAGAACGTGGAAGGCCACTCGGAAGGATCCCGAAGCATGAGCACGCAGACGACGTCCGGTCTCGCCATCGAGACCGCGGGCCTGGTGAAGACGTTCGGTGAGACACGGGCCGTCGACGGCGTGGACCTCGCGGTTCCGGCCGGCACGGTCTACGGCGTCCTGGGCCCGAACGGCGCGGGCAAGACGACCACGGTGAAGATGCTCGCCACCCTGCTACGACCGGACGGCGGCGAGGCCCATGTCTTCGGCCACGACATAGTCCGCGAGGCCGACGAGGTGCGCGGCCGGGTGAGCCTCACCGGCCAGTACGCCTCCGTGGACGAGGACCTCACCGGCACCGAGAACCTGGTCCTGCTGGGCCGGCTCCTCGGACACGGCAAGCACGCCGCGCGGGAGCGTGCCGCGCAGCTCCTCGATGCCTTCGGGCTGACGGAGGCCGCCGGGAAGCAGGTCAAGAACTACTCCGGCGGCATGCGGCGCCGTATCGACATCGCCGCCTCCATCCTCAACACGCCCGACCTGCTGTTCCTCGACGAGCCGACGACCGGCCTCGACCCGCGCAGCCGCAACCAGGTGTGGGACATCGTCCGCGCGGTCGTCGCGCAGGGCACCACCGTGCTGCTGACCACGCAGTATTTGGACGAGGCCGACCAGTTGGCGTCCCGGATCGCCGTCATCGACCACGGCAAGGTCATCGCCGAGGGGACCAAGGGCGAGCTGAAGGCGTCCGTCGGCGCCGGTTCCGTGCATCTGCGGCTGCGTGACGCGGCACAGCGGCCGGACGCCGAGCGCGTGCTGCGGCTGACCCTGGACGCGGACGTGCAGCTGGAACCCGATCCCGTGGCCCTCACCGCCCGCGTCGGCTCCGGCACGACCAACGGACAGGGCGCGGCGGAGCAGGCAGCCCGCGCGCTCGCCGAGCTGGCCCGCACCGGCATCACCGTCGACACCTTCTCGCTGGGCCAGCCCAGCCTGGACGAGGTCTTCCTCGCCCTCACCGGACACGACACCCAAGAGACCAAGGACGACAAGGACGAGGTGGCGGCATGAGCACCGCGACGCAGACCGAGAGCAAGGAACTCGCCCCCGTCAGCGCCGAGTCGCTCGCCGCGCTGCTCGTCTCCGGGGAACGACCGCCGCGGCCCAGCGCCTGGTCGGCCTCCATGACGTTCGGCTGGCGGGCGATTCTCAAGATCAAGCACGTGCCGGACCAGCTGTTCGACGTCACCGCGTTCCCGATCATGATGGTGCTGATGTACACGTACCTGTTCGGGGGCGCCCTGGCCGGCTCCCCGAAGGAGTACATCCAGTTCCTGTTGCCGGGCATCCTGGTGATGTCGGTCGTGATGATCACGATGTACACCGGTGTCTCGGTGAACACCGACATCGAGAAGGGCGTCTTCGACCGCTTCCGGTCGCTGCCCATCTGGCGCCCGTCGCCGATGGTCGGCTATCTGCTGGGCGACGCCCTGCGCTACACGATCGCGTCCGTGGTGATGCTCACCGTCGGCATCATCCTGGGCTACCGCCCGGACGGCGGCGTCGGCGGCGTGCTCGCCGGGATCGTGCTGCTGGTCGTCTTCTCGTTCGCGTTCTCGTGGATCTGGACGATGTTCGGGCTGATGCTGCGCTCCGAGAAGTCGGTGATGGGCGTCAGCATGATGGTGATCTTCCCGCTCACCTTCCTGTCCAACGTCTTCGTCGACCCGAAGACCATGCCCGGCTGGCTCCAGGCGTTCGTCAACAACAGCCCGATCACCCATCTGTCCTCGGCCGTGCGCGGACTCATGGCGGGCGACTGGCCCGCCGCCGAGATCGCCTGGGCGCTGGGCTGGGCAGGGCTGTTCGTCGCGATCTTCGGGCCGATCACGATGCGGCTGTACAACCGCAAGTAGTCGGGCAGATCGCCACAAGGCCCCCGGGGAGCGTCAGATGCGCTTCATCCCCGGGGGCAGACGCCGCTCATCGGGTGCGACCTGTGTGCCCGGAGTCGCCCGCACGATGGTGATGAGCCGGTCCGTCAACTCCAGTGTCCCGACGTCCGGATCGTCGTAGCCGAGCACCCGGTGCCCGCGGACGACGCTGATCACGAGGTCGTCCGTATGACGCGGGCTCTTGCCCACCTCGGCCCTTATGACCGGCCGTTCGACGATGTCCAGCCCGCTGCCCTGCTGGATCAGGTCCTCCAGGACCATGCCGGCGGCGGGGCTGAGCACGGAGAGTCCGAGCAGCCGGCCGGCGGCGCTGGCGCTGGTGATGACCGCGTCGGCACCGGACTGCTTCAGCAGGGGGGCGTTCTCCTCCTCGCGCACCGCGGCCACGATCTTCGCGCCGCGGTTGAGCTGCCGTGCCGTCAGCGTCACCAGCACGGCGGTGTCGTCGCGCTGGGTCGCGATGATGATCTTCCGCGCCTTGTGCACCTCGGCCCGCTTCAGGACATCACTGCGTGTCGCGTCCCCCGTGACCCCGGCGTACCCGTCCGCGACCGCCGCGTCGATCACCTTCGAACTCGGGTCGACCACGACGACCTGGTCCTTCCTCAGGCCCGTCGCGCAGACGGTCTGGATCGCCGAACGCCCCTTCGTACCGAAGCCGACGACGACGGTGTGGTCACGCAAGGTGGACCTCCAGCGGTTCAGACGCCATTCCTCCCTGGTCCGCTCGGTGAGGACCTCGAGGGTGGTGCCGACCAGGATGATCAGGAACAGCACCCGCATGGGCGTGATGACGAAGATGTTGGTGAACCGGGCAGCGTCGCTGACCGGGGTGATGTCGCCGTATCCGGTGGTGGAGAGGGTGACGGTCGCGTAGTAGAAGGCGTCGAGGAGATCGACGGAGCCGTCCGAGTTGTCGTTGTAGCCCTCGTGGTCGGCGTAGACGATCAAAGCCGTGACAACGAGCAGCATCAGCGCCAGCGACACCCGCTTGGCGACCTGGCGGAACGGATGCTCGATGATCTTCTTCGGAAGCTTCACCCGATAGGTCGCGACCCTCTCCTCCGCCCGGCGGGCGATCGCGTCCTGGCCCGGAAGTTTCACGTGAAACACACCTCGATGCCGGCGCTCGCCCAGGGAAGATCGAGCAGTTCGGTCTCCTGACCCGCCCGAGCACCGCCCGGTGGTACGACGGCGACGGCGTCGGCCGCCGCCATGCCCCGCAGCATGGCCGGACCGTGGTAGTGCAACGGCACGGCATGGTCGCCGCGCAGCACGACGGGGATGAGCCGGGTGTCGTACGGATGTCCGTGCACCGCCTCCTTCAGGGGCAGCGTGTACGACTCCGGGGCCGGCCGGGCGGCGAGCGTGCGCAGCAGGGGCTCGGCGAGGGTGAGCAGGCCGGAGACGGCGGCGAGGGGATTGCCGGGCAGGCCGACGAGGTGCTGCTCCTCCTTGATGCGTGCCAGCAGCATGGGGTGGCCGGGGCGCACCTTGACGCCGTCCACGAGGAGTTCGGCGCCGATGCGGTGCAGCGTGGGGTGGACGTGGTCGACGGGGCCGGCCGCGGTGCCGCCGGTGGTGACGACGAGGTCGGCGTCGGAGCCGGTGAGGGCCTTGCGCAGGGCCTTGGCGTCGTCGCCGAGCCTGCGTACGGCGATGACCTCGGCGCCCAGGGCGCGCAGCCAGGGCGGCAGCATCGGGCCGAGGGCGTCTCGGATCAGCCCGTCGTGCGGGAGCCCTTCGGTGAGCAACTCGTCGCCGAGGATCAGCACTTCGACACGGGGGCGGGGTACGGCGGTGAGGGTGTCGTATCCGGCGGCCGCGGCGAGGCCGAGCACGGCCGGAGTCACGACCGTGCCCACGGCGAGCAGTTGATCGCCGTGGCGGCACTCCTGGCCGCGTGGACGGATGTCCTGACCGGGCTGGACCTCGCGGGTGGCGTGCAGCCGACCCTGGCTGTCCGAGCGCCCGTGCTCGGTGCGCAGGACGGCGTTGGTGTCCGGGGGGATGCGGGCGCCGGTCGCGATGCGGACGGCCTCGCCGTCGGTGAGCGGTTCGGGCTCGGCGTGCCCGGCCAGGACACCCTCGTCCCGTACGGCCCAGGGGCCGGGGCCCGCGACCGCCCAGCCGTCCATCGCCGAGGTGTCGAAGGAGGGCAGGTCGGTGAGGGCGGCGAGGGGGGCGGCCAGGGTGAGGCCGAGGGCGGCGTCGAGGGGGACGGAGACGGGAGCGCGTCGGGCGGTCCCGGTCGTCGTGGGGGTGCCGCCCATGCCCTTGAGGGTGGGAGGGAGGGCGGCGCGGGCGGCGATGTCACGGGCTTCGGGCCAGCGGGTGGCCCTGTGGTGGCGGTCCGGGTCGTGCGGGCCCGGGGAGTGCGGGGTGGGGGCGTGCGGGGTGGGGGCGGGCACGTGGTCGCCGGGGGTGTGGTGGCTGTTGTGTTCGTTCACGAGGGCGAGCACCTCCTCGACGTCGAGGTCCTCGGCGTCCTCGTCCGCCTGGATGCCGCGGGCGGTCATCCGGCGTCCGGGCGGGTGTCGGGCGTGGCGTCGGACGCGGCGGCGGGTGCGGGGTCGGAGGCTGCGGCGGGTGCTGCGCCGGACTGGGCGGCGGCGGCCTCTTCCGCCCAGCGCAGGGCGAGAGCGGCGGCCTTGCGGGATGCTTCGGCGACGGCTTCGGGGCCTCCCTCACCGCCCTTGGCCTGCGCCGCCGCGTAGCCGACGAGGAAGGTGGTCAGCGGAGCCGCGGGCCGTGCCACGCCGTGGGCGGCGTCGCGGGCGAGGTCCAGCAGTACCTTGGTGTCGACGTCGAGGTCGATGCCCAGTTCGTCCTTGACTGCGGAAATCCATTCATCCAACACGTGCCCATGCTCCCTGATGCGTGCCCTGGCGGTGGCGATGTCGTCCCAGGTGTCGCAGTCGAACGACGCGACGGGGTCGGGGACTCGGGTGAGGTCGAGCGCGCCGGTCAGCCGGCGCAGGGGGAGGCCGGTGAGGCCGCTGACCCCAGGACCGGTGAGGCCACCGCCCTGAGGGCCGGCGATGCCGTCGTGTCCGCGGCTGAGCGCGGCCAGTTCGCGGCGCAGCGCGGACGCGCGGTACGCGGCGACGAGGGGCTGGTCGCGGCCGTCGGCGTCGGTGAGCAGGGCGCCGTCGGCGCCGCTCGTGCGCAGGGCGGCCAGCAGCCGCCGGACCGTGCCCTCGTCGAGGAACGGCAGGTCGGCGGAGAGGACGACGACCCGCTCGGCCGTGGTGTGCCGCAGCCCGGCGTCCAGGGCGGCGAGCGGGCCGGCGCCGGGCGGGTCCTCGCGCGCCCAGGTCACGGGCCGTGCGGTGGGCCGGGGGTCGGCGACGACGACGGTGGTGCCGGCGTCGGCGCAGGCGGCGAGCACCCGGTCGAGCAGCGCCCGCCCGCCGACGCGCAGCCCGGGCTTGTCCGCGCCGCCGAGCCGCCGCGCGGCACCACCGGCGAGCACGACGGCGTCGTACGCGACGTCGCGCCCGGCGTCGGTGGCATCCTGCGCGCCCGGCGGTTGATACGCGGTCATCCCCCGAGTATGCGTGCCTCCAGGATCACAGGGAACGCGGTGGGGGAAGCCGGAGGCCGTGGCGGTTCGGTCACAGGGTGCGCAGCAGCACCGCCGGCTGTTCCACGCAGTCCGCCACGTACCGCAGGAAGCCGCCCGCGGTGCCGCCGTCGCAGACCCGGTGATCGAAGGTGAGCGACAGCTCGACGACCTGCCGGACCGCCAGTTCGCCCTCGTGCACCCAGGGCTTGGGGATGATGCGGCCGACGCCGAGCATCGCGGCCTCGGGGTGGTTGATGATCGGCGTGGAGCCGTCGACGCCGAAGACTCCGTAGTTGTTCAACGTGAAGGTGCCGCCGGTGAGTTCCGCGGGCGTGAGGCGGCCCGCGCGGGCCGCCTCGGTCAGCCGGGCGAACTCGGCGCTCAGCGACTCCGCGTCCCGCGCGTGCGCGTCCCGCACGACCGGGACGACGAGTCCCCGCTCGGTCTGCGCGGCGAACCCGAGGTGCACATGGTCGAGCTGGACGACCTCCCTGGCCTCCATGTCGACCGTGGAGTTGAGTTCGGGGAACCGGGCCAGGGCGGCGGTGCAGATGCGGGCCAGCAGGGCGAGGAGGGAGATCTTCGGCCCACCCGCGGCGTTCATCGCCGTGCGCGCCCGCATGAGTTCGGTCGCGTCGGCGTCCACCCAGCAGGTCGCGTCCGGGATCTCCCGCCGGCTGCGCGAGAGCTTGTCCGCGACGGCACCGCGGACGCCCTTGAGGGGCGTGCGGATGCCGCTGGGGCCGGCCTTGGCCTGGGCAGCGGGAGCTGTCGCCGGGGTGACCGCGGATGCAGGCGCCGGAGTGGCCGTGGGCGCCGCGGCCACGCGTCCCTGCGCGGAGGCGGCCCGCAGCGCGTACTCCACGTCCGCCCGAAGGATGAGCCCGTCCGGTCCGGAACCGTGCAGCTCCCGCAGGTCCAGGCCGTTCTCACGGGCGAGGCGGCGTACGAGCGGGGAGATCACCGGCACCGGGCCCTCGTGGTTGCCGTTGCGGGCCCCGGCCCGGTTCGGGTCGGCAGGTGCGGTGGAGGGCTCGGAAGAGGCCGGCTCCTGCCGCACCGGTGCCGTCGGAGCCGTCGAGGCCGTCGAGGCCGCCGGAGCCGCCGGAGCCGTCGGAGCCGCCGGCCGTACCCTGCGCCGCCGTGAGGGAGCCTCGGAGGTGCCGTAGCCCACCAGCACGTTCCCGGACCCCTCGGTCTCCCGGCCGGGCGCGGCCGCGCCCTGGCCCGAACCCTCGACCGCGCCGCCCGGGGCCGGCGCCCCCACCGCCACCGTCAGCAGCGGTGCCCCCACGGGAAGCTCCGTGCCCTCCTCGCCGAAGCGGGCCGTGACCACGCCGCCGTAGGGGCAGGGGACCTCCACCATCGCCTTGGCCGTCTCGACCTCGACGACCGGCTGGTCGACGGCGACGACGTCACCGACCTCCACCAGCCAGCGGACGATCTCCGCCTCGGTGAGCCCCTCCCCGAGGTCGGGGAGCTTGAACTCCAGCACCTGTGCCATCAGCTCTCGGCCTCCCACTGCAGACGCCCCACGGCGTCCAGGATCCGGTCCACGCCGGGCAGGTGGTGACGCTCCAGCATCGGCGGCGGGTAGGGGATGTCGAACCCGGCCACGCGCAGCACCGGCGCCTCCAGGTGGTGGAAGCAGCGCTCCGTGACCCGGGCCGCGATCTCCCCTCCCGGGCCGCCGAACCCGCCCGACTCGTGCACGACGACCGCTCGTCCGGTCCGCCGTACCGAGGCGCTGACCGTCTCGTCGTCGAACGGCACCAGCGAGCGCAGGTCGACGACTTCCAGGTCCCACCCCTCCTCGCGCGCCGCCTCGGCGGCTTCGAGGCAGACGGGCACGGACGGTCCGTACGTGATGAGCGTGGCGCTCCGGCCCGAGCGCCGCACCACCGCGCGGCCGATCGGTTCAACGCTCTGCGGGTCCTGCGGGTTCCAGGAGTCCTTCGACCAGTACAGCCGCTTGGGCTCCAGGAAGACCACCGGGTCGTCGGAGGCGATGGCGGCGCGCAGCAGCCCGTAGGCGTCGGCGACGGTCGCGGGCGTGACGACATGGAGCCCCGGAGTCGCCAGGTAGTACGCCTCGGAGGAGTCGCTGTGGTGCTCGACGCCCCCGATGCCACCGCCGTAGGGGACGCGGACGGTGATCGGGAGCGGCATCTTGCCGCGCGTGCGGTTGCGCATGCGCGCGACATGCGAGATGAGCTGCTCGAACGCCGGGTAGGCGAAGGCGTCGAACTGCATCTCCACGACCGGGCGCAGCCCGTACATGGCCATGCCCACCGCCGTGCCCAGGATCCCCGCCTCGGCCAGCGGCGTGTCCGTACAGCGGTCCTCGCCGAACTCCTTGGCGAGCCCGTCGGTGACCCGGAAGACACCGCCGAGGGTGCCGACGTCCTCACCCATGACGTGCACGGTGGGGTCCTCCGCCATGGCGTCGCGCATCGCGCGCGTGAGGGCCTGCGCCATGGTGGCCGGCTTGACGGCGACGGTGGTCATCGGTGCGACCCTTCCGACTCGGCTTCGAGCTCGGCCCGCAACTGGGCCTGCTGTTCGCGCAGTTGCGGGGTGGGCTCGGCGTACACGTGGGCGAACAGGTCCATCGGGTCGAGCACCGGGTCCTGGTTCATGCGCTCACGCAGATCGGCGGCCATCGCCTCGGCGGCGTCCCGCGCGGCCTGCTTGCCGGCCTCGTCGATGAGGCCGCGCTCGGTCAGCTCGTGCTCCAGGAGCGCGATCGGGTCGTGTCCGCGCCAGGTCTCGACCTCGGAGTCGCCGCGGTAGCGGGTCGCGTCGTCGGCGTTGGTGTGGGCGTCGATGCGGTAGGTGATCGCCTCGATCAGCGTCGGCCCGCCGCCCGCGCGCGCGTGCCGGACGGCGTCGCTCAGCACCTCGTGCACGGCGGCCGCGTCGTTGCCGTCGACCAGGCGGCCGGGCATGCCGTAGCCGACGGCCTTGTGGGCCAGCGACGGGGCCGCGGTCTGCTTGGCGAGCGGGACGGAGATGGCGAAGCCGTTGTTCTGGACGAGGAAGACGACCGGCGCCTGCCAGACGGCGGCGAAGTTCAGCGCTTCGTGGAAGTCGCCCTCGCTGGAGCCGCCGTCGCCGACCATGGCGAGCGCGACCACGTCGTCACCCTTGATGCGGGCGGCGTGGGCGAGGCCGACGGCGTGCGGGAGCTGGGTGGCGAGCGGCGTGCACAGGGGGGCCACGCGGTGCTCGTACGGGTCGTAACCGGTGTGCCAGTCGCCGCGCAGCAGGGTGAGCGCCTCGACGGGATCCACACCCCGGGCGACGGCCGCGAGCGTGTCCCGGTAGCTGGGGAAAAGCCAGTCCCGCTCCTGAAGGGCCAGCGCGGCGGCGACCTCACAGGCCTCCTGGCCGGTGCTGGACGGGTAGACGGCGAGGCGGCCCTGCTTGGTGAGCGCGGTCGCCTGCGCGTTGTACCGGCGGCCGCGCACCAGCTCGGCGTACAGCCGGCGCAGCAGGTCCGGGTCGGCCTTCGCGGCGGCCTCGGTGCCGAGGACGCGGTACGGCTCCGCGTCGGGCAGCAGCGGCGCGGGGTCCATGCGGGGCTGCCAGGCGGGCGGCGGCGATGGCCGGTACGCGCCTCGCTGCTCCATGACCGTCATGACGGCACCTCCTCGTGGGAGCGGCTACGGGAGGCGCAGCTCCAGTGACGCGCCTCACCTACCGATTGTTCGGTCGTCGGCACATTTTGGCTACACGCCCCCTCAGGCTGTGGACAAACGGTTCTCCACAGCCTCCAATGAACGCAGTACGTCCACGGGAGGAAGGTGGGGGGACATGGCGCCTGAACAAATGGCCGAAAGCCCGGGTGACGGCACGCCCCTGCCGCCCCCACGCCCGCTGGACGCCATCGATCAGGACATCCTCCAGATGCTCCAGGCGGACGGCCGCGCGTCGATACGGTCGGTCGCCGAGCGGGTCCATGTCTCCCGCGCCAACGCCTACGCGCGCATCAACCGCCTCATCGAGGACGGCGTCATCCGCGGTTTCGGTGCCCGCGTCAACCACGAAGGCGCAGGTCAGGGGACATCCGCGTACATCACCCTGAAGATCGTCCAGAACTCCTGGCGCACGGTGCGCGAGCAGCTCACCCAGCTGCCGGGCGCCTCGCACATCGCTCTGGTCGGCGGCGACTTCGACGTGCTGCTCCTGGTGCACACGTCCGACAACAGGGCGCTGCGCGAACTGGTCCTCACCCGGCTCCAGGCGATCCCCGAGGTGCTCAGCACGCGCACGCTGCTGGTGTTCGAGGAGGAGGACCTGGAGCCACAGGGGTGAGCCGGGCGTCCCGGCCGTCAGCCGGAGGCCACGCCATAGCCGATGCCGGTGCCGCTCGTGCTCACTCAGTGCCCGCTCGCGTACTCATGCCGCAGGCGGCCGTCAGCCCTCCTGCCGCAGCCCCCCGAAGACCAGCCGCACCACCGTGTCGGCGACCTCGCGCTCGTTCATGCCCCGCCCGTCCGGCCGGTACCACTCCACGATCGAGTTGATCATCCCGAAGACGAGCCGGGTGGCCAGCCGCACCTCCACGTCGGCGCGCACCTCACCGTCCGCGGCGGCCGCCTTCAGCAGATCGGCGACCCGGTGGTCGAAGTCGCGACGCCGCTCCAGGGCCCACCGCTCGGTCTCGGTGTTGCCGCGCACCCGCAGCAGCAACGTCACATAGGGCAGCTCGGCTATGAGCACCTCGACCATGCGCCGTACGACGTACTCCAGCCGGTCGGCGGCGTGGCCCACGCGCGCGTGCTCCTCGTCGAGGATCCCGAAGAGGCCGTCGAGCGCCCGGCTGACGGCGCGGCGCAGCAGCTCCTCCTTGCCCGTGACGTGGTGGTAGATCGACGACTTGGAGATACCGGCCGCCTTGGACAGGTGCTCCATGGAGGTGCCGTCGTAGCCGCGCTCGTTGAAGACCCGCACGGCGACGGAGAGCAGCGTCTCGGGCGTGTACGTGTCCCGCTTGGCGGTGGTCATTCGGTGCTGCCCTCCCGGGTCATGAGGTGCTGCCCTCGCGCTTGTCGGAGGCGTACGCGTGGCGGTACAGCGCGAGGGACGGCGCGTACCGCCCGGAGGGATCGCGCAGGTGCAGGTCGTCGAGGAGGGCGTAGGCCCAGTTGCGGCCGAGCCGGCGGCTCCACTCGAAGGGGCCGAGCGGGTAGTTGACGCCGAGCCGCATCGCGGTGTCGATGTCCTCCTCGGTGGCCACGCCCTTGGCGACGGCGTCGTGCGCGAGGTCGACGATCCGGGCGACCGTGCGGGCGACGATCATGCCCGGGACGTCTCCGATGACGCTGACGTCCTTGCCCAGCGCCTGGAAGAGGCCGGTGGCCTCGGTGAGGGTCTGCGACGAGGTGTCCTGGGAGGCGGACAGGGCGATCCGGGTGGCCCGGCGGTAGTCGAGGGCGAGGTCGAAGTAGACGACGTCCCGGAACTCCACCGAGGTCTGCCCGTCGGCGAGCGCGAGCTGGCCGCCGCCGGGCAGCACCAGGCGGGTGCCGTGGTCCTCGTCCTCCTCGCGGACCTGGATGCCCGCCTCGCGGATGAGCGCGAGCAGCTCCGAGGCCGGGCCGAGGTCGCCCTCGGCGACGACGTAGGCGGGCGGCCGCTGCTTCTCGGCGGTGTGCGGCTCGGGGCGCTCGGCGGCCCCGTTCTCCCCGGCATAGTCGTACCAGCCGTGCCCGCTCTTGCGGCCGAGCCGGCCGGACTCGACCAGGCGGCGCTGGGCCAGCGAGGGCGCGAAGCGCACGTCCTGGAAGAAGGACTGCCACACGGAGTGCGTGACGGACTCGTTGACGTCCTGCCCGATGAGGTCGGTGAGCTCGAAGGCGCCCATCCTGAAGCCGCCGCACTCGCGCAGGACTGCGTCGATGGTCGCCGGGTCGGCTCCTTGCGCCTCGTAGACCGCGAAGGCCTCGGCGTAGAAGGGCCGCGCGATGCGGTTGACGATGAAGCCGGGGGTGTCGGCGCAGGCGACCGGCGTCTTGCCCCAGGCGCGAGCCGTCTCGTACGCGCGCGTGGCCGATGTGACGTCGGTGGCGAACCCGGAGACGACCTCGACGAGCGGCAGCAGCGGCGCCGGGTTGAAGAAGTGCAGGCCGACGAAGCGGCCGGGGTTGGCGAGGGCGCCGCCGATCGCGGTGACGGACAGGGACGAGGTGTTGGTGGCGAGCAGGCAGTCCTCGTCGACGATGCCCTCCAGCTCGCGGAACAGCTCCTGCTTGACGTCGAGGCGCTCCAGGACGGCCTCGACGACGAGGGCGCAGTCCGCGAGGTCGGCGAGCGACCGGGCGGGGCTCAGCCGCGCGCGGGCCGCGTCGCGGTCGGCGCCGGTGAGGCGGTCCTTCTCGACGAGCCGGTCGAGGCGCGCGCCGATCGTGTCGGCCGCGTCCTGGGCCCGCCCGGGAACGGCGTCGTACAGCCGTACGGGATGGCCGGCGACCAGCGCGACCTGGGCGATGCCCTGGCCCATGGTGCCGGTGCCGACGACGGCCACGGGGCTGCTGAGGTCGAGTGCTGTCATGTGCGCGATCCTCCCGCACGGGGTTTTCCACAGATGCGGCGGACCCCCTTGTCCCGACCGATCGTTCGGTTACTCTAACTCTGACCGCCTGTTCCTGCCCATGTTTCTGCCAGGTCATGAGCTCAAAGGAGAGCTCTGGAATCGAGGAGTTGGTCCCGCATGGCCGCCGAACTGACCGCCCACGAGCTGATCGCCAAGCACCGGCCCACCCTGGACCAGGCGCTGGAAGCGATCCGCACGCGCGCGTACTGGTCGCCGCACCCGGAGCACCCCAAGGCCTACGGCGAGAACGGCAGCCTGGACGCGGCGGCGGGCAAGGCCGCATTCGACGCCCTGCTCGGGAACCGCCTCGACCTCGGCCAGGCCGGCACCGACGACTGGGTGGGCGACGAGGTCTCCCCGTACGGCATCGAACTGGGCGTCGAGTACCCGCACGTGGACATCGACCGGCTGCTGCCGGCCATGAGGTCCGGCATGCGTCAGTGGCGGGACGCGGGCGCGGAGATGCGCGCGGTGGTGTGCCTGGAGATCCTCAAGCGGATCAGCGACCGCACGCACGAGTTCGCGCACGCGGTCATGCACACCTCCGGCCAGGCCTTCATGATGGCGTTCCAGGCGGGCGGCCCGCACGCGCAGGACCGCGGCCTGGAGGCGGTGGCGTACGCGTACGTGGAGCAGGTCCGCACGCCGGACACGGCGGAGTGGACCAAACCGCAGGGCAAGCGCGACCCGCTCGCCCTGAACAAGCGGTTCACTCCGGTCCCGCGCGGGATCGCCCTGGTCATCGGCTGCAACACCTTCCCGACCTGGAACGGCTACCCGGGCCTGTTCGCCTCGCTCGCCACCGGCAACGCGGTCCTCGTCAAGCCCCACCCGCGCGCGGTGCTGCCGCTCGCGCTGACCGTGCAGGTCGCCCGGCAGGTGCTCGCCGAGGCGGGCTTCGACCCGAACCTGGTCGCGCTGGCCGCCGAGCGGCCCGGCGAGGGCATCGCCAAGACTCTGGCCACCCGCCCCGAGATCCGGATCATCGACTACACCGGCTCGACCGTGTTCGGCGACTGGCTGGAGGCCAACGCCCGCCAGGCGCAGGTCTACACGGAGAAGGCCGGCGTCAACACGGTGATCGTCCACTCGACGGACACCTACAAGGGGATGCTGTCCAACCTGGCCTTCTCGCTGTCCCTGTACAGCGGCCAGATGTGCACCACCCCGCAGAACCTGCTCATCCCCCGCGACGGCATCCGCACCGAAGAGGGCCCGAAGACCTTCGACGAGGTCGTCGCCGACCTCGCCCGCTCGGTCGACGGCCTCCTCGGCGACGACGCCCGCGCGAACGCCCTGCTGGGCGCGATCGTCAACCCGGACGTGAAGGCTCGCCTGGAGGCCGCGGCAGGGCTGGGCGAAGTCGCCCTCGCCTCACGGGAGATCGCCAACCCGGAGTTCCCGGACGCGGTCGTGCGTACGCCGGTGATCGTGAAGCTGGACGGCACCAAGCCGGACGACGAGGCCGTCTGCATGAGCGAGTGCTTCGGCCCCGTCTCCTTCGCGGTCGCCGTCGACTCGGCGACGGACGCGGTGGAGCTGCTGCGCCGGACGGTCCGCGAGAAGGGCGCGATGACGGTCGGGGCGTACACCACCGACGAGGAGGTCGAGCAGGCGATCCAGGAGGTGTGCCTGGAGGAGGCCGCCCAGCTGTCGCTGAACCTCACGGGCGGGGTGTACGTCAACCAGACGGCCGCGTTCTCCGACTTCCACGGCTCGGGCGGCAACCCGGCGGCCAACTCGGCACTGTGCGACGGGGCGTTCGTCGCCAACCGGTTCCGGGTCGTCGAGGTGCGTCGGGAGGCCTAGGGGCCGCCCAGGCTCCAGTGGTAGAGCGTCATCGCCACGCTCGTCGCCAGGTTGTAGCTGGAGACCTGCTCACGCATCGGCAGGGACACCAGGTGGTCGGCACGCGCGCGTAGTTCGGCGGACAGTCCGCTGCGCTCCGACCCGAACGCGAGGACGGCGTCGTCCGGGAGCTTGACGCCCCGGATGTCGTCGCCCTCCGGGTCGAGCGCGAAGACCGGTCCGGGCGGCAGCTCCGCCACGTCCAGCCGCTCCACGGCCGTCGCGAAGTGCAGGCCCGCCCCGCCGCGTACGACCGTGGGATGCCAGGGGTCGAGGGTGCCGGTGGTGACCACGCCGGTCGCGCCGAACCCGGCGGCCAGACGGATCACGGCGCCCGCGTTGCCGAGGTTGCGCGGGTTGTCGAGGACCACGACCGGGGCGGTGCGGGGGGTGTGCGCCAGCTTCTCCAGGTGGGCCGCGCGGGACGGACGTACCGCCAGGGCGGCCACCGCGGTGGGGTGCGGGCGCGGCACGAGGGAGGCGTACGTCGGCTCGGCGACCTCGGTCAGGAGCCCGTCCAGCGTGTCCCGTACGTCCGGGGCGAGCTCCTCGGCGAGGGCGAGCGTGCCTTCCCTGTCGACGGCGACCGCCATCGGGACCTCGGCGCCGAAGCGCACGGCGTGCTTGAGGGCGTGGAAGCCGTCCAGCAGGACGCAGGTCTCGGCGAGCCGGTTCCAGGAGGTCACGGTCATGCCGTGAAGCCTACGCGCGCGTGCTCGGGGTTCTCGGGGGTGCGCGGCTCGGGGGGCGCCGTAGGGGCGTCACCGCCCCGGACCGGACGCGCGAGCCGTCCACGCGCGCGTGCCGCCCAGCCGCCCAGCCGGCGCAGGAACGACGTCGGCAGGAACACCGCGTCCGCCGCGATCATCGCCAGCGAGAAGAACGGCAGTCCGAGGACGACCGCGATCACGGCATGCTCGGTGATCATGGCCGCGAGCAGGGCGTTCTTCACCCGCCGGTTGAACAGGGTGAACGGGAAGGCGACCTGCACGATGACCGTGCCGTAGGTGATGAGCATCACCATGGTGCCGCTGGAGGACAGCAGCTCGGCGAGGGCCGGCCAGGGCGAGAAGTAGTCGAGGTGCAGTGGGTAGTAGACGGCGGTGCCGTCCTGCCACCGGGAGCCCTGGATCTTGTACCAGCCGGCGGTGGCGTAGATCAGGCATGCCTCGGCCATGATCACGAGCAGGGCGCCGTTGTGCACGATGTTGCCGACGACGTCGAGCAGGATGCGCGGCTGGGCGGTCCGCGCGAGTCGGCCCACGATCCACCACACACCCAGCCCCAGCCAGAGGCCCCACAGGATCACCGGCACGGTCAGGTCGCCGTCGAGGCGGCCGGCGACGGTCACCGCGACCAGCGCGAACCCGAGCACGCTCCACAGGAGCGGGCCGACCCGGTCCGGCGCGACGCGCTCGCCACGCGCGCGTGCCTCCCGCGCGAGCCGTGCCCGGCGCTCGTCCAGCGACCACACCTGGCCGCAGCGCGTGAACACGAGGTAGAGGCACATCAGGTGCAGGACGTTGTCGCCGCCGTCGCCCATGAAGATGGACCGGTTCTGCAGCGAGAGCACGCCGACCATGAACAGCACGGACATCGTGCGGGTGCGCCAGCCGAGCAGCAGCAGAACGCTGGTCAGGACGGCGAGGGCGTAGACGGACTCGAACCAGAGCCCGTCGCTCGACCAGATCAGGGCGGTGAAGGCGCCGTTCGTCCTGATCAGCTGCTGGGCGAGACCGAAGTCCCAGGGGCCGTCGGGGCCGTACAGCTCCTGGCGGTGCGGGAACTCACGCAGCAGGAACAGCAGCCAGGTCGCGCTGAAGCCGATGCGGATCACGGCCGTCTGGTACGGGCCGAGGGCGGACTCGGTGACGCGGGCGATACCCGAGGAGATCGCGAGGGTGAAGCGGTTCACCGGGCGCCCCCCTCGGTGCCGCCGGCGCTCGCGGCGCGGGCCGCGCCATCGGTCTTCTCCTCCGCCACCCACCACCACGGCAGCACCCGGTAGGTCGGCTTGTCCGAGACCCGCTCGTCGCTCCACTTCGGCACCGGCACGTTGGTGGTACGGGAGCGGAACTGGACGCGTTCGACGACGCCGCCCTCGCCTGCCGCGTTCTCACGGTCGAGGCGCAGCTCCGCGATGCGCCGCAGATACGTCTCGGACAGCGCGCCGCGCAGGCCCACGGGACGGTTCTCGGCGTCGTGCGTGGCGACGTAGAAGTCCCAGGCCCGGCGCAGCTCGTTCTGCTGAGTGTGGCTGGGCAGCAGGTTGCCGTCGATGGCCCGGCCGTCCTGGGCGGACAGGTCGTACCAGCCGGTCGTGCGGGTGGTGCCGTCGGCCGTGGCGACCTCGCCGCGGACCTGCACCGAGATGTTCTGCTGCAGCGGGTTGGGGGCGAACAGCTTCCAGTTCTGCTCGAACTCCGGGTAGATCCACTCGTCGATCGCCTTGCCGTGCTGCTTGGTGATGGTGTTCGGCGGGGCGACGTGCAGGAAGACCATGCCTATGTGGACACAGACGGCGATCGCCACGACCGCGAGGGCGAGCGCGGCGCCGATCTGGTACCACAGCGAGAGGGCGGCCACCCCCGTGCGGGGTTCCGGGGCCGACGGCGGTGCGGGCACGGACGCGGACGCGGACGCGGACGCGACGGTGGGCGCGGACGCGACCGTGGATGGGGACACGACCGTGGATGGGGACGCGACCGTGGATGGGGCGTCCCGCGGCTCCTCTTCCGGCCCGTGGCGGGCGGCCGAGCCTGCCTCGTACGCGTCCATGCTGCCCCGTTCCCCGATTCCGGTTCGTCTTCCCTCAGCGCTCGCACGGGAACGGTACTCAGGCCCACCCGCCGGGCACAGCCCCTGTCGGGCCGCCGTCGTCCACACCTTACGGGGGTCGTACGGGACCGTACGGGGGTCTTACGGGAGGTTACGGCGGGCCTACGCGGAGCATTCCCTTCTTCTAGAACCTGTTCTATCTTGACGCTCCGTCAGATCTCCGTGCGTGTGGAAGGGCAGGGACCGTGGACTTCACCTTCACCGAGGAGCAGCAGGCGGCGGCCGAGGCGGCGCGCGGAGTGTTCGCCGGGGTCGCGCCGGACGCGGTGCCCTCCCCCGCGCTCACACCGGGTGCCGTCGCCGACGACTTCGACCGCCCGCTGTGGAGCCGGCTGGCGGAGGCGGACCTGTTGAGCCTGCTGCTCGCGGAGGACTACGGCGGAGCCGGGCTGGACGCCATCGCCCTGTGCCTGGTGCTGCGCGAGTCGGCGAAGGTACTGGCCCGAGTACCGCTGCTGGAGAGCAGCGCGGCGACGGCGGCCGTCCAGGCGTACGGCGGCCAGGAGCTGAGGGCCGAGCTGCTCGCGCGGGCGGGGCGCGGCGAGGTCGTGCTGACGGTCGCCGCCCACGGCCGCACCGGCCACGACCCGGCCGAGCTCGCGGTGACCGCTCGGCAGGACGGTTCCGGGTGGGTGCTGGACGGGATGCAGACCGCGGTTCCCTGGGCGTACGACGCCGATCTCGTCGTCGTGCCGGCCCGTACGGCCGCCGACCGGACCGTCCTCGCGCTGGTGCCGCGCGGTGTGGAGGGTGTCTCGCTCGCCGAGCAGGTCTCCACCAGCGGGGAACGGCTGGGGGAGCTGCGGCTGGAGTCGGTACGGGTCGCGGCGCGCTACGTCGTCGACGCCGAAGGCGCCTGGGAGTGGCTGCGGGAGCTGCTGGCCACCGGGACGTGCGCGCTGGCGCTCGGGCTGGGCGAGCGGGTGCTGGAGATGACCTCGCGGTACGCGAGCAAGCGGGAGCAGTTCGGGCATCCGATCGCCACGTTCCAGGCGGTCGCCGTCCAGTCGGCCGACCGCTACATCGACCTGTGCGCGATGGAGGCCGCGCTGTGGCAGGCCGCGTGGCGGATCACCTCGGGAGCGCCGGGGGCGCTGCCGGCCGCCGGGGATGTGGCGGTGGCCAAGATCTGGGCCTCGGAGGGCGTGCGGCGGATCGTGCAGACCGCCCAGCATCTGCACGGCGGCTTCGGGGCCGACGTCGACTACCCGCTGCACCGGTACCACGCCTGGGCCAAGCACTTGGAGCTGGCGCTCGGCCCGGCCGCGGCGCACGAGGAGGCGCTGGGGGATCTGCTGGCGGCGCACCCGCTGGGCTGACGGGTGCCTCCGGCGGCGTGGAATCCACCGCTCAGGAAGACGACGGCCGCAATGATCCGCGGCCGCAATGATCCGCCGGTTGAGATTTCGGCGTCCTCAGAGGACGTAGCCGGGCTGCCCCTCGTCGGTCACCACGGGACGTCCCGCCGCCGCCCACACCTGCATACCCCCGTCGACGTTCACGGCGTCGATGCCCTGCTGGACGAGGTACATCGCGACCTGCGCCGAGCGCCCGCCGGAGCGGCAGATCACATGGACGCGGCCGTCCTGCGGGGCGGCCTCGGTCAGCTCACCGTACCGGTCCACGAACTCGCTGATGGGGATGTGCAGTGCCGCTGCGGCGTGACCCGCCTGCCACTCGTCGTTCTCGCGGACGTCCAGCAGGAAGTCGTCGTCCTTGAGGTCCGCGACCTCGACCGTGGGTACGCCTGATCCGAAATGCATACTCCGACGCTACCGGACGTTGTCCGGGTCGTCCGGGTCGCGCGGTTCCCCGCGCCCCCCTACGGCCGATTCCCGTCCCCCTGGGCGAGCAGAGCCGCCAGCTCCTCCTCCCGCTGCGCGACCTGGGCCAGGAGCTGGTCGGCGATCTCGTCGAGGAGGCGGTCGGGGTCGTCCGGGGCGAGGCGGAGCATCGCACCGATCGCGCTCTCCTCCAGCTCCTTCGCGACGAGGGCGAGCATCTCCTTGCGCTGAGCGAGCCATTCGAGGCGGGCGTAGAGCTCCTCGGCGGGGGTCGGGCCCTGCTCCTTGGGCACGGGTCCCGCGGCCCACTCCTCGGCCAGCTCCCTCAGCAACGCCTCGTCGCCGCGGGCGTAAGCGGCGTTCACGCGGGTGATGAACTCCTCGCGCCGGGCCCGCTCGGCCTCTTCCTGCGCCAGGTCCGGGTGGGCCTTGCGGGCCAGTTCCCGGTAGAGCTTGCGGGCCTCGTCGCTGGGGCGCACCCGCTGCGGCGGCTGGACCGGCTGGTCCGTGAGCATCGCCGCGGCCTCCGGGAACAGCCCCTCGCCGTCCATCCAGCCGTGGAACAGCTCCTCGACGCCGGGCATCGGCATCACCCGGGCGCGGGCCTCGTCGGCCTTGCGGATGTCCTCGGGGTCGCCGGTACGGGCGGCCGTGGCCTCGGCGATGCGGGCGTCCAGCTCGTCGAGACGGGAGTACATCGGCCCGAGCTTCTGGTGGTGCAGCCGGGAGAAGTTGTCCACCTCGACGCGGAAGGTCTCCACCGCGATCTCGTACTCGATCAACGCCTGCTCGGCGACCCGCACGGCCCGCTCCAGCCGCTCCTCGGGCCGCCCGGCCCCGTCCTCGGCCGTCACCTGCGCCTCACCACCCTGCTCGGCTCCACCGGCGGGCACCTCGGCACCGCCCCGCGTCCCCGCACCAGCGGGCTCGGCCTGGGACTGCTCAGCTTCCGGCGTCGTCACCCGACCAGCGTAGGCCACACCTCACCCGGCGCCTCGAACACTCCGGCTCCGGTTCCGGTTCCGGCTCCCGCCCGGCCCTCCGCCGCCGCCGTCCGCCGTGCCCCGTCCTGCGCCCCGGCCCCCTTCCCGCGTGTGTCCGCCTGTTCGAGGATGCCCGGAACGAGGATGCCCGGAAGGGAGAAGGAGGATGCCCGGAACGAGGATCCGGCGGCTACGCGCCCACGGCGTACTTCACCGAGCCCCCGCCACCGACCGCCCCGTCGCCCCTCACACCCCCATCTCCGCCGCGATCCGTCCCGCCCGCACCGCCGCCACCAAGGCCCCGTGGTCCGCCTCCGTGCGGTCGGCGTAGGTGACGGCGAACGTGGCGATCGCCTCGTCCAGTTCCTCGTTCTTGCCGCAGTAGCCGGAGATCAGCCGCGGGTCGGCGCTGTGGGAGTGAGCGCGGGCCAGGAGGGCGCCGGTCATGCGGGCGTAGTCGTCTATCTGGTCGGCGGCCAGCGCGGCCGGGTCGACGCTGCCCTTGCGGTTGCGGAACTGACGTACCTGGAAGGGGAGTCCGTCGACCGTCGTCCAGCCCAGCAGGATGTCGCTGACCACCTGCATGCGCTTCTGGCCGAGCACCACGCGCCGCCCTTCGTGCGCCACCTCCGGCGCCTCGAAGCCGGCCGTCACCAGGTGCGGGACGAGGGCCGAGGGGCGGGCCTCCTTCACCTGGAGGACCAGGGACTCGCCCCGGTGGTCCAGGAGCAGGACGACGTACGAGCGGGTGCCCACGCTGCCCGTGCCCACCACGCGGAACGCCACGTCGTGCACCGAGTGACGGGACAGCAGGGGGAGACGGTCCTCGGAGAGTGTGGTGACGTACTCCTCCAGCGACGCCGCCACCACCGCGGCCTCCTCGTCCGGGACGCGGCGCAGGACGGGCGGGGCGTCGACGAAGCGCCGGCCGCCGTCCTCGGTCGGCTCCGTCGACTTCGCCGCGAAGCGGCCGCTGGTGTTGGCCCGCGCCTTCTCCGCAACCCGCTCCAACGTGCCGAGCAGGTCATGGGCATCGGTGTGCGAGACGAGTTCCTCGTCCGCGATCGCGTTCCACGCGTCCAGCACCGGGAGCTTGGCGAGCAACCGCATCGTGCGCCGGTAGGCACCGGCCGCGTCGTGCGCCGCCTTGCGGCACGCGTCCTCGTCCGCGCCCGCCTCCCGGCCCGCGAGCACGAGGGAGGTGGCGAGCCGCTTGAGGTCCCACTCCCAGGGGCCGTACAGCGTCTCGTCGAAGTCGTTGAGATCGATGACCAGGCCACCGCGCGCGTCGGCGTACAGACCGAAGTTCGCCGCGTGCGCGTCACCGCAGATCTGCGCGCGGATCCGGGTCATCGGGGTACGGGCGAGGTCGTACGCCATGAGCCCCGCCGAGCCGCGCAGGAAGGCGAAGGGCGTCGCCGCCATGCGGCCCACCCTTATCGGCGTGAGCTCGTGGAGCCGCCCGAGGTTGGACTCCTCGACGGCGGCCACGGTGTCGGGGCGGGCGGCGTCGAGGGTGAGGACCGCGTGCTCGCCTCGCGGGAGCCGTTCGCGCAGCGCCTTGCCCTCCTCCTTGGGGGACCCGCCTCCTGGCCACTCGGCGAAGCCGCCCACCCGGGGCAGCCGACGAGCCACGGCCTTCGCCGCCGCCTCGGACGCTTCCGACGCTTCCGACGCTTCCGACGCCGTAGCCTCCGCACCAGCCTCGGTCATACCGACCGCCTCCCCCACTCACGCACGAACATCAACTCGTGCCGACGTTACAACCGGTGGCCGAAACCCGTCAGGCCCTGTGGACAACTCCACACCTGTGGAAAACCGCACGGAGCCCCACCCCCAGCAGTCATCGGAGAACCGCCCTCAGCAGCCCCCGGACCGCTCCCCGACCCCCGACCCGACGGGCAGCCGTCACAAGCTCCGTGCGCCGGAACCAGACCGCCAGGACCAGCGGATACACCAGGTACCCGAACCGCGTCGCCGGGATCAGGCACATCGCCAGCCCCAACCCGAGCGCCAGCCGGTCCGCCGCCGCGACGACGGTCCGGGGCGGACGTACCGCCAGCGACACCGCGACGCCGACGGCGGCGGCCGCGAGGGCGGCCATGGCGAGGACGGAACCGCCGGGGACGTACGTGGCCAGCAGGTACCCGGGCAGCGGGCTGGCCGCCGGCGAGCGCACCCCGCCCTCGCCGAGCGGGAACATCACCACGTGCTCGACGAAGGCGTGCGGGTCCGCCAGAGCCACCGGCACCACGGCCGCCAGAGCCACCAGCACGGCGACGACCCCGGCCCGTACGGCCGCCCGCCGCCCCGCCGTCACCGCCAGCAGCACCAGACCCACCGGCAGCAGCGGCCAGGCCGTCCACTTCAGCGCGGCCGCGGCCCCCATCGCGAGCCCCGCCGCCGTACCGGACCCGCCCCGGCCCGCCAGGGCCAGCCCCAGGCACATCAGTCCGATCACCGGCAGGTCGACCCCGCCGACGGCCAACGGCAGCGCGACGGCCGGGAAGGCCGCGAGGAGCAGCACGGCGTTCGCGGTCGACGCGCCGTGTGCCGTGTCGCGCCGGCCCGAAGCAATGCCCTGCGGAAGAGAGTTACGGCCCGCTCCCCGCGCGGCGTTCCTGGCGACCAGCATGCTCCCCAGGAACGCCGCGCAGAACCACACCCGGGCGTCCGCGAGCGGCGTGCCGCCGAAGATCGCGTGGGGTATCCCGAACAGCGCCATGCCGGGCAGATACGGGTTGTAGTCGTCGAGGCCGACCGGATGCGGCAGATACGGGCTGCCGGAGTCCAGCAGGAGGCCGCCCGAGCGCTGGACGACGTGCACCTCCGACTGCGCCGCCCCGGCGACGATCAACAGCGTCAACGGGACCACGACGGAACCGAGTAGCGCGGCGAGCGCACTCCGCCCGCTCCAGGGGCGCGGCGACCGGCGCGCGAGCTCCGCCGCCACGGCGTACCCCACGGCCGCGCACAGACCCCAGATCCGGTGCGGGGTGAGCGTCGTGACCAAGGCCATCGACAGCGCGAAGCCCGAGCAGCCGAGCCAGAACAGCACGTCCCGGCGTGCGCGGGGGACCCGGCTGTGCGACTCACGGCCGTTGTGGAGGGCCTCCGGCCGTGCGGGCGCCAGGACAGCGCCGCCGGCCCGGGGCCGCACTCCGGTGACGAACGAGAGTGACTCGGGCATCGGTGGGCTCCTCGGGAAGGGGGAGCTCCCAATCTCGCGCCGGGACCCGGCGGGCCACCTCGGCCGAACGGCCACGGTTCACAGCCGCCGCTACGAGGGGCTCAGCCGAAAGACCGACCTCCCAGGGGCCACAGCCACCGAGGACCGGTCGGCGAGGACCGGTCGGCGAGGACCGGTCGGCGAGGATCACCAGGTGAGGGCGTCGTCCAGCGACTGCTGCCAGTACGTGACCTTGAGGGAGTCGTCGACGTGGACGCCGGCCGCGGGCAGTGTCGGGTTGGCGCTCGCGCCGACGCTCTCGTTGCCGGACCGGCCACGGAAGTGGACGATCAGGGACTTCTCGGTGCGGCCGTTCGAGCCGCTGCCGTCGGCGGCGGCCAGGAGCACGGCGGCGTAGCCGGACTCACCCGGGTCGACCTGGTCGCACCGGTGGAGGACGACGCGGTCGGGGAGGAGCCCGCCGAGGCGCCCTCGTCGTTGACGCCCGTTCCGTCGTCGCACGCGGTCATGGAGAGGGCGGCGAGTACGACGGCCGCGGCGCGCCGACGAGACGGGTACGGGTGCTACGGGTGACGGACATGCGGCTGTGCCCCTTCGCTGTTCGGGTGGGTGTCGTGCGGTGGGGGGGAAGTGGCTTGGATGACTGGAGCTTGGGGAGCGATCCGTCCCAAGCGCCACGCAGGGCGGGCAGTTGGGGACACTGGAACGCCGAAACGCGCTTTGCCAGGGGAATTCAGTGCCCTTGGAACGCGCGAACGGGACGCGGGGGATGGAGGAACGGGTGTCGCGCAACCGCTGCCACGCGAGCCTCATCTGCGCGCCGGCCTCGGCCCGCACTGCCACAACGAAGGTCGCGTCGACGGTGGCCGCAGGGATGAGGCAGGGTTCAGGCCATGAACCGCCTCCGAGAAGTCCGAGAGGTCCGAGAGGTCACACCAGCTGCCTGAATCCGTCCGGGAACCGGGCGACTGAGGCACAAGCGTCCGCGTCGGTCGGATGGCTCCGCGCCCTCCGGGGACGGCCCCGGCCCTGAGGACGTTCATCTACGACGGTCAGCGAAGCGTGCAGGAACTCGTCGACCGCTACGACATCAAGAACGCCGGGGTCCGGCAGCTCCTGATGGACTACCTCGCCCGGCGCAGGAACCGTGGACCAAACCGCTCAGTTGCCCCGGGCGTGTATGTGTACTCAACGATGAGGGAGGACGGTTTGGAGCCATTGGAACTCCGCCGCGCAGTTGAGGCAGGACGGGCGACCGCTTCGGAGCTGGGCCTTCAGGTCGACGATGTGGTCGTCATCCACAACTCGGACCGCGTCGCGCTGCGCCTGGTACCTTGCGATGTTCTGGCTCGGGTCGCGCCTTCGGGGCATCTGGCTGCTTCCGAGTTCGAAGTAGAGGTTGCTCACCATCTCGCCGACGTCGACGCTCCGGTGGCTGAGCTCGACCCCCGGGTCGACCCTCAAGTCTATTTGCGTGATGCCTTCGCCATCTCGCTCTGGACCTACTACGAACCTGTGGGATCAGACATCGCGCCGGCCGACTACGCAGACACGTTCATGCGGCACCATGCCGCCCTGCGTCAGATCGACCTGGACGCACCGCATTTCACCGATCGAGTCGCTGGGGCACTGAGAGAGGTGAACGACCGGGAGCAGTCCCCCGAGCTGCCCGATTCTGACCGGGAACTCCTCAGCGACACGCTCAGTGGTCTGAGCGCCGCGATCAGCATCGACAAAGCCCGCGACCAGCTGTTGCACGGCGAGCCGCATCCGGGCAACCTCCTGAACACAAGGAGAGGGCCGCTTTTCGTAGACCTCGCCACGTGCTGCCGTGGGCCGATCGAGTTCGACCTCGCCCATGCGCCCGAAGAAGTGGGACGGCACTATGCGGGGGCTGACCACGACCTGATTCACCGATGCCGCGCCCTGAACTGGGCGTTGTTCTCGGCCTGGCGCTGGCGCCGAGACGACCAAATGCCTGACCGGGACCACTGGAGAGTAGAGGGGCTCAACCAGGTTCGTGCTGCACTTGATCACTGCGAACCGGCCTGAACTCGAGACAGAGGGGCTGCCTGCGCCGGTCCCGATCCGCTGCGCCGTGTGCGGCATCCCGACACGGTGCGGCGGTCGAACCCGGCCGAGGGGGGCTGCACGCCACCGTGGCCAGGGCCTCGGCGCATGCGGAACGGGATTTTCCGCGCAGCTGGTGGCTACGCTCGTCACGCCGGAGGGGAAGCGGGCGGTTCTCGGAACTGGAGCGGCCGCCCCCGGCGGGCCGACGCCAGCCGGAGTCCTTGCGCCACCTCCACCTGCCACCGATGTCGAGCGGCGCCGCGACAACACAGCGTGGCCCGCAGACAGTTGGGGTACCAAGACGTTCACGAAGTGCTTCACGCGCCCACGGGTTCAACCGTCTACGGATCTTCGTCCGTGGACATGCCCCAGGCCGACTGACGCCGGTCAGCGAGGAGAGGCGCAACGGGAGAGAGGGCTTCCTGGCAGAGCCCCCTGTCCCGCAGGAACGCTCCGGCGCCCCGACCCCTCGGGCTTGCCGGGGCAGCCGAAGCAGAGAGTTCCGTGGTCAGCCGGAGCAAAGGTCCCAGGCAGGCGGTACGCCGTCCAGGAGCTGTCGGCCGTCCTTCTCCGTGACCTGCCTTCTCCGAACTACCGGGGTCGTCCCGTGCTCAGGTGATGGGATCAGCCCCAAGGGCGGTATGGCGCCGGAGAACGGCCGCGAACGGCAAGGGTGTTAGCTTCTTCCCCGTGGCGGAACACCAGGACGAGACGAGGGCGGCCTACGACGGGGTCGTCGAGCTCTATGCGTCAATGTTCGCTAATCGGTTGGAGACGCACCCGTTCTCGCGGAACATGATCGGCACTTTCGCCGAGCTGGTGCGCGGGACGGGGAACCCGCGGGCAGCCGACGTCGGGTGCGGGCCTGGGCATCTGACGGCCATGCTGCACGAACTGGGGCTGGACGCCTTCGGGCTCGACCTCTCCCCGGGCATGGTCGACCACGCCCGGCGGGCCCATCCGGCGCTGCGGTTCGATGAGGCGCGGATGGAAGCCCTGCCGGTCGAGGACGGTGCACTCGGGGGCGTGCTGGCCCACTACTCAATGATCCATACCCCGCCTGGGCAATTGGCCCCGCTGCTCGCCGAGCAGGTACGTGTTCTGGCACCAGGGGGCCTGCTCCTGGTGTCGTTCTTCGCGACCGATGGACCGGAGCCGGTCCGCTTTGACCACAAGGTGACGCCCGCCTATAGCTGGCCGGTGGACCATTTCGCCGAGTTGCTGGCCAGGGCCGGGCTCGTCACGTTCGCCCGGCTGCTCCACGACCCGGCCTCCGAGCGAGGCTTCCTCGACGCCCACTTGCTGGCCCGCCGCCCCTAGGGCCTGCGTGATGTCGTGATCAATCTTGCCGATCCGGGTCCGAACGGAAGGTGGATCCGGATCGGCAAGCTGTCAGAACGGCACGGCGGGGCAGCTGGTGCCCCGTGGTGGGACTGCCAGGTCGGTGAGATAGCTGTCCACGGCGTCCTCCATACACGGGCCGCTGGTGACGCTGCCGTGGCCGTGGCCCTCGTAGGTGAGGAGCACGCCGCTGCGGCCGAGCTGCCGGGCCACCGAGACCGCCCACGGGTAGCCGGTGGCGGGGTCGTGCAGCGCGTTGGACACCAGGATCGGCGGGGCGCCGTGTGCGTCCAGGCGGTGCTGCGGGTTGGCGGTCGGCGCGCCCAGGCACGCCGCTGCCATGTGGATCGGCAGCAGGTAAGGCAGGTCGGGCGCGGTCTTGTTCATCATGGCGACGAGCGAGGCGTACTCCTGGTAGTCGCGCACCGGCAGGTGCCAGTCCGAGCAGAAGACCGGGGTGGCAGGAGGCAGCGGCGCTGTCGAGGTGGGCGACGCAGGCAGCGGCTTGCTCCCGTCCATCCCCGCGATCGCCGTGGCCAGGCCCGCGTAGTCGGCCACGTAGAACTTCTTGAATGCGATCTTGTTGACCAGATCCGAAGACGACAGCGAGGTGCCCGGCTTCGCCGGGTCCTCCAGCTCGCCGCGCCCGGCCCGGGCCAACAGGCCCTGCCAGACGGCG
Organism: Streptomyces sp. NPDC006385; assembly: GCF_040612485.1. Lineage (NCBI taxonomy): Bacteria > Bacillati > Actinomycetota > Actinomycetes > Kitasatosporales > Streptomycetaceae > Streptomyces > Streptomyces sp. NPDC006385. The sequence goes on from NZ_JBEXQG010000049.1 coordinate 57,737, forward strand.
CGGACGTCGCTGCCGTGCAGCGCGCAGTCCGCAGCACCGTCGCACCACTTCACGAACTCCTGGAATGAATCCTGTGCCGTGGCCGCCTCGGACTGCAGGAAGTCACGGGTGGTCGGGACACTGTGGTCCATGACGCTCTCCAGCACCATCGCACGCACGCGGCGCGGGTAGGTCTCGGCGTACTGAGCCCCGAGCAGTGTGCCGTACGAGCTGCCGTGGAAGGTCAGTTTCCGCTCGCCGAGGGCGGCCCGGAGGGCGTCCAGGTCCCGGACCGTCTGGGCGGTGTCGAGGTGGTCGAACACGGGGCCGGTACGGGCCCGGCAGTCGGCACGGAGCCGCTTGTTGTACGCCATGGTGGCCTCGAAGTCCGCCTGGCCCTTCAGCTCCGGTGACGGCCGCTTGGCAAGCAGGTCGCCAGAGCAGGTCACCGGGTTGCTGTTGCCCACGCCGCGCGGGTCGAAGCTGACGATGTCGAACCTGCGGCGGACCTCGGGGCTGAACCGGCTGATACGGCCCACCACCATCTCCACACCCGAGTCGCCCGGCCCGCCGGGGCCGAACACCATCGAGCTGACGCGTGCGCCGGGGTCGGTGGCCTTGCGGCGGGCCACGGCCAGGTCGAGTCTCGGTCCGTCCGGGTGGGCCCAGTCGACCGGCACCGAAAGAGTGGCGCACTCGGCTCCTGGCTTCGCCGGGTCGTCACACGGTGCCCACCGCAGGGCTCCGGTGGCAGACGGCGACGCGTGGACCGGGGGAGCGGCGGCGAGGCTGGTGATGACGGCCGTGGCGGCTCCCACGGCCATGGCCGTGCCCCGTGCGGCGATGCGCCGCAGTGTGGATCTGCCCCTTAACGGCATGGATCCTCCTCATGAAGAGAGCGGTTGTGTCAGGCGTGCGGACCCGGCCGGGGCACCGTCGTCACGTTAGGTGCGCTGTTGCCCATGTGGTGCCACTGTCAGGGGTTTTTCCGGGTCGGGTCGGGGACCGATCAGGGGCGACCGGGGCGCAGCGCGAAAAATGGTCAGGGTCGGGTCAGGGGAAAGGCTCCGTCGCACTCTCGGTCGGCCCGTCAGCCACGACACCGACCTCTATAAGGAGAGAAACACCGTCGAACGGCTGATCAACACGCCATGGCCGCGGCATCACCGCCCGAACGACAGGCGTCCTCTGACCATCGCCGGAGACGACAACGGTCCAGGTCACGAAGGCTCCGGCGGTTCGGCAACCGCAGTAGTGCGAGCAACGGTCTCCCGGAAGGTGGGAAGTCCCAGGTTGACAGCCTCCTGCTTCCGAGCGATCTGCGCGTCGAGTTGGGCAATCTTCTGCTCGGCGTGGGTCAGGCTGCTCTGCAGTCCTTCGATCTCGCCGAGCCAACCCTCGCGTTCAGCTTCCAGGATGCGCGCGAGGAGGTTGTCGCGGATCTCGACGAGCCGCGGCAGTTCGGACGCGTGAACGATCAGGACGGGGCAGCGGACACAAGCGTGCTCATGAGCACAATCAGTTCCGTATGCGCGCCCGCAGTCGCCCAGGGCGAGCTTGCGGCGCTCAAAGTGGCCGAGAAACTCGTCCCATTCCTCCGGGGTGACAGTGCGGTATTCCTCGACAGGCCGCAGAGCCCGGCGTCGGGCGATGAACGCTCGATGTGCCTCGATGGCGTCAGTCGGGTAGATGGCGGCGTATCCCATCGTCGTTCCGATGTGGTCGTGACCAGCAATGACCTGGGCGATGTGGGGTGGCAGGCCGTTGAGGATGGAGTCCGTGATGAAGATTCGTCGGAAGTCATGGGGCTGGAAGATGAGAGGTTCGCCCGTGCTGTCCACCAATCCTGAGGCCAGCAGAGTCGCGTCGAGCCCTCTGCGGATCGACGCTGCAGACAGCGGACGTGGATAGCACTCATGCGATCTTGAAGCAAGAGGGGCATCGGCGGGTTCCAGACCCGTTCGTAATGGTCGTAGCTTCGAACCAGGGGAACTCTCCCGTCGGAAGCGCGGACTCGGGAGACAATCGCGCTCAGCACGTCGGCCAGTTCTGGTGTGACCAGGACAAGTCGCTCTTGGTCCGTCTTCGACGGGGCAACCTGCAAGAGCGGGACGACCTGCCCGGTGGTGGGCAGCTTGTAGCTGATGATGCTGTGATGCCCCAGCTCGAGGAGTTCCTCGATGCGAATGCCGGTGTGCCGCAAGATCTCGATCGCAGCCCATGCCCAGAAAGCGCTCCGCTCCTCGCCCGCGAAAGAGCGCCGGCGGCCCTTGCTGTCCCAGGCATGGATCGGGCGCCCGTCAGCGCGCTTACTGAAGCGTGGGACGGTGAATGTTTCGCCCAGTACGGTGAATGTCGAGCTGAGCGGTGCGGCGTTGAGCGCCTCGAGCCGAGCCCTGGCCTCCTTGAGGAGGCGGTCAGCTGTCTGCACCAGCGTGGGCAACGCGGGCAGACGCTCACGAGTGCGTTGGTCCATCCGGGCCTTGAGCTGGCGGTCAGCCTTCGCTGTCGAGCACTCGGCTTCGCTGATCGGGCTGGGAGCCACCCAAGCGGCCCACTGGCTGGGGTCTTCCACAGCCCACTCCGCCAGGTCCAGGTACAGGGCCCGGACTTGGGTTTTGATGGCAGTTGCGTTCCTGCGTGGCTCTGTGACCTCGCGGAACGAGCCGTCGGGCAGACGCTTGCGGACGGTCTTCGTGGCCAGACCGAGCTTCCAGGCAGTGATCACCTCAGCTGGCAGCCGAAGAGAGTCGACGCCCGGATGGTGCCGCTCCAGGTCATCCCAGAACCGAAGCGCCAGCGAGTTCGTGAGCGACTGCAGCGATGTGAAGTCCAGCCCTACGGACCGATGGGAAAGGTAGGCGACTAACAGATCGCGGACCGGCCGGCACTGCAGCTGGTAGCGGTCCACAAGTTCTGCCGCAGTGAGTTGCCCGGTGCGGTGCGAGATCCGGAACAGCGTGTGCGGTGCGTCTGCTGGAAAGAGGCCCAAGTCGCGCAGCCAGGTGTAGGCGAGCTCGATCCGCCGGTTGCTGTTGGTGCGGTTCGCGCGGTGCCATAGCAGCAGGTCACCGACGACGATGTCCTTGATGGTGCCGCCTTGGCAAGCCATGATCTCCGCGATGGTCTTCAGCCCGGACGAACCATCAGCCGACGACAGGTTGGTCGGCAGTGACGCTCGCAGCCGAGCGAATCCCTCGGGGTCGCGTGCCGCCTCCAGAGCCGGTCGGAGGTGCCGCGATCTTGACCCGATGAGGAACTCGGGGCTGGGTCTGACAGCATCCGCGCAGAGCAGCGCCAGGACCCCGACCAGCAGCGTCTCGCGCCGGGACACACGTGATTCCGAGCGGGCCCACTTCGCGAAGGCATCCCTCCATCCTTGGGACGCGATCTGCAGGCCGTGGGCCGGGCTCGCCTGCCAGCGCTGTTGCCAGGTCTCGCCGGGGTAGGTCGCCAGCCAATCCAGCACGAGGCGTGCACCGAACACACGAGTTTCCTGAGCTCTGCTGTCCGCTGCTCGCAGCGGCGGCCGAGCCAGCCGCTCAAGGACTTCTCCGCGCGAGAGAGCCGTTGCCGGCCACGTACTCGGCTTTTCCCGAGGTGGGAATCGGTCCATCAAGGCGAGCGCTTCGGCGCCCACCAAGCTCGTTTCCCGCGGGACGAAACTCGAGGCGACGTGTGTCGCAACGCTGGTCATGACACGTCCCGGCCGAAGAGGATGGACAAGGAGTCAGGGTTGTAAGACGGTTCGTCGACGGGCACGGGAGGCTCCTTGCGTCGCTGCTCCTGACGGGCATGGTGGGCAAGCCCGGCGGCGATGACGTCGTCTCTGGTGGGACGGTTGTAGATGTCCAGGGTCGACAGGTACTTATGACCGAGGACCTTCTGCACGTAGACCGGCGGCATGTTCGGGTCGTCGAGCATCAGGAACGTCGCCGTGTGCCGAAGGTCGTGAAGCGTCCAGTTGGCGCCCAGGAGTTCATTGGCGCGGTTGAACATCATGCGGGCCGCGTCGTACTCCAGCGGCCGCCAAGGGCGCCGTAGCGTCCACCACAGTGGATGATGACGGCCACGAGGGACGCCCTTCCTCCACGCGGCCTCTTGGTAGAGCCGCAGCCAGACGAACGCGTCCGGGGTGGCGGGCAGCTCCTGGTACTCGCGGCTGCCCTTGCGGATCACGCCGACGGTCTGCTCGCCGACGACCGCACCGCCCTGCTTGGCGGTGAGCAGTTCCTCGGCTCGGGCACCGGTGGCTATCCAGAAGGCCAGCAGGGCCCGGTCGCGGTGCGAGCGCAGCCCGGCGAAGACCTCGGTGTACTTCTCGTCGGGAATCCGCCGCGGGATCTGATGAGGAACGGTCGGCCGGTAGAGGCCCGTGCGCCGGTTCCGGTGCTTCTTCTCACCATCGCTGTGCGACCCGGGCCGAGCTGAGCGGCGTTCACGGACCAACGGGAATGGGTTGACGAGCAATGCCCCGACGTTGCCATCCAGGTGGAAGTCGTAGAACTGCCGCAGCACCGTCTCGCAGTGAGCGCGGGTTCTCGGCGAGTACTTCGTCCCGACGGTGGGCTTGCCGGTCACGGGATTCGGTGTCCCCGGCACCGGCCTGGCACTGCGAGGCGGTGGGATCTCGGAATGGGCCTTGCCTCGGTGGCGCCAGTGGACGCGTACCGGCTTGTCCGCCACCTTCATCCACAACATGAAGTCCCGGGCGTCCTCCCGGGTCGCACGGTCCCACTCGATCCCGAGCACCCACAAGAACCGGAACCAGCGCAGCAGATCCATGCCGTACGAGCGCGGCGTGAGCGGCGAGCTGTCCCTCGCCATCAGCTCCTTGAGATACAGCACGGTGGGCTCCACCGGTCTCCCGACCGGATCCAGCACCCTGAACGGCTCCCAGGGGTCTCCCGTCTCCAGTAGCCGGCCTAACTCGGGCAGGACGAAGTCCCTCAGATCCCTTCCGGGACCTTGCTCATCAAGCACGTCGGGAAGCTAGCAGATCCCCCACCTGAGCTGCGAAGACTCATGAGTTAGTTCGGTCAACAGGCCACGCCGTGCACAGCGGCCGGTCGCCCGAGGCGGCGCTGACGACCACGAAGGTGGCGCCGTACCGCTGCTTCGTCTCCGCCCGGAGGTCGGCCACCGGCTTCGGGCCCAGCTTCCCGACGTAGCTCGCGGCGTAGTCCTCGGAAACCGTGTCCCCGTCGAACAGGTTCTGCAGCGCGTCCGCGTCCTCGTCCCGTACGGCCCTCCCCACGTCCGCGCGCAGCGCCTGAAGGCTCGCGGCCCCCGGGGGGCGGCTCGGTGGAGATGGAGTAGCCGACGACGCCCAGCCATGTCACCAGCCCCGCCAGCAGACCGATCGCCCCGAGCCGGGCCTTCCAGATCTTCTTCATCACACGCTGCACGGGCGTTCCCCTCCACGGCGCGGGCGTCCGCCCACGACCGACATCCACCGGGGACGTCGCCTTGGTCACCACGACTGGATGCTAGGCCGTGCCATATTCCGCCTCCGCCCACGCCCCCCATGCCGCAGGACACCGATACACAAGTGCGAACGGGGGGGGCTCGCCCTTGCCACGGCCACCACGGCACCGCGGCCCCCACGGCCCCCACGGCCCCCGCGACCGCGCAACCCCGCCCCCGCTCCCGCTCCCGCTCCCCGAAACTGCCGCCCAATTGACATGTGACAACGCGCGATGGTCGTCGCGGCCGGTGATTCTCATGGATGACCGGTTGCGAGAGTTCTGCGAAACCCCTCGGAGTGATCGCATCTCCGCGGTCGCGATTCGCAGCCCCGGCCGGGAGTCCGTGTCGCAGCCGGGCCGGGAAGACCGCGGCGAAGTGCCACACCGCCCGCTTCGTCCTCGTGCCCCAGAGCGGGCTCGATCCCGAACCCCTCATCGCGGCCACCTGGCACCGGCGGCACAGATCACTCCGCCTCGGCACTCCAGCGCGACTGAGACAGGCCCCACCCGTGAGATAGCTCACGCGTCGGGGCCTGCCGTATGCCCTGGCCAGGCTGTGTGATGCCTCACAACGGCCGGCACACGAGAAACGGGCCTCTGCCGTGACTTCCGTCACCGGCAGAGACCCGTTCATCGGTATCTCATGGTGCGCGAGGGGGGAGTTGAACCCCCACGCCCTTGCGGGCACTGGAACCTGAATCCAGCGCGTCTGCCTATTCCGCCACCCGCGCATTGGGTGTGTCTTCCGGCTGTGCCCCTTGGGGCCTGGCGCCTTCCGACACCCAGAACATTAGCACGCCGTCCAGGGTGGGTTCACATCCCTTATCGCTGGGCAGCCGCCATGCGGCCGCCCACCAGCACAGTCGGCGTCCACTCCCGGCATCGGCCGATCAGGGGCGCCCCCCGCCCCGTATCAGGAACCTCATCAGGAACCTCGCGTTCCGTATCAACGGCGACCTGTTCCCGTATCAACCTCGTACCGGTACCACGTATCTCCCCAGGAGCCGGTCGGGGTCCACAGTCAGGTGCGGGACACTGGTCTGCGGCCCCCTCTACGATCCATGGCAAGACTGTGTGCGTAAGGAGTTCGAAGGGGAGCTCCGGAGGGAACTTCGAGGGCGTCGACACCCGTCGACCGGGTCGACAGGGGGAACCAGCCGATTGACCGGCGCGTGGATACGATCAGTAAGCAGTACCAGGTAAGGCAGTACCCGCCCGGCGGGATGCAGGACGAAGCAGGCGACGGAGGAGGTGCCCCATGGGAGTCCTGAAGAAGTTCGAGCAGCGTCTCGAAGGTCTGGTCAACGGCACCTTCGCCAAGGTGTTCAAGTCCGAGGTCCAGCCCGTGGAGATCGCGGGAGCGCTCCAGCGCGAGTGCGACAACAACGCGACCATCTGGAACCGCGACCGCACGGTCGTACCCAATGATTTCATCGTGGAGCTGAGCGCGCCGGACCACGAGCGCCTGAGCCCCTACTCCGGCCAGCTCGGCGACGAGCTCGCCGGCATGGTCCGCGACTACGCCAAGCAGCAGCGCTACACCTTCATGGGCCCGATCAAGGTCAACCTGGAGAAGGCCGACGACCTCGACACCGGCCTGTACCGGGTGCGCAGCCGTACGCTCGCCGGCTCCACCGACCAGCAGAGCCAGCAGGCCGCCGCGCCCGCCGCCCCGGCCAGACGGCCCGGCGGCGCCCAGGGTGGCTACGGCTACCCGCCGGCCGCCGCGCCCGCGGGCGCCCCGCCCATGCCGG